>DATAYL010000113.1:0-4734 GCA_036272575.1 Bryobacteraceae bacterium | reverse complement strand
CTCTCAGGGCACAACTACCGTGTCGCCCGGTTGCAGCTTCGTGTTCTGCTCAGGATGCTTGCCCTTGATGACCTCTTTGTAGTTGAAGGCAAGCCGCGTCTGACCGCCTCCGGGAGTCGACCGGAGAATATAGATCCCCTTCTGCTTAGCAAAGTCCAGAAAGCCCCCGGCGGTTGCGATGGCGTCCAGCACGGTGGTATCGCTGGACAAGGGAAAGGAGCCGGAATGCGCGACTCGGCCAAGGACATTGAACTTCTCGCTGTTGATCTGCTGAACCATGACGTTAACGTCCGGGTTAGTGATGTAAGCCTTCAGTTTTCCGGAAATATCCTGCTCCAACTGCAAAGGCGTGCGTCCAGCGGCCTGGAGTTCCCCTACCAGCGGAAGAGAAATCTTTCCGTCCGGCCGTACCGGGATCGATCGCGAAATCTCCGGCTCCTTCCAGACCGTGATCGCCAGCACATCGCTGCTCCCGATCTTGTATGCCGCATCGTGAGGCTTCGTGGCTGAGGACGCGTCAGCGATAGATGCTTCCGCTGTGGAGGTCTGAAGGGCCAGCGAGGGCAGCGCGATGGAGCAGACTGCGGTAAGCACGATCAGCAGAAACCCGGCAGAATTTAAGAGATTTACACTTCTTTTCATTACTACTCCGTCAACAGCTGCTCGAGTTCAGTTCACGCCAAGCGGCCGGCCCAGGACCGTGCTACTCCGCGCAGAGGCGCAAAACAAGCCGGAGGCCCGTCCGCCAGCTGGCTCCGAAACCGACTCCACATCCGCCGCGTCGATTTCCACGGCTACCGACTTTGCCAGCATGTCCACGGAAAGCACCAGCCGGAACTGGTTTTTCTTGCGAATGAGGATCCCTTCCACGCCCTGAAGCGAGCCACAAATCACGCGTACCCGGTCGCCGCATCGTAAAAAAGGATGTGGCTCCATGCGAAAAGGTCCTTCTACTGTCCGGCGAATCGCCTGAATCTCATTTTCCGGGATAACGGCAAAGTGCTCTCCATGAGCCAAAATCATATGAACGCCAGGGGTGTTCACGACCTGCAGACGGCGCCCCACCCCTCCGCGGATAAATACATAGCAGGGAAATAATGGCAGCGACAACAGCCTCTGCCGGTCCTTCCATCGACGTATGGAGTCGTAGAGCGGTAGAAAAACCTCGAAGCCTTTGGCGGAGAGTATGTCGGCCACCACTTTCTCGTGCTGATGGCGCGTATAAAGAGCCCACCAGCACAAGTCTTGGTTGCCTGGAGTGTCGTTAACGACATGCGGAGCGAGCATCGTTTCTCTCCACCATCTGTGTTAGGCAGATCTTCAACTCGGCGACATTAAACATAGCTTCGCCCTGTGAGCTACAGCCCATTTTTCCGACTTAACCAAACTTCACCCGGCTACGTTTCAGAAACTCAACGCCGGAAAAACCGTTCCAAACTCATCACTCCGACCGCGCCCTACTTCTAAAGTGAAGCCTAGTTCGAATTTGCTTCAACAAAATTGGCATTACGTCCCGTGAATGTTCTGCTACATCCCATGGTCGTCAGTTCTTAAGCTTGAGTTGTCCGGCGAAGGAATCGTGAACGCTTTTCCCGGCCGCCGTTAAGGGGAGTGAATCCGCAGCCATTATGCATTCCGACAATCTCACAACCGATTCACGCAGAGGCAGAACATAAGTCTTTCAATCGAACTTCCAAAATTCACTTCAAGTGCCGCGTTCGGGATCAAAGAATGATTGACTGGCGCGAACTTACCCAGCCCTCCGACTCTAATCCGTGAAACCCTTCGCGGCCTTTCTCTTCTTCCGTGCGCGATAAACGAACGATCGCGTCGATCTCATAGTGTTGATTACGGCAGGTTTGCGAACGTCAAGTGCCGGCTCGGCACCACTTGAGTTGTCTTTTTCGCTCCTCACTCGCACTCCGTCCACATTGCCATTTCTTGTGAAGGCTAAGGATAAGTCATTCCAAGGCGAAGGCAAGAGCCCATCGGTACTATGGTTGCATCACCTCATAGTGCCATAGCCCTATCACTATAGTTTGCTAGAAAGTAACACAGGCTGTGTTCATCTGGCTCTGGAATTCGTTTGACAATAAATTTCCGGCCCGCCGAACGGCCCGCTTCGCAAAGCCGTAATGGAGAGTGTTCGAAAGGGATGGACCGGTCAGTTACCGGCGGAGAGGATTGGGTCGCCTACTCAAACTTTCCCAGGGGAATGCTGCCGGGATGATTTACCGGACAGGGAAAACGATTACCTGCCTTCTGCTTATCTGGTTGTTTCAGCAGGCCACAATAGGTAGTGTGGGGAGGAACGCAGGCTGGCCTGCGGGGCCGCCGCCAATTGGAAAGGCCGGAAAGCCGCACCGGTTCTGGTGGCCGTGGAGAAACGAGGCCGCAGGAGCGGGCGCGTCCGCATGGCCGTCATCCCGGATTTCAGGAGCGCGACGTTCCTCGCTTTTCTGAAACAGAACGTGGCCCCGGGTACCATTGTTTACACGGACGGCCTGAAGAGCTTCACCGGCTTTGAACAAGCCGGCTTCCGGCATATTCCGCGTACCCAACCCCTGCAAAGCGACCTCCGCAAAGGAGCCAAATCCGTGGTGCCATTCGCCGATAGGGCGATCGGCAACCTCCAGCAATGGCTCAACGGAACCCATCACGGTGTAAGCCGGAATCAGTTCCAAATCTATCTGGATGAGTTTGTCTTCCGTCACAACCGTCGCCGGACACCCATGGCTGCATTCCAGACTCGGCTCGGCCTTGGGACGGTGCATAAGCCCACGCCTTACGCACAGGTACGGAGCGCTTCCGACTTCTCCACGCTACCTGATAATGACTGAACCACATCCCGTAGCATTCTGCTGAAACAACCAGATAAGCAGAGGATATCTAGATCGAGAAGTAGTTCTGAAGATAACGTGAAACCGTGAGCAGTTTCTCAGAGCGATGCAACTCATAAACCCCACGCCATGGGCTTCACTGGCTCAAATGTGCTCCGGATCGGCCCGTTGTATCCATTGCTGATCGCCAACGCCAGTTCGTTGACATGCAGGGACCATCGACCAGACAGGCGCGATTCTCGCTTTTCGGCTACAGCTTCTGCCTGCTCAGCGATCCCTCGGCACCAGTCCGTCCGACTCCCATTGGAGCAATATACAAATTTGGGCTTGTGAACCAGAGGAACATTCGGGCGGCCCAGGCCCAAAATGCGTGCACGTCTCGGATGTTTCTCCCACCACGTCTTTGGCTTCCGATTCTCCACAAACACCTGTGCGTGATAGTCCCAGCAATCATGCACCGAGAGAACTCCATCATCGCCAAATATCTTGAGTGAATGATCACGGGGCCCATACAGCCCGCATGTGATGCGCGCCACTAGTCCTGATGCAAACTCGATATTGCCTACCGTGTAATCCGGCGTCGCACAATCGGCAGAGGAGCCTTTTGTGTCATTCAAGACAGCCCCAAAGCTCGACACGCGTAAGCCCGGCCCGAAAAAGGCGGTTAACCACCCCAGGTAGTAACCTACATGCTCCAACGTGCAACCGGTCTCAAACTCATCGTCAAACGGCCATTGCGCTCCCGATTTCGAGTACCATTCCTTGTAGTTCCTAAACATCAGGCCAGCATCCATATGCGCATATGCCAGCCGCGCTCGACCGATTCGTCCCTCCCGCAGAACCTTCCAGACGGTCTGCGCTGTTTCGCTCAGCAGATTGCACGGCGCTGAGGCCAGCAACAGACGATTCTTTTCGGCAATCTCGACCAATTCCCGTGCTTGTTCGATGTGCATGGAAAGAGGCTTCTCTGAATACACATGTTTCCCGCGTTCCAGCGATGCTTTGGAAATCTCGTAGTGGCTTCGAGGATTTGTGAGATTCACCACGAGCTCCACCTCGGGGTCGCTCAGTAACTCCTCAAGTGCGCCATAGGCGCGCGCCCGATAGTGCACCGAGAATCGCATGCGACGCTCTTCTTCACGGTCATACACGCCCACCAACTCAAGTTCTCGGTGGTTCGACAAGGATTGTATGTAAAAGTCTGCAACATATCCACAGCCTACAAATGCAATCCGCATTCTCTGACCTCGATGATTTTTTTGATTTCTAGGCCCACTGATTGCGAATTTCGTCCATTATCTCCAGTACTTCGAGCGTATCGTTCAGAGACATCTCAGAGCACTCTGTGCTCCCTGACAATAAACTCCGATGTACTGCCCTAGCTTCGCATGCATATCCTTCGCGAATTGAATGCTTTCTCCATCTTTTCTCACGTCCTTGCGGAACCCAGCGTGCAAATCGCGACCACACCTTCTGCCCGATCCCTCTGCGCTCCTCGGACTTTCGTGCAGAGTCGTTAATCTCAATGTGACAGCCTGTCGGGAAATAAATCCCACCCGTCAGATTGCAGCGGCCCCCCGTCCCGAAAACCTGCGCGTCATTGGAAAGGTTTGCGCGCAGGCTCGCCCCTATCATGGCTTGGCTTCCTGCTTCATACTCCAGAAGAGCCGTGCACTGTTCATCAACACCCGTCTTACCGATGCGTGACCGGCTGCAGATGCCCTTCGGCCTGCCAAGGAGCATTTGCGTCAACGAAACCGGGTAAACACCTAAATCGTACAGTGCCCCTCCCCCTTGAAGCGCATAGACTCGATGATCGCGATCAAATGGAATCGCAACACCAAATTGTGCTGCAATTAATTGCGGAGGCCCGATCTGCCCACTCTTTACGATG
>DATAYL010000112.1:0-5460 GCA_036272575.1 Bryobacteraceae bacterium | reverse complement strand
CGATCCTAACAGCCTGCCTCAGAACGATGTCGAGACCCTGTTCGCGGATCGGGAAGGGAGTGTCTGGGGCGCCTTGGGTAGGATGGGAGTGACCCATTTTGCGGCGAATCCTCTGCCGTTTAAGAGAATTCCTCATCTCGCCAGCGCGGAGGGTACGCCCGAACCCTTTGTTGGCGCAATATACGCGGACCGCCAAGGAATACTGTGGATCGGTACGCCCGAAGCACTCAACCGTATCGACCGTAAGGCTGGGCACTACAATTCCTACCGCCGGAGGGCGGGACCAGCAACCAGAACTGATGTGATCGCGATTCGCGAAGACCGTTCCGGCACTCTCTGGGTTGGAACTTATAACCATGGGCTGCTCCGCCTTGACCAACGGACGGGACACTTCAAGGCGTACCTTCACGATCCAGCTGACCCATACAGTCTGAGCAACGACATCGTAACACGTCTTCTCGTCGATCATAACGGGACGCTCTGGGTCGCCACCGACGATGGTCTGAATCGTTTCAATGCGGCGACCGGACGTTTCACCGTTTATAAGCTCGACCCCCAGAGGAGAATGTCCTATCTTGAACTGGTCGAGGACCGGAAGGGGGCGCTGTGGCTTGGCACCGACTCCTCAGGTCTGTATCATTTCGATCCCGCGACGGGTCAGTTGACCAAGTACGAACACGACATAAATCGTTCCGGGAGCTTGAGCGACAGCCGGGTGAACTCGGTGCATTTTGATCGTTCGGACACTATGTGGGTGGGTACCCAGAACGGGCTCGACAAGTTTGACTCAAAGACCGGTACGTTTACCGTCTACACGCGGCGGGATGGCCTCCCAGGCAACGCAGTGGGCTGCATCCTCGAAGATGACCACAAAGACCTTTGGATGAGTACCAATAATGGGATAGCGAGATTCGATCCGCAGACCGCGGGGGTCAGGAGTTACTCGACTGCTGAGGGACTGCCGGGACTTGACTTGACCGGCTGGGGCGCGTGCTTCAAGAATCCAGGTGGAGAGATGTTCTTCGGAGGCTTTAACGGAGCCACTTTCTTCCACCCGGACACAGTCGTGGGCACTTCGTACACCCCCCCAGTGGTTCTCACAGAATTTCTGCTGTCGGGGAGTCCGGTTGACATCGGATCCGGTTCTCCACTAAGCAAAGCCATTACCTATACGACCCGGTTGACGCTCTCTCATGAGCAACGCATTTTCTCGTTAGCATTCTCCGCTCTCAGCTATTTCAGACCGGGCGCCACCCGCTATCGCTACAAGCTTGAAGGATTGGACAAGACATGGCACGAAGTCGGAAGCGACGAGCGTCTGGCTACCTATACGACGTTACCGGCCGGTGTATACACGTTTCGCGTACAAGGCGCGACAAGCCGGGGCCCGTGGACCGAGCCAGGAGCGCAGCTTAGTATTGAGATCTTACCGCCTTGGTGGGGAACCTTGTCGTTCAGGGTGAGCTTTGGTGTGGTGGCCCTTTTGGTCGGGCTGGCCGCTTATAATTACCGGCTACATCAGATTGCGAGAGCCATCACTGCCCGCTTCGATGAGCGGTTGGCGGAACGAACCCGAATCGCGCGAGAACTGCACGACAATTTGTTGCAGAACCTGGCAGGCATTTCGCTTCAGCTTGACGGCATCGCGAAGCAAGTTGCTTACCACCCGGAAAAAACTGTCCCGCTGATTGGGAAGGTTCGGGAGCAAGTGGACGCGTCCTTTCAAGAAGCGCGTGTCCAAGTCTGGAATCTGCGGTCTACGTCCCTTGAAGGCCCAGGGCTTGCCGTGACTTTGCAGCAGTTCTGTGAGCGCATCGGGCCCTCCACCACGGCCCGCTGCGAGTTCCAGTTGGTCGGCCAACCGCGTCCGCTCCCAGCCGAATTCGAGGAGGAACTGCTGCGGATAGCGCAAGAGGCCACTCACAACGCCGTCCGGCATGCTCACTCAAATCAGATTCGCGTGGTGCTCGAATATGCTGTGAAATGGTTGCGGCTTTCCATTTGCGATGACGGACAAGGCTTCGATTTGCAGGAAGGCCTGCGCAAAGCCGATCACTGGGGTCTAAAGAACATGCAGGAGCGCGCCGCTCAAATTCACGCGACCTGCGAGATTACTAGCTCAGCGGGAAACGGAACGCGAGTCCAAGTCGATGTTCCGTTGTCCTTGAAGCGTTGGAGGCTTGCAATCACATGATTCGAGTACTGGTAGTGGACGATCATCCGATGATTCGAGCGGGACTTTCAGCAACCATCGACCCTGAGCCGGACATGTCCGTGATTGCCTGCGCCCAGAATGGCAAAGAGGCGGTGGACCTTTATCGGCAGCACGAACCGGATATTGCCTTGGTGGATTTGAAGATGCCGGTTATTGGAGGCGTCGATGCGATCCGCGCGATCCGCGCTGAATTCCCTTACGCCAAAATCGTGATCCTATCAACCTATGAGGGGGACGAGGACATTTATCGTGCGATGGAGGCAGGCGCAGTTACATATCTCCTGAAGAATACGCCGTCAGAAAAAATGATCGATGTGATCCGCAGTGTAGCGGGCGGCAGCCGCCCCGTGACGCCGGAGGTTGGCCAAAAACTGACTGACCGCATGTTCCAGCCAAGCCTGACGGAACGGGAAGTAGAAGTTCTGAATCTCGTTGCATTAGGTATGCGCAACAAGGAGATCGCGGCCCAACTGAACATCAGCGACGAGACTGCTCAGGGTCACGTGAAGAATATCCTGGCAAAACTTTCTGTCCACGACCGCACCGCAGCCGTGGCGGTTGCGGTTCGACGCGGTATTGTCCATATCTAATCTTTGAATCTCATAGCGGGATGGTCTTAATCCACCCGATTTCGGGGGGCGAGCGGCGGCCCCGTTCGGGTGCCAGAAAACCGACCAACTCTGGGATGGTAGACCCGTATGCACCCGCCTCACGATAGATACAGTTTGAATCCATTCGACGATGAAGTGCTGCTCGACCGCGTTCGGGCGGTTCGTGAAAACTCACGGCATCAGAAGAGATCCAGATGATAGCGGGAGGTTCATGTGGCAACTTTAGCAAGGCCCCAATTCGCGGAATTGGCTGTTGAGAACCGATGGTTCGAGCAGATCATCGGTAACAGCCCGGCTCTTAATTCGGTGCTCGAACAGGTGGAACTGGTAGGCCCCACTGATTCCACCGTGTTGATCCTGGGCGAAACGGGCACGGGCAAAGAGCTGATCGCGCGTGCGGTTCATAACGTCAGCTCACGGTGCCCACGTCCGTTCATCAAACTGAACTGCGCGGCGATTCCTTCTGAGCTCCTCGAAAGTGAACTCTTCGGCCATGAAAAGGGCGCTTTCACGGGCGCCATCACACAACGCCTCGGTCGCTTCGAGGCAGCCAATGGGGGCACTCTGTTCCTGGATGAAATCGGCGACATGCCCTTGAATCTTCAGACGAAACTGCTGCGAGTATTACAAGAACGAGAATTCGAGCGGCTGGGCAGCACGATTACGCGCCGTGTCGACGTACGGGTGGTCGCGGCCACGAATCAGGATCTCGTGGGGCTTGTTGCCGGCAAGCAGTTCCGCATGGACCTCTACTATCGCCTTGATGTGTTTCCAATCACCATTCCCCCGCTCCGCGAGCGTCGCGAAGACATTCCGTTGCTGGTAGGCCACTTTGTAGAAAAATACAGCGCACGGATGTCAAAGCGGATCTCGAGCATTCCGAAGGATGCGATGGACGCCCTCGTGAACTATCCATGGCCTGGAAACATTCGAGAATTGCAGAATTTCATAGAACGTGCAGTGATTCTGACCCACGGGGAGTTACTTCAAATCCCACCCCTGACATCTTGCCTATTCGGTAAAGAAGAACCCGTGACCTTACGGCAATCGGAACGTTACCATATTCTGAAAGCACTGGAGGAGAGCCAATGGGTCGTGGGCGGCAGGGCCGGCGCTGCGGCACGTTTAGGGGTTCATCGGACGACATTGATCAGCAAAATGCAGAGATGCGGAATCTCACGCCAGATGGATCAGGGCGGGTTTTGCGCACGTGGGTAGGGCTGCCGCCGTGAGAATAACGATAGCTTTGGTTGAGTTCACCACGACCGCGCCCGTGCGTTCCGCGTTCCAAGAAATCCAGCTAGTGTCCTGAGTTAGAGATTCGTTTACAAAGTCTTTCGACCTTGCCCAAAATCAGGTCGGCATCCGCCGTCCACACAAAAGATTTAGGCTTCCGATTCCGTTGGTCGAGATAATCGAGCATCGCTTGCCCAGCGCTCGAACCGCCGTATGGCTTCCGCGACGGAGGCAGCGCTCGGTGACTTCTACAAACAATCGTTCGACAAGATTCAGCCAACTTCCGCTGGTCGGCGTGAAATGGACATGGTAGCGAGGATGACGTGCGAGCCACGCCTGCACCTTATGCGTCCCATAGTTATCCATCACCAGGTGAACGTCGAAGCCGCCGGGGAGATTCGCATCGACGTAATTGAGAAATCGCAGGAACCCCTGGTGCCAGTGCCGCCGATAGCAACTGCTAATCGCGATTCCGCTCGCCACATCCATTGCGGCGAACAAAGACGTGACGCCATGCCGTTATAGTCGTGCGATTGCCGGGCCGGCACACCCGCGCCAGCGGCAGAATCGACTGGGTGCGGTTCAGCGCCTGCACTTGGCTCTTTTCATCCACACACAGCACCATCGCGCGATCAGGTGGATTCATATACAATGTCGCGAACTTTCTCCACAAACTGCGGGTCTTTAGAAAACTTGAAATTCTCCACCCGATGCGGCTGCAATCGGAAAGCATGCCAGATCCGCACGATCGCAGGCTGCGAGAGCCCGGTTTTCTTGGCCATCAACCGGCTGCTCTAGTGCGTGGTGTTTTCCGGCATCGACTCCAGCGTCTGGGTGACGACTTGTTCGACTTGTGCGTCGGTTATCGATCTGGGAGCACCCGGCCCCGGTTCATCCAGCAGCCCTTCCAGCCGATTCACTCGACAGCGTTCCCGCCATTTACAAACTGTCGCTCTGGTAATCTGAAGCTTCTCGGCCAGGCGCCGTTACTCAATCCCTCCACACGGCCAAGCACGATCCGCGCCCGCATTACCATAGCTTGAGCCGACTTCGCGCGACGCGTCAGGATCGTAAGTTTCTCTTTCTCCTCAGCTGTCACCTCGAGCGGTTTCGTGGGGCGTCCGATGGCTATACCGAAGTATCTACCCATCCCCTTCATTATTCAATCCTTTTCTACCTCAGGACACTTAGACGTTATGGCACATCTCCTAGAAGTAAGGCATTTGAGGTGATGAATGTGTAGCGTCCTTCGACACGGTGTACTCTCCGACGTCACCAATCAACGGATTCCTAATAAGTGCGATCGGGCAAACGAGGCAGAATCAACGCTGCAGGAGTCAACGCAGCAGAATCAGACTTGGCACCGTAACTGCACACTTCAAAATGCAACCTAGAGTT
>DATAYL010000111.1:0-3803 GCA_036272575.1 Bryobacteraceae bacterium | reverse complement strand
ACGGGATACAGCAATTCCTACTCGGTAAACCAGTCGATCTACTCCGCTGCAAATCCCTCGAGCCCGACCGTGAACGCCGCTTATTCGAACGCGAGTCTGTTCCGCAAAGACGCCGATTTCGTCTTCGACCTTAGACCTCCGGCCCTTGAAAAGATCTACAATCCGCCCGCCTGGCTGCATCTTGGCCCCAAGCTCAAGCACGTGATCGAAGCGGATGTTCAGTATGAGTACGTGACTGGCATAAATGCCTTCAATAAAATCATCCATTTCGACCAAACGGATATTTTGTCGGACACCAACCAGGCGACTATTTCCATCACCAATCGGCTCTACCGGAAGGATAAGAGTGGCAACGTAAACGAGATCTTCAGCTGGCGTCTTTCGCAGGCCCGTTACTTTGACCCGACCTTCGGCGGGGCGGTGATCTCCGGTCCCGCGGGCGTGGGTGCGCGAAACGTGGTGCTGGAGGCGGCTGAGCTTACCTCTTTTACCTTCCTCGACGGACCACGCAACAGCTCGCCTGTCGTTTCCTATTTGTCGGTCAGCCCTTACCCGTTCATCTCTTTCAACTGGCGCGCCGATTACGATCCGCGTCGCGGCAAGTTTGTCGATCAGACGTACAGTCTGAATGTCCGACACGGCAAACTGTTTGGATCGGTTTCGGACAGTGCCATTACCACCATCCCCGTGCTGCTGCCCGAGGCAAACCAGGTGACCCTAAGCGGCGGCTACGGGAGCACGAATCGTGCCGGTTGGAATGTAGCCGGCCTGGTAGATTACGATCGAATTTCAGGCAACCGCCTTTACGATTTTATTCAAGGCTCCTACAACACAAATTGTTGCGGCTTCAGCGTGCAGTTGCGACAGTTCAATCTTGGCATCCGAAATGACAATCAGTATTTATTCTCTTTCTCCGTCGCAAATATAGGTACCTTTGGCAGCTTGCAACGGCAGGAGCGAATCTTCTAGTTGCCTTGAGTCTGACCTTGGCTCGGCAGCCTTCCAAGATGAAATAACTCAAAGCCCGGGACGCCGTGCGTATCGTAAACAAGGGTTTTGCCCAGTTCGCTGAATCCATTCCTGCGAAAGGTCTGCTCGAGATCCGCGGGGGCCGAGACGTATCTGCCGGGCGCGTGCGCGACCACCACGCAATCGCTGGCCGCACAACCATTGAAGACGTTCCCATCGAATGAACCTGCGTGTAGCGCGGCGCTCTGCTTATCCACTGCGATGCGATCTCCCGATCGGGCGCGGACGACATTCTTTATTCCCCAATCGGTCTCGACGACTCGTCTCACGCCAGACTTTAAAAGCAGATCAGTTAACGCGGTGTCGGCATTGGTCCAGCGTGAGGTGCCTGGGTGAGCGATTAATTCGCCATAGTCGGCTCCAATACCAAGAGCTCCACGGACGCAGAGCGTGCTAACGATCAAGACGATCGCTGCGCGAACATATCGGACGGGCGAGGTAAACAGGGCGGTCAGACTCAGTGCCAGAGCACAATACCAGGTAATCCAAAACAGGACGGCGTGTTGAATGACATTCCCAGCGTTTCGGGTGATTGCGGACTGGAACCACGCCACACAGCCGGAAACGAAAAAGAAGAGAATCCATTTTCGCTGTGTGCCTCTTGCGATACAGATTCCAAGAAGAATAAGAATCAGGCCAGGATAGAAGCGCCATGAGGATGGAGCTTGGCCCAAGACATGGTTCAGCGCGAGACCGATACTTTCGAACGGGTGCCGGGTCCGGTCGCTGCTCGCGATCGCACCATCGACTAGAAAGGCCGTAGCAGCCTGGCCGTCAAGTGCCGAACGCAGGAAGGCTGCCTTCGGAGCGAGTTGGGCGAGGCTCGCGTGACCGTTATCTTTGACGGTTGCGAAGTGGTGCCGAAAGTTTGCGGCGATCAAGGGGAGAGCTCCCAGCAGTACACCGCGAGCAAACAGCCAAAGGTTTCTACGATTCCAGCTTTCCCGTAATGCGGCGAAGCCGACAAACAAGAAGGCCGTGGTCAAGCCGGTCACCTGCCACAAAAAAAGCGATTTGTCCCACAGCGCGAGGCCAATCGCGAGACCGCCGAAAAAAAGTAGCCGATGGTCTTGGTTGCCGTACCAATCGATGAGCAGGAGAAGGCTAATGACGAGCAGCAAGTGTTGCAGGACGACCGGCCCCCAATCGAAAGTGGAAGTGAGGAGAAACGTGGCATCAGTCGCCAGTAGGCATACCGCCATCGCCGATGCGGTCGAACCGGCGATGAGCGAGAGCAGGCGGCCAGTGAGAGCGATGGTGAAGGCGGCGAGCAGTAGGGCGGGCAGACGGACGAGCCAGACTGTTGGATCGGCGAAGAACAGTAAGGGGCTATAAAGCCAGGTTTTGAGAGCGCCCGCGTAACTCACTACCATAATAGGGATGGCATGACCGCCAAGGAGGGGCAGCCGGGAAAAACATTCGTTCGGATGCCAGAAGATATTTACAAAAATCAGTTCGTCGTCTTCGAACCCGAGGAGAGGAGCGCATAAAACACCGGCGGCGACGAAGAAAAGCAATGCAATGCTCTGTAGAATTTTGGCGCGCAATGCGGACACTGGCACCATGATGGCAGCCCCGGTTAGTTGGCCGATTCCGAAGTGAACGGCGAGGCTGGTAGATTGGCCGAATTGTAGAGATGGAGCGACGGATTATTCTGCCAACCGTAGCGCACGTACTTTGGCGTGGTGACGCGCGGACTGTTTACCACGACAGTGGACCCGTCAACTGTGGCAGCAGCATCCACAAATTTGCGATCGTCTCCTGCGATCTGAAAATCGCTCAGCGCGCCATTCTTGACTTCAAGTCCGGCTCCGGCATGATCGAACCAGATCCGTAGGTTACTTCCTTCGCTGCTTATCGATCGAAACACGGGGCCGGAGTACTCGATATTTTCGTGATAAGCGATGGCGCGAGCGGCCAGCGCCAGCCGCAGGCCGACATCTTGTTTGTCGGCGGGATGAATATTTTCCGGGTCGCCGATATCAGCTGCGACTGCCATCCCTGTATTCTTGAGCGAGAGCGCACGCCGCTGCGCCTCGCGTATGGCAGGCCAATCATCGCTCGGACTCGCATTGTAATTCGCCAGTTGCACAAACAGAAAAGGAAAATCGCTATCCTGCCATTGCACGTGCCAATCGCTGATTAATGCTGCGAACAGTTTCTGATAGAGAAATGCTCTTTCTGGCGGCGCATTAGATTCACCCTGGTACCAGATCACGCCCTTAATCGGAAGGTTGAGAAACGGAGCCACCATTCCATTGAACAGCCACGCTGGGTCCCAGGACGCGAATTCCGGACGCCAGGCATGCTTGGGCAGGGGCTGATTTTTACTCCGTGCCTCGGCGTCGGCGCGTTTTTCGGCTTCACGGATGGCGGTCATGTCCGCTTCCTGCGCGGTCATGGAGGCCCAAGCCGAAAAGACGGGCATCAGCGATGCGTCAGCAGCGATGCCTGGCAAACTGGTCCAGGCCTCCGCTGGAGTACCGCCCCAGGAAGAATCAATCAGCCCGATCGGGACCTGTTCATGCGAGGATAAGTCACGCCCAAAGAAATAAGCCACTGCGGAAAATTTCGCGGCGGTTTCGGGCGTGCACATTGACCAGGAGACCGGTCCGTCTAGATCATTGACCGGATAGGCCGAAGCTTTTTTCTGCACGAGCAGCAGACGAATAGCAGGTTGGTTGGCCTGGCTGATCTCCGCCGCGGAGTTCTTTATAGCGGCTCCGGGGAAACCGGCGAGCGGCATCTCCATGTTGGATTGACCGGAGGCAAAC
>DATAYL010000110.1:0-52165 GCA_036272575.1 Bryobacteraceae bacterium | reverse complement strand
GCCTATCTGGTGACGCAGTGCACGCAGGAGATTGGCATTCGCATGTCGCTGGGAGCAACACCCGCCGGGATTGCGCGCATGATGTTGGCGCACTCGATAAAGTGGACAGCGGCCGGCGCGGCGGTCGGCGTGATTGCCTCGATCGCGACTACGCGGCTTCTTTCGTCGCTATTATTTCGCGTGTCGGCGCACGATCCGCTCACGCTGGCGATTGCGGCGGTGAGCCTCATAATCGCTGCGTTGTTGGCGAGTGCGAATCCGGCGCGGAGGGCAGCGGCGGTTGATCCCATCACGGCCTTGCGAAACGGTAATTGAGCACCGGTGCTCCCAGGTAAGATGAGTCGAAGCAAATATTGTGGGAATGGCGGGAATGATCGGATCGATGCGCTCCCTTGGTCAGGACGCGTCGGTTTTGAAGCAAAAGGTAAAGCCAGGTACAGCGAGACGCATGATGCGCTTCGCGGTTCCCTATGCCGGGCTTCTCGCGCTCTTTCTCCTGGTTGTGGTTGTCGACTCCGCGATCGGCATCGCCAATCCACTTATCTATCGCAAGATTATTAACGACGGTATTCTCAGAGCCAACGCCGCGCTTATCGTCCGGCTCGCAATTCTGGCAGGAACTCTTGGACTTTCCGATGCCGCGCTCGGGTTTGCACAATCGTACTTGTCCGCCCGCATCGGTTCGAGCGTCGTGCTGTCCCTCCGTACTAGACTTTTCGAACATATCCAGCGAATGCCGCTTGCCTTCTTTACCCGGGCACGCACAGGAGCTCTAGTCAGCCGCTTAAATACCGACGTGACCGGCGCACAAACGGCTTTCACCGATATCCTTTCGAACGTAATTGGAAATGCCATCAGCGTTGCGCTCGTGCTGGGCGCAATGTTTTTCCTTTCCTGGCAAATCACTCTCGCGGCGCTCGTCCTGCTCCCGCTCTTCCTGTTCCCTGCACGTCTTTGGGGTCGCAGGCTCCAGCAGATTGCTCGCGAAACCTACGATTTGACGGCGGAGATGAACAACGTAATGGTGGAGCGTTTCAATGTCGCTGGCGCGCAGCTCGCGAAACTTTTCGGACGCCCACAAGACGAAACTGCCGCCTTTGGGGCGAAGGCCGAGCGCGTTTCCGATATCGGAGTCAAGCGCGCGATATATGGCCGCCTCTTCTTTACGGCGCTTCTGCTGATGGCCGTATTCGCAACCGCCCTTGCCTACGGCTGGGGTGGCGTGCTCGCCGTTCGGCATAAGCTCGATGTCGGCACGGTGGTTGCCTTCGTATCTTACCTGGCTCGTCTTTACGGTCCGTTAGCTGGACTCTCAAATATCCAGGTCAGCATCATGACGGCGTTGGTCTCCTTTGAAAGAGTTTTCGAGGTACTTGATTTACCTCCGATGATCCAGGAGACGCCGGATGCCGTGGCGTTGGCGGATGGGCCATTGCGAATTGCGTTCGAT
Source organism: Bryobacteraceae bacterium (assembly GCA_036272575.1). Lineage (GTDB taxonomy): Bacteria > Acidobacteriota > Terriglobia > Bryobacterales > Bryobacteraceae > Bog-105. Next base: position 50,715 of record DATAYL010000110.1, on the reverse strand, counting down.
CATGTTTCGTTTCGCTATCCTACGGCTGCCGAAATATCTCTCGGCTCGCTTGAATCTGTTGCAGAGCCAGTTAACAATCCGGGAAGAACTGTGCTGCACGACATCACGTTTGCCGCGGAACCGGGACAGCTGATCGCTCTGGTCGGGCCTTCCGGCGCTGGTAAGACGACGATTACCAACCTGGTCGCGCGTTTCTATGACGTACGGGAAGGTTCGGTTTCGATCAATGGCACTGACGTGCGCGATCTCCAGCTTGCGGCCCTTTATCAGCGCGTCGGAATGGTAACGCAAGATGCGCACCTGTTCCATGACACGATTCGTGCGAATCTTCACTACGCCAAACCTGATGCGACGGAATCCGAACTCTACGAGGCACTTCGCGCCGCGCAGCTCCTGCCACTCATCGAAGCTCTCCCGGAGAGGCTCGACACGCTAGTTGGAGAGCGAGGGTACCGGTTCTCCGGCGGCGAGAAGCAGCGCCTGGCGATCGCACGTCTTCTTCTCAAAGCGCCGGGCATCATCATCCTCGACGAGGCAACGGCGCATTTGGATTCGGAGTCGGAAGCGGCGATTCAACGGGCCTTCGAAGTCGCTCTCCGCGGCCGCACTTCAATCGTAATTGCCCACCGCCTCTCGACCATCCTCAAGGCCGACGTAATTCTGGTCGTGCAAGAAGGGCGCATAGTCGAGCGCGGCACCCATACCGAACTGTTGGCGCGGGGTGGTCTCTATGCCGCCCTCTATCAACTTCAATTCGCCCGCGCGGAGCCGTCTGCCGTTCAACCCTAAACTGCTTACCTTCAGCTATTTAAATCCGCCATCTAAACACTTTGGGGGACACCAAAGCGCGCTGTTATGTTTAAATAAAGTAGTCTCGTTTTGATGCCAGAACAGCCGCATACGGAACGGCGCCGCCGTACATTTGATCGGCGCCTGCGTGAAGCCAAGTTGCTCGTGCGTGGAGCGATGTCTACCGACCACCCGATTATGGCGCATATCATTCCTATTCGGCGCTGTAACTTAGCCTGCACGTACTGCAACGAATACGATAATTTCTCGAAGCCGGTGCCCCTTGCGACGATGCTCGAGCGCATAGATCAACTCGGCAACTTGAAAACGGGCGTAATCACGCTCAGCGGCGGTGAGCCGTTGCTGCACCCTGAGCTGGACGATATCATCGCGGGAATTCGTCGGCGCGCCACTCTGGCCGGTATGATCACGAACGGTTATCTGTTGACCACGGATCGCGTGCGACGCCTGAATGATGCGGGACTCGATTACTTGCAGATCAGCATCGATAATGTGCAGCCGGATGACGTTTCGAAAAAGAGCCTGAAAGTCCTCGACAAGAAGCTACAGATCCTGGCCAAGCACGCTGATTTTCACATCAACATAAATTCGGTGCTGGGCGGCGGTATTCGCAATCCGGAGGACGCCCTGGTGGTGGGGCGCCGTGCCATGGAACTCGGATTTACTTCGACGGTCGGTATTATTCATGACGGCGATGGCCAGCTTCGTCCGTTGGCGCCGAGAGAGCGTGAAGTATTTCTCGAGATGAAGAAGTTCGAGAAGAAGCATTTTTCACGAATCAACTATTTTCAGGAGAAGATTGCGAACGGCGAGCCGAGTGACTGGCGATGCCGCGCCGGCGCTCGCTATTTGTACATTTGCGAAGACGGGTTGGTACATTATTGTTCGCAACAGCGAGGTTTTCCTGCCAAGCCGCTCAAGCAATACACGGTGGAAGATATCCGGCGCGAGTACGTAACTCAAAAGTCATGCGCCCCAATGTGTACGATTTCGTGCGTGCATCAAATTTCGTACTTCGACTTCTTTCGCGGCGAACAGACGCGCATTGTTGAACCGGTGCCCGAAGAACAGCTGGTCCGTATAAAGGCTGCCAGTTTTTGATCGCCTGATCTTACTATGGCGATCACTGGTCTGGCTGCCGATCCGAGCGTAAGGCTGCATGATGGAGGGCGTGGGCACCCGGAACAGCCGGCTCGCTTCACGGTTATCTATAACCAGCTGAAATCGAGCGGGCTGATCGAGCAACTCGCACCGCTCCAGACTCGCGCGGCTTCGGATGACGAGTTGGCCCTGGTACACACACGAGACTACATTGCACTGGTAAATGGAGAGAGTGCCGCAGGACGAGGGCAACTCAGCACCGGCGATACGCCAATAAACGCGCATTCGGAAAAAGCGGCCCGGCTGGCGGCAGGCTGTGCGTTGGCCGCGGTGGATGCAGTTTTTAGCAATGCCGTGGAGAATGCATTTTGCGCAGTTCGGCCGCCGGGCCACCATGCCGGCAGCTCTCGCGGAATGGGGTTCTGCATTTTTAATAGCGTGGCCGTAGCCGCTCGCCATGCGCAGCGGCGACACTTGGCTGAACGCGTGCTCATCGTCGATTGGGACGTACACCACGGCAACGGGACGCAGGATATTTTTTACGAAGATGGTTCGGTGTTGTATTTCAGCACGCATCAATCGCCCTGGTATCCCGGGACAGGCGGTGTTGCCGAGACGGGAGAAGGCGCGGGGGCGGGGAAGACGATTAACGCTCCACTGCCGGCGGGTACCGGTTCCGCCAAAATGTTTGAGGCGTTTCGAGAACGCTTATTGCCGGCCGTAGAGCAGTTTCATCCTGACCTAGTGATGCTGTCGACAGGTTTCGATTCGCGCGCGGGTGATCCGCTTGGCCAGTTTCTTCTGCAGGACCACGATTTTCGCGTGCTCACTGAGATGATGACCGAATTGGCGGGCCGGCATTGCGGCGGCCGATTGGTCTCAGTGCTCGAGGGCGGGTACAACCTGGAAGGATTGGCGCTGGCGACCGAGACGCATGTCCGGGCGCTGCTAGGCAAGTCGTAACTTTACACTAGCTGCAACCGTAAGCTCTTGCATCGCGTCTGTTGCTAGCAGCCGTCGCACACGGGAACGAAACTTGCAATTCAAGATTGCTTTGATGGCAGCCATCGCAAAAGCAAAACGTTCTTGGACGTGACGAGATGACAAATTTAATCGCGCCGCTAGAGTTATGCGCCGCTGCTCAGGGGTTTGGTAAACACAGCAGAAGTCTTTACATGTGAAAAGCCATTTCGGTTATAAAACACGTGAGCTCCCTCTCTTTCCGTTCGGGAACGCACCAACATCTTTTCGACATTAAAGCTGGCGGTCCATTCTTCTGCCCGGCGGAGTAATTGTTGCCCAATGCCGCACCCCCTATGCTCGTCCGCAACTATCAGGCCGCCGATCTCGCCGTAGGCGGAACCTTGCAGATGCTGCACAATGCCGACATCTATCCAGCCCACCACGCGATTGTCGAGGCAGGCAACGAAAACCACGTGATCGCGAAAATCGGCAAACTGCCTCAGGCGCTCTTTAATTTCGTGCGGCGTGACTGGGTAGCCCAATTGGGCGCATAGCTCGGCGGCGTCCGCCGCATCGGACGCGACCATTTCGCGAATTGAGATGGCAACCTCCTGCATTAGCCCTTCAGTTCCTCGCGAATCTCTTCCGCCGCCCGCCGCGCTTCCACTAAAGCCCCGGTGGGAAAGCTGATGGCGCCAACCTTTGGATGCCCGCCGCCTCCGTAGCGCTCGCAAATCGTCGCTAGATTGTGCCGCAGCGGCTCACGTACCCAAGGATTGGAGCCCACCGAAACCTTCGTCCGGAAGCTCGATGTCGAAACCGAAACGGTATATGCGGAATCGGGAAAAATATAATACGGGATGAACTTGTTGTAGCCTTCGATTCCGTAATCTACCAGATCGAAATAAATCACACCGGCGTCGCAGGTGCCGGTCTGACGAATCACGTCAATGTTACGGACGTGTTTCTGATGCAGCCGCTGGTACTCGGCCTGAATTTCAGGGTCGGCAATAATATCGGCCAGCTTCTGGCGCTGCATCAGGCAGATCACCTTTTTTACCAGATTCGGACCGTTGCTCCCTTCAACCACCAGCGTCAACTTCATCGCCGGGGCGTCCATTTCAACCGCCGATTGCGCGCTTTCGTAGAGCGCTCCATCAACGATATCGGCCCAGGTGACGAGCTCCTCGAGATCGGGCGCCGTAAAGCGATAGTCGCGCTCAGTGACGTGCGCAATGAACTTGGTACACGACCGATAACTCGGATCGAGCAGCTTCCGACCGCTGGTATCTCGCCGGAAATGCTCGGCGTCGGCAGTGCTGAGGAAGGCGCTCTGGTGATGGTCAAACCACCAGGTCACCTTCGGATGCGTGGCGTATTTGAAATCGACGATGACGTTGGCATCGCCATCAAAAAGGCTGTCTTCAAACAGCTGGTCGGCGCGGTGCGCGAGCCCGGTATACTCGAACTCGGCCTGCGGATAGTACTCGCTTTGCAAAAAGCGCGTGATATATGCTGCTGATGCTGCCCCATCGAAGCAGTGGTCATGATAGAGGACTCGCACCTTCATCAAAAATGCATTGATCTCCGAAAACCTTTTAGATTGCCTGACGATCGCCTGAAAAGCAAGCGATAAGTGATAATTAGGTGAAGTAAGCCTGTTTAGAGCCCAATGTGCGCCCAAAAGATTCGCCCGCTATAGCGGATCGGTCGAACTGGCGAAAAAACGCCGGGAGGTCTTGCGCGATTGGGCTCGGCAAAGGGATCGTAAGAAGTAGTTTTACTAGACGCCAAATCAAAGATGCTAAAAACCAAAGAAGAACGCCAGACTGACCTGAATCCGCAGGAAACTTCAGAATGGCTGGAAGCACTTGACCAGGTGGTGGATGAAGCGGGGCCTGACCGGGCCGCTTACCTGCTCACCAAGCTTTTGGACCGCGCTACGGAATTCGGTGTGCCGACCGCGGGCCGGATGAATACGCCGTATTTAAACACCATTCCCGCGCATGAGGAGGTGCCGTACCCCGGTGACCGTGCGCTCGAGCGGAGGATCAAGAGCCTTATTCGCTGGAACGCCGCGGCCATGGTGGTGCGCGCCAACAAATACGATCCGAATATTGGCGGTCACATCTCGACTTACGCCTCGCTCGCGACGATCAGCGAAGTTGGCTTCAATCACTTTTTCCGCGGGAGCATAGACGGATTTCCCGGTGACCTGATTTACTATCAGGGCCACGCTTCGCCAGGCGTGTACGCCCGTGCGTTTCTGGAAGGGCGTTTGAGCGAGCAGCACCTTTTCAACTTCCGGCACGAACTACGTGATCACCCGGGATTGTCGTCCTATCCGCATCCCTGGCTGATGCCGAATTTCTGGCAGTTCCCCACAGTTTCGATGGGTCTTGGTCCCATCAACGCGATTCACAATGCCCGTTTCCTGCGCTACCTGGAAAATCGCAATTTGATTCCCAAATCCGACCGCAGAGTATTTGCATTTTGCGGCGACGGTGAAATGGACGAGCCGGAATCGACCGGCGCTTTGCACATTGCGGCGCGCGAGAAGCTTGACAATTTAATATTCATCATCAACTGCAATCTGCAGCGGCTGGATGGGCCCGTTCGCGGAAACAGCAGCATCGTTCAGGAACTGGAAGGCGTCTTTCGCGGCGCCGGGTGGAATGTCATTAAGGTTCTCTGGGGCAGCCCCTGGGATGATCTCCTGGCACGTGATGGGAGCGGACTGTTGCTGAAGCGCATGGAAGAGTGCGTTGACGGTGAGTACCAGAACTTCAAGGCGCGCGGCGGGGCGTATGCACGCAAAGAATTCTTTGGAAAATATCCGGAGCTGTTAAAACTCGTTGAACACATGTCGGACGATGAGATCGCCAAGCTGCCGCGCGGCGGCCACGATCCGGTCAAGATGTATAACGCCTACAAGCGCGCAACCGAAAGCCAGGGACAGCCAACCGTCATCCTTGCGAAAACGGTAAAAGGGTATGGACTCGGCGAAGCGGGCGAAGGCAAGAATATTACACACCAGCAGAAAAAGCTGAATGAAGACGAGCTCTTCTACCTTTCCGGGCGCTTCGGCCTGAATCTGTCGAAGGAAACCATCCAGTCGATTTCCCTGGTCAAGCCGGACGAAGGCTCGGCGGAAATGCGCTACATGAAGAGCCGCCGGGAAGCGCTTGGTGGCTATCTGCCTGCCCGTAACCCCAAGAGGATTGAATTGAAGGCGCCGCCGCTCGAGGTGTTTCACGAATCCTTGCAAGGCTCGCGAGGGCGCGAAGCCTCCACCACCAGTGCGTTCGTCGCCGTTCTCAAAGCACTGCTCAAAGTTCCGGAAGTCGGCAAATTTGTGGTGCCGATTATTCCCGATGAAGCGCGCACCTTCGGTATGGAATCGATGTTCCGCGAGCGCGGTATTTATGCGAGTGGCGGCCAGCTCTATAAGCCTGTCGACAGCGATGTTCTCATGTATTACAAGGAGTCGCAGGATGGCCAGATTCTGGAGGAGGGAATCACCGAAGCCGGTGCGATGGCATCGTTCACCGCGGCCGGTACCGCCTACGCCAACATGGGCATCCCTTCGATTCCGTTCTTCATTTATTATTCGATGTTCGGGTTCCAACGCGTTGGCGATTTGATCTGGGCGTTTGCGGATTCGCGTGGTAAAGGCTTTCTGGTGGGCGGCACCGCGGGCCGCACCACGCTATTGGGTGAAGGTCTGCAGCATGACGACGGACACAGCCATGTCCTTTCAAGCGTAGTTCCGACTTGCCGCAGTTACGATCCGGCGTACGCCTACGAGATTGCCGTAATTGTGCAGGATGGCATCCGCACGATGTATGAGAACAACGAGGACCACTTCTATTATCTGACGGTTTGCAATGAAAATTACGTGCAGCCGCCGATGCCCGAAGCACCCAATCTGGCGGAAGGTATTCTGCGCGGCATCTATCTCTTCAAGCCGTCGGACACCGGATCTGCCCAGGTCACACTTTTTGGCAGCGGTCCAATTTTGAACGAAGCGCTCAAAGCGCAGAAGTTGCTCGAGGAGAAGTACGGTATTGGCGCGCATGTCTGGAGCGTGACCAGCTATACCGAACTGCGACGTGACGCGTTGAGTGTAGATCGCTGGAACCGTTTGCATCCGGCGGAAGCGCCGCGCAAGCCCTATATTCAGGAAGCGCTCGGCAATATCGATATGCCGATTATTGCCGCGACCGACTACATGAAGATCGTGGCCGATCAGATTTCGCCCTGGCTGCCGGGGCGGCTAACTCCACTTGGAACCGACGGCTTTGGACGCAGCGAAAATCGCGAACATCTGCGGCGGTTCTTCGAGGTGGATGCTGCCTCGATCGCCGCAGCGGCACTATCGCGCCTGGCCCAGTGGGGCCGCTTCGACGCAAATCGGGCGAAACAGGCGATCAGCGATTTAGGCATCAAACCGGAATCTGTCGATCCGCAACGCGCCTGATCCAGCACTGCTCAATTTTCGGCGATCTTCTGGAGGAATTGTTGGCAGCAAAATAGTTCATGGCCAACATTGCCAAACCTCCGTGTGACGAAGCCGCGATCCGGGCCTGTTCGGTGTCGCATCCGGTAAAAGGCCGCGGCGCTTGGGTGTTGGCGGCCACCATTCTCGGTTCGAGTCTCGCGTTCATTGATTCCACTGTGGTGAATGTCGCGCTTCCCGCCCTGCAGTCGTCGTTGCGGGCCACGGTGGCGGATGTTCAGTGGGTGGTCGAAGCGTATGCACTTTTCCTTGCGGCTCTGCTGCTGGTAGGCGGCTCGCTCGGCGATCGCTATGGGCGTCGCAAGATTTTCACCTGGGGTGTGTTCATTTTTGCAATCGCCTCGGGTTGGTGTGGCGTCGCCCTAAATATCGGGCAGCTGATCGTTGCGCGCGGTTTGCAAGGTATCGGGGGTGCGTTGCTTGTGCCTGGAAGCCTGGCGCTCATCAGCGCTTCTTTTCCCGCTGACGAGCGCGGACGAGCGATTGGCACATGGTCTGGGTTCACCGCCATTACGTCCGCGTTCGGTCCGGTGTTGGGCGGCTGGCTGGTGCAGAACATCTCCTGGCGCGCGGTCTTCTTTATCAATTTGCCGGTAGCCGCCGCTGTGGTCGTGTTGACACTGGCCAAAGTGCCCGAGAGCCGGAACCAGAGCTACAACGGACGCCTCGATTGGCTTGGCGCATTGCTCGTCACGGTAGGTTTGGGCGGCATTGTCTTTGCGTTAATTGAGCCAGCGAGCGCTGTGGTCTCAGCGCCGATCGGCATCCTGGCCCTTTTGGTTTTTGGGTTTGTCGAACTGCGAGCCGCCGCGCCCATGCTCCCTCTCGATGTATTTCGCTCGCGCAATTTCAGCGGCGCCAACCTGCTCACTCTTTTTCTCTATACGGCTGTCGGTGGCGTGCTCTTCTTTTTCCCACTGAATCTCATTCAGGTACAGGGCTACTCCGGTACTGAGGCCGGAGCAGCACTGCTGCCGTTGATCCTGTTGATCTTCGTGCTGTCTCGCTGGTCGGGTGGTTTGGTTGAGCGCTACGGGGCCAAGCGACCGCTGATTATTGGTCCGCTGATCGCTGGCGCCGGCTTCGCGCTCTTTGCGCGTCCCTCGATTGGCGGCAGTTACTGGAGCATGTTCTTCCCTGCCGTCGTAGTACTTGGCATTGGAATGGCGGTCAGCGTCGCGCCACTCACTACCACGGTAATGAACTCGGTCCCGCCGGAAAGGGCGGGCGTGGCCTCGGGTATCAACAATGCGGTCTCGCGTGTGGCAGGACTGCTCGCCGTGGCCGTGCTTGGCCTGATCCTCATCACTGCCTTCAATCACAATCTTGACCAACGTCTTAATCGCTTGCATGTTCCGTCTGAAATTCGCAAGCAAGTCGATTCTCAGAGAGAGAAGCTGGCAGGCATACCCACCGACAATCAAGGCGCGCATCAGGCCATTGCGGAATCGTTTGTCGATGGCTACCGCTCGATCGTGTGGATTGCGGTGGCGCTTTCCATTGCCAGTTCGTTTAGCGCCATTATCTTCATCGGACCCAAGGATCGCGCGCCGGGATACTGATCACGGTACAAGGTCCGGCTCCGCGCGGCAGGCGCACTGGAGCCGGGCACGAGACGGAATGCTACTTCTCGCCAGTGACGATTATGGATTCTGAGCTGGTGTCAGTGCTCGACCCCCAGAGCGCCCGCTCGCTCCAGATACCCGAAGAGCCCCACAATGCGCGCTCGGAGTCCACTGTGGAAGATCCCCACATGGCTCTTGAGCCCCAAAGTGCTCGGTCACCTGAAACCACGGTATTGCCCCAAACTGCGTTTGAATTCCAGAGCGCGCTACTTGAGTCCGCGGAGTTCGATTCCGAAACCGGATTATAGGCGAAAGCGGAAGATGGATCGAAGACGAGGTACACATTGCCGCTATTGGGGTCATACGTTGCGGTTGGCGAGATCGCCGTCACTCCAGTGGGAACGTTTTTCGCGCCTGCGATGGCGGCGGCCACATTCATATAACCGGCACCGACCGTGAACATGTCGTAATAATCGGTGTAGGTGGCGCCGGAATCGGGATCCGTGACAGTGCTCGAATCAGGAAACGTCTTAGACGCCGTTTTCATGAGCAGCATCTTTACCTGGTCGGGAGTTAGTGAGGGAGCGGCCTCGAGAAGGTCGGCCGCTGCACCGCTGACAACAGCCGCAGCCATACTGGTCCCACTCATAACTAAGTAGGTGGAGGAATAGCCATGCCCGATGTGAGCGTCGGGAGGTTGTGTGGTGGCATCCTGAGGCGTAATAGGCTGATTGGCCGCATAGGCGGATCCGTAATAAGTTTGGTAAGAGGAAAGTTCAGCAATGTTAAGCGGAGCTTCCAGCGGCAAACGGGACTTTTTGGCGCGTAACGAAACAATCAAATTACCCGGAGCCACAATGTCTGGCTTCACGATCTGGTCAATCGACGTAGGACCTTTGGAACTGTAACTGGCGATCAGATCGTCAGAAACGTTAGGAGTTCCCATCGTTTTCATAGCACTTACTGTGATGACGTAGGGATCGTTCGCGGGGGACAGGATTGTGCCGTACCCTTGGTTGCCGAACGAATTATCCCGGCCATCATTGCCGGCCGCGACTACCACCACGATTCCCGCTTTCCAAGCCGCTTCTACAACCTGGCATAACGGGTCGCTCTGGTAATTCTCAAATACCGGACGGCCAAGCGACATATTGATGACCCGAATGTTGTATGTGGATTGCAGACTGATGGCGCGCTCGACGGCAGCAATGACATCGCTTTCGTTGCCGGCGCCCATTCCGTCCAGCACTCTCAGATTGATCAGATTGGCGCGTGGTGCGATGCCTACAAACGTTGTTGTACAAATCAGACATCGCGAATCGCTGCCATTAGAGGCAATGATGCCGGCGACATGCTGCCCGTGGCCAAACCAGTCAGGTCCGACCGCTTTCCCTTGATCTGAAAGCGTTGAGACCAGACCTCCGACCAAGCCGGGGTTTGAGCCTGACTTGCCATCCTGTGTCTCGGTGGTAAAGTCTTCCGAATACACGATGGAACTTAGATTCTTATCCGGATTAATACCGCTGTCGATGACCGCGACGCCGATCCCTGCGCCGGTGTAGCCAGCTTGCCAGACGGAGGGCGCGCCGATCGCTGACGCGGCGAGAGCCAGCTTTTGATGCACTATGCGATCGGCCGAGATATACTTCACGTCCGGATCTTGCGACAAACTGTCCAGAGCAGCTTGGGGAATGATGTAGGATCCGCCGTTAATGCTCTTGAAATCGGTTCGAACTGTGCCGCCCAGATTGGTGATCTTCTGTGAAGGCGCTGCCGCGCTCGGCGCCCATTGAATGATCACTCGATATTTGCTGTCCAGAGTGTTGGCGGATCCCGGCAGAAGGTCCGAGGAGCACTTCCGCTTAAGTTGATTTCGATGGAGTTTTGCTCCTGAGCAAAGCATGGCAACGGAGAGCAGTACCAAAACAATTCTTTTCATAAAAGTGTCAAACGGCGTCCTGGCCGCTTAGCAGGCTTATCGGCAGGCCGGGTTACTTAAATAATTCGGATAGGGTAAGGAAATACCGGGGTTACTACTACGAAAGCGTCGAGTTGCGCCTACGCGGCACGCTTGGTATTGCCGCAAGCCCAATCGGTGAGAAATCGCGCGGTGAAGGTAAAGGTGCTCCCCGTGCCCTCTTCACTTTTTACTTGCATCCGGCCGTTCATCAGCGCTACCAATTGGCTACAAATGGCCAGTCCCAAACCGGCGCCTCCGAACTTCCGGGTTGACGAATTGTCGGCTTGCGAGAAGGCTTCGAAAATCGATGACTGCTTGTTCTTGGGTATACCGATTCCCGTGTCGGTAACAGAGAAGCTCAACGTATACGCTCCGGCTTCGACTGCAGCCGTTACAATCGCAAGTGAGATTCCGCCATCGTTGGTGAACTTCAGAGCATTTTCGAGAAGCTTGAAAATAACTTGCCGAAGGCGTTCCGGATCCCCAACCAGATTGTTTGGCAGATCGGGCGCAAGCTCGAGCCGAAATTGCAGGCCCTTTCGCGCCGCCCGTTCGGCAGCAATGGCTTGCAGTTGGCTGATCAAATCCAAGAGCTGAAAGGGAATTACTTCGAGGCTAAGGTTACGAGTTTCAACCTTTGAGAAGTCGAGGATATCATTGACGATGCATAGCAGTGCATCGGCCGAGCTCTTGATGATTTCGAGATATTCCGTCTGCTCAGTGTCGAGATTCGTGGAAAGCGCGAGGTCCGTCATGCCTGTGATGCCGTTGATAGGCGTGCGGATCTCATGACTCATGTTGGCTAGGAACTCCGATTTTGCGCGATTGGCGGCGTTGGCTTTGGTTTCGGCCGCTTTTCGAACTTCGACTTCCATTTCCAGTTTGCGATTGGCGATCGAAAGATCCTCAGTGCGCTGGCGCACCCGGATTTCAAGCTGGTCGCGGGAAAGGCGAAGTTCACGCGTGCGTTCGTCAACGACTTGCTGCAGCCGGCGCTGGCTTTGTTGCAATTGACGCACGCGAAACCGGTGCAGAACCAAAGCGACAGCTCCCAGCAGCATAGCGGTCAGTGCGGCGAACCAGACCGTTTGATAAAAAACAGGCTGGACAGAAAGGGTAAGAACGGATTTGTTTTCGGCGCAGTTGTCGTAGATACACGAGCGAATCGAAAAGTGAAACGTGCCGGGGGGCAAATTCGTGTAATAGGCTACGCGTCGGAAGCCGGCATTCACCCAGTTGCGGTCGAATCCTTCGAGTCGATAAAAGAAAGTCAATTTCTCTGGTACTGGAGCGCCGGGAGCCGTGAAATGAAAATCCACCTGCTTCTTGCCCGGTGCGATGCTGATCAGTCCGTTACTCGCAGCAACCGGCTTCTCGTCCACCAGCATCGATTCGAGCACTGGCGCAAAGTGAGCGGCCGGCGCGAGATTGCGTCGCGGATCGATACGTATCACGCCTTTAAGCGTCGGAAACCAGAGCCGGCCGCCTAAGTCCAGCCATCCAGCCGGTTGGAAACCGCCATTGCATTCGCGGCTCTTCAACCCGTCAAGAAGCGTCAGAACCTGTGCGGAAAGTACTGTCCTTCGCGAGGAGGAGAAGTAGCTGTCAATATCGGTTTTACGCAGCCGGGCCACGCCGTGGCTCGAACTCACCCACAAGTTACCCAGCTGGTCATCGATAACGCTCATCACTGCTTCTCCAGGCAGGCCAACAGCCGGAAGCATATTTTGAAAGGCCTCTCCCGAGAAGCGGCTCAGACCGCCATCGGTGCCCAGCCAAAGCGAGCCATCTTTTTCGGGCAGGATGGAATAAACGATGTTATTCAGCAAGCCATTTCGAGTGGTCAGCTGACGCACAGGCCCCAACTTTTCGGGGATTTCGACCAGCCCTCCGCCTGCCGTACCCACCCAGAGCCGGTGACCAGCGTCTCGCGCAATCGATGTGATCACCCGGTTCGGCATACCCTCTTCCGCATCAAAAACCGTCCATTGCGAATTTTTCAGGTGGGCTGCACAACCTCGGAACCCGATCCAAAGCGAGCCGTCTGGATCAGTGAAGGTTGCCATAACGGCTGCCGGGTGTGCCAATACCCGCTTCGATCTGTAGCTATAAAAGCGTTCACCGCGCATTTGCGCCAAACCTTCCCGCGTGCCCGCCCAAATCGTTCCGGCTCCGTCCTGAGTGATCGAAAAGACCAGGTTGTCGGGCAGGCCTTCTTTTTTCGTGAAGCGTGTCGCGATACCGGATTGCAACCGGGTGAGACCGCGATCCGAGCCGATCCACATGGCGCCTGCGCGATCTTGATAGACACCCAGAGCGACGTCGCTTGATAGGCCATTGCCCGATGTAGTCGCCACCGCCGCGCCTTGGCTGAGCGAAACAGCTCCATTCTGCGTGGTCCCGACCCAGATTGCGCCATTAGCATCCTCGATAAGTGACCATGCTCCGTCTACTCGATCCAGCTTCGTGAGCTTTCCATCAGCCAGCCTGCGAAGGCCTGCTTCCAGAGTGCCGATCCACAGAGCGTGGGAACGATCCTCGAGGATCGTAGCAACGGTTTGCCCATCGAAACCGGGTAAAACGGTAAACCCTGTGGCTTTTTTGGCTGAACTTGCAAGCAGCCCGCTGCGTGTTCCAACCCACAATGTATCGTCGTCGGCAATCCAGAGCGAGCGCACATCGTTGTGACCGGATGTCAGCGGAATTCTTTCAATGCGGGAGCCGCCGGGAACCCGCTTGGCTAGCCCGCCCTGCGTGCCGATCCATATCTCATTCTGATGGTCGGAAGCTATGGCAAAAACCGAATTCGACGGCAGTCCCTCTGCCGGTCCGAAGTGGTCCAGGCCTCTACCGGTCCAGCGCAGCAGCCCGCCGCTTTCGGTACCGATCCATAGCGCTCCGAAGGCGTCTTGATGTAACGCAAGGATCGTGTCACCTGACAGGCGTTGTGCCCAGGAAGGTACTTGGAAACGGCCACCCCGATAGCAGAGCAGACCGTTGCCAAGCGTGCCAACCCAAAGTGTTTGCTCGCGGTCTACGAACAGGCTGGTGATAGTGCTGCTCACCAGCAGCGGCGTGTTCCTCTTGTCGAAAACTGAAAATTGAAACCCGTCAAACCGGGCCAGACCGGCTTCCGTGCCGAACCACAGATAGCCGTCTGCAGTCTGGGCGATAGCGTGGACCGAGTTTTGCGGCAATCCTTCATTCGTCTGCCAGGTGCGCCGAACGTACTGCGCGAATGACGGCAGGGTCACCTGCGGTGACTGCCGCGAATCGGATCCAGCTAGCAATAACGCAGGAAAAATCTGGCTGATTGCCAGAATGCAAATCAAGATGTACGGGCTTACGCAGCGACCCGAGCGGGAGGCGCGAAACGGCTCGACAGTAAGACCCAGCACTAATGATTGTTCCGTGCAATGCACAGAACTCTCAAAAAGGCGGCCGGGGCTGTTAGCGTGTCGCGCGATCACCGCGCCAGTAAGCCCACGCTCCGGCTACCGCCAGGTCAAAGGCCCTTTCTGCGTCGGCCTGCTCCACTCGCTCGTGTCTCATCAATATGCGAACCAGGCAACTCCCGAAAAACATGTCGCACAAGAACCTTACGTCTGTGCCAGGCGGCAATTCTCCCGCCGCTACCGCCTCTTGACCGACCTGCAGCATGCGGTTCGACTGTGGAAGATAAAGCTTTTCCGTGAATGCCTCCCGCAGCTTGTCGTCGTCCTGAATGGCTGCGATCATCCGTGCCGCAACTCGACCGTCTTCGCCGCCAAGAAACTTTGCTGACGAAATGGCGTGATCATGCATGCGTTCTAAAGGCGTACCGTGCTCCGGGAACGGCACCTCCTTTTCCTTGATGTGCAAAAAAGCATCTAATAGTAGTGCTTCTTTAGTAGGCCACCAGCGATATACCGTCGCCGTACTGACGCCCGCCTTGCTCGCGATTTCCTGAGTTGAAATCGCGTTCACAGGCTGCTTTTTCATTAAGGCGTAAGCCGTCTCCAATAACGAAAGGCGCGAAGCCTCGCTCCGGGGCCGCCCTCCCGGCTGTGCTTTGCCTGTTCCAGGCGCCAGAGTTGAGGTCTGTATGGTGCTCATTCTAAGTTAATTCACTTCCGTAACAGGTTTTACACACGCGAACAAAGTTGGACGCTTCCATTCGGCGCATGGCGAAGAATTTTCTTCCTTTTATTTTACGCGTTTTTGAAACGAAGTGGTTAGTTTCGAATCAGAGGAGAAAAGGCGCTCTCCTTGCCAGACGAACAATTACAACAGAACTGGAAGCCAAAATACAATCCCTGGTTGATCGCAGTCGTCGTCGCGCTCGCGGCTTTTATGGAGGTGCTGGACACTAGCATTGCCAACGTTGCGCTACCCCACATCTCGGGCGGCCTGGGTGCAAGTCAGGATCAAGGTACCTGGGTTCTTACCACTTACCTGGTCGCGAACGCCATCGTACTGCCCATTAGCGGTTGGATTACCAGCATCGTAGGCCGCAAGCGCTTTTTCATGATCTGCATCGGTCTGTTTACAGCTAGTTCAGTGCTCTGCGGGGTAGCGCCAAGCCTTCCTATTCTCTTGATGGCACGCGCTTTTCAAGGTGCCGGCGGCGGCGGTCTGCAGCCCATGGCGCAAGCCATTATGGCTGATGTTTTCCCGCCTGAGCAGCGCGGACTCGCCTTTTCCGTTTACGGCTTAACGGCCGTGGTGGCTCCGGCTCTCGGACCTACGCTCGGCGGCTGGCTCACGGACAACTATAGCTGGCACTGGATTTTTCTCATTAACTTGCCTGTCGGTCTGCTTACTCTGGCGCTCGTCTTTCAACTGGTAGAAGATCCTCCCTTCCTGCGCCGCAAGAAGTTGGGTGAGAGTCGCTTCGATTATCTGGGCTTTTCGGCTCTCGCTCTTGGGATCGCCGCGTTGCAGATCGTTCTCGACAAAGGTCAGGAAGATGATTGGCTCGGCTCCCACTTTATCCAGGTCCTAACCATCGTGGCAGTCCTGTGCCTCAGCTTCCTGATTATTTGGGAATGGTTCGAAAAAGACCCGATCGTCGACGTAAAGCTGTTTAAACTTTTCAACTTTTCAACTTCGACGGTGATGATGTTCCTGATCGGCATCGTTTATTTTTCTTCAACCATCCTGATGCCGCAGTTTCTCCAGACTCTGATGGGCTACACAGCCGAGAAAGCGGGGCTGGTAGTCTCTCTCGGCGCCGCGCTTTTGCTTGTGGAGTTGCCCATTGTGGGCGTGCTCACCTCAAAATTTCCGGCCAAATACTTAATGGCTTTTGGGTGGCTGATGCTGTCGGGCGGCCTTTATCTTTCGGTCAAACTGGTCAGCCTCGATATCAGCTTCCAAACGGCGGCGCTCATCATGGTCATGCAATATCTGCCGCTGGCGTTTCTCTTTATTCCGGCTACTACTGCCGCCTACATCGGAGTTCCCCAGAATAAGAGCGACTCAGTCGCCGGTCTCGTCAACTTTGCCCGGAACATCGGAAGCAGCGTGGGTACGTCGATTGCGCAGACAATCCTCGCCCGCAAAGCGCAATTTCATCAGGAGCGTCTTTCGGCCCACACCGCGCTCGGCGACGGCAATTTTCAAAGCGCATTAAACGGTATCGGCAGTTCTTTGCAGCTACAGAGCGGCGTGGGCAAGGCCGACGGCCGGGCTGGAGCACTCGCGCAGTTCTATCACACCATGCAAGGCCAAGCCTCTGTTCTTTCTTACATGGATGCTTACTTTCTCCTGTGCGCGGCGGCCGCGACTATGTTTCTGCTCTCGTTTGTGCTGCGAAGGAATAACCCGAAAGCCACGGAACAGCATGCCGCGCATTAAGAGTTACCGAGGCGCAACCGTGATGGGGCGGTATGCAGACGCAATTTCAAAACACAAAGATGTGTGCACAATGAATTTTCATAATCTTCGCTCTTACATATCGAGGCTCACGAAGCCGATCCCGTCACTCTTCGGGCGCGGGGCGCGTGTGCTCTGGATCGCGGCGTCACTACTGTGGCGCACTACTCTTGCCAATTTAATTTTGTCGATTCTGTTATTCGGCCAGCAACAACCTGGTGTACTCGCGAGTCAATCGAACCAAGCCACGCAACTCCCGACTTCGGGCCACAACACTCAGTCTTCCGGTACGGTGAATGCTCAGCAATCCACCTTGCAAGGCCAGGGCGCAAGCGTAGTTCAACCTTCCGTTCAAGTGAGCGGAAGTTTTTCGGGCAGCACACTCGGGTCGGAGTTGCCAGCGGGTGAAATCAAATTATCTTTGTCTCAAGCGGTGAACCGCGGACTCGGCGTAAACCTTGGCAGCATCACGGCTGAAAATTCTTCCCAGACCGCACGCGCCCAGCGGGCGCAAGCTCTCAGCCAGTTGCTGCCACAAATTTCCGCGAATCTCGGCGCCACCGAAACCCAGATCAACCTTGCCGCTTATGGCTTGAACGCGATTGGCGGCGGCATCGCCGGGTTTCCGACCGTTGTAGGTCCATTTCACTATGTGCAGGCGCAGGGCAACGTCAGTTGGAACGCTTTCAATCTCACACAGATTCGTAATTACCAATCGAGCAAGGAACTGGAGCGCGCGTCGGGTTTTGACCTGCGTAACGCTCGCGAACTCGTAGTACTCGCCGTCGGCGGCACTTATCTGCAGGTAGTCGCGGACCAGGCGCAAGTCGATTCACAGCGCACACAAGTCAAATATGCCCAAGCTGTCTACGACCAGTCCGTCACCCGGCTTAGCGCCGGAACGAACACGCGAATCGATGTCACGCGCAGCCGCGTCCAACTGCAAACCGAGCAGGAACGTTTAATCTCGCTCGAGGCTGATCTCAAACAACAAAAAATTACGCTGGCCCGCCTGATCGGCATTCCGCTCGATCGCGAACTGGTTCTCACCGAGCCTTTCGGCTATAACGAGCTCCAGACAGTCGACGAGCCGGGTGCGCTGCGGAGCGCCTTTGATCATCGTTCCGACTTGCGCGCCGCCGCGGCACAGTTGAAAGCAGCCGAACGCACACTGGCCGCCGCGCGCGCCGAACGCTATCCCACAGTTAGCGCCAGCGGCGACTACGGTGCGATTGGCGTCTCGCCCGAGAACTCGCACGGTGTCTTCACCGCCACCGCCAGCGTCAACATCCCTATTTACACCGGCGGCCGCATTCACGCCGACATGCAACAGGCCGACGCTTCTCTCAAACAACGTCAGTCTGAGTACCAAGACGAGAAGAGCCAGGTAGAGCAGGACGTCCGTAACGCTCTCATCCAGCTTCAGACCGCTATCGGCCAGACTCGTCTGGCCGATAGCAATCGAAAATTCGCGCTCGAAACGTTAACCCAGGCTCGCGACCGTTTCGAAGCTGGCGTCACCAACACAGTCGAGGTCGTCCAGGCGCAGCAGCAGGAATCAAGCGCGGAATCGGACTACGTATCCAGCCTGTTCGCTTTCAATCTCGCGCGTTTGACATTAGCTCGCGCGACCGGCGAGGCCGAAGCCAATGTCGGAACTCTATTTACGGGTGCCCACCCTTAATCCGAAACCGCAATTCTACTTGGAGTGCAAACCAGATGAGTAACACGTATGAGATACAGGAGCCCGTTACCGAACCACGGGAGAATTCCGTCAAACCCGCGCCCCCCTCGCTCAATGGAGCACCGGGGAAAAAAGATAAGAGTGAACAGAAGTCCGAAGATACATCCAAGCGTAAACGCGCCCTGCTCATCTTTGCTGCGGTAGTTGTGCTGGCTGCGATTGCCGGTCTCTTTTATTGGTTGCACGCGCGCCAGTTTGAAGATACAGACGATGCGCAAATCGACGGCAATCTCAGCCCGATTGGTACGCGCATCGACGGCAGCATCATCAAGGTTTACGTCCAGAACAATCAGCTCGTCAAAATCGGCGACCCGTTGGTTGATCTCGATCCCCGCGACAATCAGGTCTCGCTCGACCAGGCCGAAGCGCAAGTGCGCCAGGCGCGCAGCCTGCTTAGCTCACAGCGTCCAAACGTGCCGATCACCGAAGTCCAGAACTCTACCAATATTTTGTCGGCCCGCGCGGATGTAGCCGCCGCGCAAGCTGCCATTGCCGCGGCCGAGCGCGACCGCGATCAGGCCGCTGCTGAAGTCGTTCAGCAGGAAGCTGCCGCTAATAAAGCCCAGAACGATTTGAAGCGCTACAAAATTCTGGTCGATAAACAGGAAATCTCGAAAGCAGATTTTGATCAATACGAGTCCAACGCCAAGCAGGAAGCCGCCAACCTGGTTGCCAATCAGTCGGCTCTCTCGGCCGCCGAGCGCACAATTGACCAGCGCCGTGCCCAGCTCGATCAATCGAAGAGCAAGCTCATGCAAAACGAGCAGACTGCAGTTCCCCAACTGCTCGTGCGCCGCGCAACGGTCGATCAGCAAATTGCCAATTTAAAATCAGCTGAAGCACAACTCGAACAAGCCCGCCTAAATTTTTCTTACACCAGCATCAAAGCTGCCGTTGCGGGCATCGTAATGAAAAGAGCAGCGCAAGTCGGCAGCCACGTGCAAGCCGGACAGCAGCTGCTGACAATTTCGGAGATCGGCAATTTATGGGTAACGGCTAATTTTAAAGAGACACAGCTTCTTCACATGCGCCCAGGCCAGCGCGTGACGGTTCATGTCGACTCGCTCGATCTTGACTTTCGTGGCTCCGTCGAAACAATAGGGGGCTCTACGGGTTCAGTTGCGAGCACGCTGCCGCCGGAAAATGCCACAGGAAATTACGTGAAGGTAGTTCAGCGCATCCCTGTTCGTATTGCGCTTGACGCCAATCAGGAAGGAGCAAATCGTTTGCGCCCTGGGATGTCCGTGGAGCCTAGCGTGCACGTAGGTGAGTGATGTTCACACGTCGAATTTACGTTTTGCTGTGCGTCCTTCTGGTGGGAGCCACCGTGCATTCCCAGGCCGCCGAATTGAAGTCCGAATCCATCAGCGCCTGGGAAGCATTCGTGGAATCAAAAGAAGCGCACCTGGCGCGCTGTCCGCCACACTCACTGGCGGAAGCGGCTGAAGCGGCGGAATTGCATGAGGGGGCAATTCTCATTCGTCCGGCGCGGAACAACGGTTCTTTCTCTGTCCCTTCCGCGCTGATTCACGATTGGGTCGGCACGGTGTTTATACCTGATATGTCTCTCCAGGATGTTGTTGCCGCCGTCCGCTCTTACGACGACTACCCGCAGTTTTACAAGCCCTCTGTCGCGAGCGTTAAAATGATCGATTCGCGCGCGGAGTCGGACCATTACTCGATGATCATGCTTCAGGATGTACTGACTATCCGCACCGCGCTGGCCGGCGAGTTCGTTTCCGAGTATCATCAAATCGATCCGGCACACGGATACAGTCTTACCCGCAGTTGCCGTCTCCAGGAAATTAACAAAAATCAGGAACTGCTAAATCCTGGCGAAGGTAGTGGCTTCATCTGGCGCATTTATTCCGAAGTGCACTATGAACAGGCGGACGGCGGTGTCTATCTTCAACTCGAGGCAGCGGCGCTAAGCCGCACGGTTCCTCGCGCGCTCGCTTGGGCTGTCAATCCTATCGTTGAAAAAATATCACGATCCGCGCTGACTACTACTCTTCGCCAAACACGTGACGCCGTGCGACGCGAAACGGCCAGCCGGTAGCGTACACACGGCTGAGCCAGCCGGAAGCGTGTGCGCCCCCCAAGCCGGACGGAAGCCGTTCCATCGTCAAACAGTGAGCGCCATCCTTCTACTTATCCCTCGAACCTACTAGTCGCAAATGGCGCCCTCCGTTCTTGTAACCATTTTCAGGAAGTTCCACGTCCTAAAGGTTGTGAATACCACGATTGAGCCCATTACGATTCTGCTGTTCACTGTTTAGCACTTCGGGTTTCACCTGCAACTATCACAAGGAAAACTATCTTGAAGTTACTTCGTCCCTTCTCTATCTTGGCCCTTACTTTGGCCGCAGGTTCGACTTTTGCTTACGCTCAGGAAGGCCCCGACGTCTTTTTCGGCGTCGGTACAGCGCAGGCTCCGTCCAGCAATCAGCTGATTAACACATTCGGAGACGGCACGCTGTACAGCACTCCGAAAATGACGGGCACCTTCGGGAAAGCTGGCGCCGATATCATGATCACTCCTCATTTCGGAGTGGGAGGTGAAGCGGATTTCCGTTTCTCGCAAGGTGCCTACGCCGGCCTTAATTATCGCCCTACCTTTTACGACTTCAACGGCATCTACGCGCCCACTTTTAGCCGTTTCAAGCGCATCGTTCCTGAATTTCAGGCAGGCCTCGGCGGCATGAACATCAAGTTTTACTACACCAGCGCTTACTGCGATCAGTTCGCGGGCTGTTCTTCGAGCAATCAGTACATCGAAAGTTCGAACCACTTCCAATTTCACCTTGAGGCTGGCTTGCGCATCTACGTAACATCGCATATCTTCGTGCGGCCGCAGGTAGACGCCCATTGGGTAAACAATCTCTATCAATTCGGCAGCAGTTGGGTCCCCGAGTACGGCGCCTCAATTGGCTGGAGCTTTAGCGCTCATTAAGAAGAAGCTGAACCGGGCGCTTCCGGAAGCGCTTTTTTCCCGCCTCCGTGGGACAATCGCAGCGAAGATTGTCCCTCATGTCTTTCAGCCCGTTGCGCATTGTTATTCCGGGTGGCTCAGGGCAAGTCGGCCGCATTCTCGCCCGGCATTTCTACGAGCTTGGTCATGACGTCACTGTACTTTCCCGTAACCCTCAGCCTTGCCCGTGGAAAGTGATCGCGTGGAACGCTCAAAACCTGGGAGACTGGGCGCGCGTCCTCGACGGATCGGCTGTTGTTATCAATCTTGCGGGACGCAGTGTCAACTGTCGCTATAACGCCTCCAACCGGCGTCAGATCGTCAACTCCCGCACCATCACGACGGGCCTCATCGGGCAAGCCATTGCACAAACGGTTCACCCGCCGCCGCTGTGGCTGAACGCGAGCACCGCCACCATCTATTGCCACAGTCTGGATTCGCCGATGGATGAAGCGGCTGGCGATCCTGGCGGAAGTCAATCCAATTCCCCTGCCCGCTGGCAATTCAGCATCGAGGTGGCCAAAGCCTGGGAACGGGCTCTATTTGTGGCCGATACTCCGCACACTCGCCGGATT
Source organism: Bryobacteraceae bacterium (assembly GCA_036272575.1). GTDB lineage: Bacteria > Acidobacteriota > Terriglobia > Bryobacterales > Bryobacteraceae > Bog-105. The sequence continues at coordinate 28,651 of DATAYL010000110.1, read as the reverse complement.
GCTTTGCGCAGTTCTCTCATCATGAGCCCGGATAAGAACGGCGCGTTCGACCTTCTGTTGCGGCTGGTACGCTGGGGCCTCGGCGGCGCTATCGCCTCTGGCTCGCAATACGTCTCCTGGATCCACGACGTAGATTTCATCCGTGCGGTCGAATTTCTCATCGCTCATCCTGAACTCTCGGGAGCCGTCAACGTCACCTCCCCCGCGCCGGTACCAAACCGCAAGTTCATGAATGATCTGCGGCAATCCTGGTGCACCAGCTACGTCGGCCTGCCCACGCCCTCCTGGCTGCTTCCGCTCGGCTCCTTTCTCCTTCGCACCGAACCGGAACTCGTTCTCAAAAGCCGTCGAGTGATCCCGCGACGCCTGCTCGACGCCGGCTTCGATTTCCACTTCCCAAACTGGCGCAGTGCCTCCCAGGACTTGATTGCGCGCTGGCGACACGCCCACCTCAGCTGAATTCTGTTACCCCGAAGGAACCAAAGCACCGTAAATATCGTCTCCCCTCTTCGACATACCGGCGTCAACCTTAATCCCAATCAAGGGGGCTGTGTGGAAGCGTTCCTGAAAGACCTGAAACATTCGATACGAATGTTTTTGCAAAGCCCGGGCTTCACCATCCCGGCTGTACTGGCCCTGGCTCTGGGCATTGGCGCAAATACGGCCATCTTCTCCGTCGTCAACACGGTGCTGCTCAAACCGCTCACCTATCCCGACCCCGATCGCCTCGTCCAGTTTATGCTCACCTTTCGTGGTAATGCCGGTCCAGGTGCCTCGGTCCCTAAGTTTATGAACTGGCGTTCCCAAACGAACGTCTTTCAGGATGTCTCGGCCTATGACGGCGGCGGTCCCGGTCTGAATCTTACCGGAGGGGCTTTCCCGGAGCAGATTCAGGGCATTCACGTCACCCACGATTACTTCCACCTGTTCGGCGCTGAAACTCTGTTGGGGCGCACTTTTTCTCTCGTGGAAGATAGCCCCCATGGGGGTCACACCGTAATTCTGAGCTACGGTTTTTGGAAGCGTCGCTTCGGCGGCGATCGCGGCATTCTTGGCAAGAGCATTTTTCTCGGCGGCGACCCCTACACCGTGATCGGCGTAATCAACTCCAGCTTCGTGGCCGACCCGGTTGCCGACGTTTGGCTGCCCTTTCAATTCGACCCGAATAGCAGTGATCAAGCCCACTACTTTCTCGCCGCTGGCCGCTTGAAACCCGGCGTTACCCTCGAGCAGGCGAAGGCGCAAATGAAGCTCGCCTTTGCGCAATTTCATCGCAAATATCCGAATGCAACCGGTCCGAACGAAGGTTTCAGCGTGGTTGCTTTGCGCGACCGCATCATTAGCGATGTCCGCTCGTCGTTGCTGATCCTGCTCGCCGCCGTGAGCTTCGTTTTGTTGATCGCTTGCGCTAACGTGGCCAATCTGCTTCTCGCGCGCGCCACGGGGCGCAAACGTGAGATCGCGATTCGTGCCGCTGTCGGCGCGGCGCGCGGGCGCATTATTCGCCAGCTGCTCACCGAGAGCGTTTTGCTCTCTTTCGCCGGCGGCCTGCTGGGCCTCATTATTGGCATTGTTGGTGTGCGCGGGCTGCTCGCCATTAATCCGGGGAATATTCCCCGCATCGGCGAGCATGGCGCCGCGGTTACTCTCGATTGGACCGTGCTTCTCTTCACGCTTGGTGTTTCCTTGCTGGTCGGTGTTTTGTTTGGTCTTATCCCTGCCCTAGACGCCTCACGCGCGGATCTCAGTCTCACTCTCAAAGAGAGCAGCAGCCGCTCCGGCAGCGGCTTCCGTCAAAATAAAGCGCGCTCTCTGCTGGTTATTTCCGAGATGGCGCTTGCGCTCATTCTGCTCATCGGCGCCGTTCTCCTGATTCGCACTTTTGTCGCACTGCGCAGTGTTAACCCCGGATTCAACCCGCACAACGTTCTCACCATGCAAATGTCCCTCACCGGCAGCCACTTTGAAAAGACAGCTGGTGTCGCTCAGCTCATCCGCGATGGTATACAACGGCTGGATGCCATCCCAGGCGTCGAGAGAGCATCCGCGACCTGCTGCCTGCCGCTCGAAGGTGGCTTCGGATTGCCGTTTAATATTGTCGGGCGTCCGGTCAAAAGCGGACCTTACACAGGAGGGGCTGGCTGGGTTAACCTCTCTCCAGGCTATTTTGAAGTCTTTAAGATTCCTATCCTTCGCGGCCGTTCCTTTAATATCCGCGACGATCAATCGGCGCCGGGCGTTGCGCTCATCAATGAGGCCATGGCTCGGCAATATTGGCCCAAAGGGGCTCCTTTAAGCGATCGCATCCTTATCGGCCATGGTGTGGGCGCCGAATTCGAGGAGGGTCCGCGCCAGATCATCGGCGTTGTAGCGAACATGCATGATGGGGGCCTCAATCAAAATCCCCAACCCACCATGTACATCCCCACTGCGCAGGTAACCGATGGCGTCACCGCTCTCAACGCGCGCATTGGGCCCATCACCTGGCTCATCCGCACGCGTGTCGCTCCCCGCACTCTCAGCAACACGATTGAAACGCAGTTACGCCAGGCCAGCGGCGGCATGCCTGTGGCTCACATCCGCTCCATGGACGAGGTGGTCGTGCAATCCACTGCCCGCCAGGACTTCAATATGCTCCTGCTCACTATCTTCGGTTGCTCGGCTCTGCTGCTGGCGGCCGTCGGTATTTATGGACTGATGGCGTACTCGGTCGCGCAACGTACTCAGGAGATCGGCATACGCATGGCGCTTGGGGCCAAGGCGCCCGCGGTGCGCAACTTGGTTGTGCGCCAAGGCATGAGCCTCGTTGTGGTCGGTATTTTGCTGGGGCTCGCCGCTGCCTTCGGTCTCACCCGTCTCCTCGCCACCTTTCTCTTCGGCGTGAAAGCTCTCGATCCACTTACTTTTTTGGTTGTCCCGATACTATTGGCCGGCGTGGCTCTTCTCGCCGTTTGGCTGCCAGCCCAGCGCGCTACTCATATTGACCCGCTCGAAGCCCTTCGCTACGAATGACTTGAGCCTTGCCGTCAAACTTAGACGCTGCGCTACGTTAGCTTCATGGGTCTTCGTGTTCTTCGGATCGTTGCCAGGGGTGCGTTCCTTTGTCTCCTTTCTATTGCTGCCCAGACTGCGTCCACTCGCACTGACTTGCTGCGTGGCGCTTACGGGCCTTACCGTGCCAACAACGATCTGCTTTCCTACAATCTCGACATCCGCGTTAACCCTGCGAAAAAACTCGTCAATGGTAAGAATGCCATCCGTTTTAAAATGCTTGCCGACGGACAGCGTATTCAAATCGACCTTCATCCCGCCCTTCGCGTCGATAAGATTCTGCTGGACTCGACTCCCTTGCAGTATCGCCGGGAATCAGGCGCCGTTTTTATCGACTTCCCGCAACCACTCCGCAAAGGCCGCACCTACACCATCGACTTCTACTACTCCGGCACGCCGCTTCAAGGATCCCGCTTTGGCGGCTTCACTTTCGGCAAAACTCCTTCCGGCCATCCCTGGATTTACTCCGCCTGCGAAGATGTCGGCGCCAGTGTTTGGTGGCCTAATAAAGATCAATGGCGCGACGAAGTAAAAAATATGAAGATCAGCGTGGCGGTTCCGAACGGACTGATGGATGTTTCCAACGGCAAATTTGAGCGCAAGGCAGATCTCGGCGACGGTTATACCCGTTGGGATTGGTTCGTACATTACCCCATCAATAATTACGACGTCGCGGTCAATATCGCCGATTACGCCCACTTCTCGGACCACCTCGGGCGGCTGCCCCTTGATTTCTACGCCCTTCCCGAAGATCTAGCCAAAGCCAAAATTCAATTTACGCAGGCAAAGGGCATGCTCGAAGCATTCCAACACTACTTCGGCGAATACCCGTTCGAAAAGGACGGCTACAAACTCGTCGAAGTGCCGTATTCCGGCATGGAACACCAGACCGCTGTCAGCTACGGCAATCTTTTTAAGAATGGTTATCTCGGCCGTGATTGGACCGGAGTCGGGATCAGCCCGCGCTTTGATTTCATCATCATTCACGAAAGCGGCCACGAGTGGTTTGGCAACAGCATCACTGCGGCCGACCGCTCCGACATGTGGATTCATGAAGGCTGGACCACCTACCTCGAAAGCCTCTACGTCGAATACATGTATGGTCACGCCGATGCACTCAAATATCTGAATGCCTACAAGTCAAAAGTGCGCAATCGCAGCCCCATCATTACCGCTCGCGGTGTGAATGGCGACCCGCCCGAGGACCAGTACTTCAAAGGGGCGCTCTTCATCAATACGCTACGCAGCATCGTCAATAACGACAAAGAATGGTGGGCTCTTTTGCATAGCTTCTATCAGCACTTCAAATATCAAAACATCATGACGGAGGATGTAGAAGGATATTTCGATCGCAAAACAGGCCTGGACTTAACGCCCGTCTTCGAGCAGTATCTGCGCTACACTGCGATACCGGTTCTTGAATTGAAATTTGACCGCGCCAACGGCACTGTTGCGTATCGCTGGAAAGCCGATGTGTCGGGTTTTGCCATGCCCGTACGCGTGGGTAAGAAAGAAGATTGGCAGACCATTCACCCGACGACTACGTGGCAGACCATGAAAACGTCGCTGTCCAAAAATCAATTTCAGATAGCGACCAATCTTTACTACATCAACGTCAGCAAACAATAACCGCAGCACCAGATGCACGATCGGCAACGCTTCATTCGGTGCGTAACGCCTCTACCGGCTCAATAGTCGAAGCTCGCCATGCCGGTATTACGGCCGCCAGCAAACCCACCGCTAGTAACGCCGCCGCTACGCCTGCGTAAGACCATAAATCGGTAGGCTTCACCTCATAAAGAAAGCTCTGAATCGTGTGTCCTAATGCCCCGGCTGCCGCCAATCCGATCACAACTCCCGCCACGATCAATACAGCGCCCTGTCGCAAAATCATTGTCAGAATCGACGAGCTCGTCGCACCCAGCGCCACCCGCACCCCAATCTCCTGCCGCCGCTGACTTACCAACTGCGCCAGTACGCCGTACAATCCCACCATCACCATCAACACCGCGACACCGGCAAATCCGCCAGTGAGATAAAAACCCAGTCGCTGGCTGAAGTCGGCCTTGTCTACTGTCTTTTGCATCGTTTGTAAATCGTCGATCGCAAAGCCGGGCGCTTCTTTTCGCACCACGCTGCGGATGGCGCCACTCACATTCTGACCCGGCGTCGCTCGCACCACAAACTTTGTAGCGGATTCCAGCAGGATCGGATAAAACAACGAGTGCTGTGGAACTTGGCGATAGGAAAGATCCATCTCCGGCACTGCCCGCTCTACCAAGTTCTTCTGCGCGGCATCCGCTGCCACGCCGACGATGGTATACGACTTCTCCATGCCCGTATCTTTGCCGCCCAAACCCAGCGTCTGCCCAAGTGCGTTTCTACCTCCGAGGAATTTACGCGCAAACGCTTCGTTGACTACGGCCACAAACTGGCTCTCTTCCGCGTCCTCGTCGGAAATTTCCCGTCCCTGCAAAATCGGCGTTCCCATCGCTTGCATGAATCCGCCGCTCATGACACGCAGAATTGCATCCTGCTGTTCCTTTTCTCGCGAACTCTTGTTCTCCTTGTCATTCAGCGAAAAACTAGATCCTAAATCGACGCCGTCAAAAGGAATTGACGAAGAAAGCGCCGCCTGCTTCACTCCCGGCAGCGCGCGCAATTTGGTGAGCAACGGCGCATACATCCGCGTGGTAATTGCAGGCCCCCGCTGATCGCCGCGTGCCGGGCCTCCTAAATAACCCGCTGAGGTTGGTGGTGTCGCCGTAAATGTCACCACATCTGACATTGCGAAACCCAGCTGCTTATGTTCGAGATTATAGAGGGTATGGAATAGCAGCGAACATCCCACCAGCAGCACGCCGGCAATCGCCACTTCGCCGATCACCACCCACCCTGCCATACGAGTGGTTCCCGCCCGCTGGCTTACTCCGCGTCCGGCGCCGCGCAAAGCATTCTGCGGCTCCGTACGCATCGCAAATAGCGCCGGAACGATTCCCGACACCAGCGTGGCCGCCATCGCCAAACCGGCCAGCATTGCCAGCACTCCCCAGCGCAGTTGAATTTCGCCCGCTCTCGGAATCAAGTCTTCCGGTAACAGCCGCAGCAGTTGCAAAATGCCTAAGGCCAGCTGCGATCCCACCGCTGCGCCAAGCACGCTTAGCATCCCACTCTCGACTACCAGCTCCCGCACTAACCGCCATTTGGGCGCCCCGAGCGCCGCCCGGACCGCAAATTCGTGGTGCCGCGCCAAACACCGGCTCAACTGTAAATTCGCCACATTCGCGCACGCAATTAACAGCACCAGTCCCAGTGCCGCGCCTAACGCATAAAACACCGGCCGTACCGCGCCTGTTATCGTGTCCCGATACGATCGCACATGAAACGAAAGATCGCCGGCCTTCGGGTCTTGCCGGCGGATATTCTTCGCCACCGTGGCCATTTCCGCTCGCGCCTGGTTAACCGTTGCGCCCGGTCGCAACCGCCCGATTGCTTCGTATAAAGTGAAGCCGCGCGCGCGAATCTCCGCGCTCAATCTGGAAGCTAGCCAAACTCCCTTTGCCGCAGTGCCCGCACCCGCTTCTTCCGGAAAACTAAACTGCGCCGGCATCACTCCGACCACCGTATGCGGTACATTGCCGACGAGCACCTGCCTGCCCACGATATGCGGATCGGCCCCGAAATCCTGCCGCCATAAGGCGTCACTCAGCAACACGACCGGCGCCGCGCCTTCCGCGCAATCCCCCTCCGAAAACCCATGTCCGATAGCCGGTTGCGCACCCAAAAGGTCGATCACATTGCATGTCACCTTCGTTCCCAGCAGCGTCTTGCCGCCTTCTTTGCCCTGCAGAATCGCTACATCCGTCACGTAGCCGCCCACGTCCTGTAGCGTCTTCGCTTGCTTTCGCAAATCCTGTAAACTCGGCCACGATGTTGCACCAAAATCGCCATCTCGGCCAACCTGCCCCACGCTCACCAGCCGCTCTGCCTGCCTATAAGGCATCGGCCGGATCAACACGTTGTCGATCACAGTAAACATCGCGGTGTTTGCCCCGATCCCCAAAGCCAGCGTCAACACCGCCGCCACAGCAAACCCCGGCGCATTCCACATCTGCCGAACCGCCAATCGAATATCCTGCATCACCGTGAACATCCAGCCTCCCGCAGCAATCAACCAGCCATATCAAAACGTTGTAATTGTTGCCTGTTCGCTTCCGTCACTCTTCCATGGCTGTCCGCTACCGGGCTAAATCGTCCGAAACCGAACATCTTTTTAAAGATATCCGCTTTGCTATCCGCCAATTATGGAAAAGCCGCGCCTTCACCTTCACCGCCGTCGTCTCACTCGCGCTTGGCATTGGCGCCACCACCGCGGTCTTCAGCGTTATCTACGCCGTGCTCCTACATCCTTTCCCGTATGTCGCCGCCGACCGCATCGTGCAAATCTCTGCCGAAGACAAAGGCGGCAATCCACACCCGGTCTTCTTAACCGGCACGCAACTGCAGCAACTCGCGAGAGTGAACTGCGTGGATGCCGCAATCGCGTGGCTCAACTGGGAGCTAAACACGACGGGTACTGATCTTCCAGAAGACGTCAAAGCCGTTTTTATCACGTCCAACGCCTCGCGTTTTTTTGGCGTCCCGCCTGCGCTTGGCCGCGGATTGGCGCCCGCCGACGCGCCGCCTGGTCACGAGGCCAACGCCGTCGTGCTACTCACCGATTCATTCTGGAGCCGCCATTTCAACCGGAACCGGCAGGTCATCGGCAGAACGCTCGAAATGGCCCACAAACCCTATACTGTCGTCGGCGTGTTCCCACCTCGCTTTGCGTTCAACGGCGGCGACGTCTACATCCCGCTCGCCATCCATTACGATCCAGCCGGGCTCTACAGCTTCTCTCTGCGCCTGAAACCTGGCGTCACGGCTGGCGCGGCGCGCCCCGAACTACAATCTTTATTCGACCGTTTCGCCACGCAAACTCCCACGCGCTATCCCGATCGCTTTCACATCCATCTCGAGCGTCTCAACGACCGCTACGTCCGAAGCTTTGGCCGCACACTCTACCTGCTATTCGGTGCGGTTGCACTGCTGCTCTTCATCGGATGCGCCAATCTCTCGATCCTCCTGCTGGCTCGGGGCGCCGCGCGCCAGGGCGAACTGGCTGTGCGTGCCGCTATTGGCGCCAGTCGCGCCCGCTTGCTGCGCCAGTTACTAACCGAATCCGTCACGCTCTCTCTCATTGGCGCTAGCTTCGGCGTGCTGGCAGCTTACGCGATCATCGCGGGCATCGTCAAATGGCTGCCTGCCTACTCCGTCGCGCGGGAAGCCGCGGTTGAGCTCAACCTCCCTGTTCTCGCGTTCTCCGTTTTCTTGGCGCTCCTCACCGGCGTCATTTTCGGCTTGTCGCCCGCCCTGCAAATGATTCGCCCGCAACTCGAACAGGCCTTGCGCTCGGGCGCTCACAAAATCGCCGGCGGCCGCCGCGCCAAACGAACGCACAACATCCTTATCGGTGGACAAATTGCGCTCACGCTGCTTCTTCTCACCGCCGCGGGCGCTTCCGTCGAAGGCTTTCGCCAGCTGATGCAGGTCCACCTCGGCTACAATCCACTCAACACGCTGGACATCAACATCCCGCTGCACACCAACAGCCATGTCGCGCAGCCGGATCGCGCCGCCTATTTCGAAGCGCTCCGCAGCCGCGTTGCGGCCCTGCCTGGAGTGGCATCCGTTGCGCTTTCTAGCAATGGCGCTCCACCCTATAGCGGGCCTGCGCAGCACGTCGAGCTGATGGGCAAAGCTGCCGCCGAATGGCGACAAGCCAATTTGAATTTGGTTAGCGCCAATTATTTTTCGACGCTCGATATTCCGCTCGCCGGCGGACGAATTTGGAACAGTCAGGAAGACAGGCGCGCCGCGCGTCTCGCGGTCGTCAACGAAACCATGGCTCGCCAATTCTGGCCCGATCGCAGTCCCATCGGACAACCTATTCGCCTGCCACAGCTGAAACCACAGCCGCCTTATCACGTCGCCGTCCCGAACAGTGACGGATGGCTCCAGATCATCGGCATTGTAGCCGATTCCCGCAATGATGGCTTGCTCGCGCCCGTCGAACCCGCCGTCTATCTGCCGTCCACCCTCTGGATGGATATGGGTACCGATCTTCTGGTCCATGCCCGCACTCCGCCGCTCCGTCTGGTGCACGCCATCCGTCGTGAAATCGCACGGGTCGATCCCGACCAGCAAGTGCCCGCCTACACGCCTACCTTGCAGCAACTCGTCGAAATGCAACCCGAATGGCAGCAGGGGCGTTTGATCGCCGCGCTCTGTGGCTTTTTTGCCGCCACCGCGCTCACCCTCGCCCTGATCGGACTATCGAGTGTCGTTTCCTACAGCGTCGCGCAAAGAACAAACGAGTTCGGCATCCGCCTCGCTCTTGGCGCTTCCCGCGAGAACGTCTTGCAAACTGTCCTGTTCTCTGTCTTGCCGAGTGTGGCAGCCGGTCTCGCCGCGGGCACGTTACTCGCGCTCGGTCTCGATCGCTTTCTCACCAAGCTGGGGCAGGGAACAGGCAGTCACCCGGCCCTGCTACTTGCCGTGGTTTGCTTGTTGCTGTGCGGCTGTGCCGCCACTTGCGCTCTGCCCGCTTGGCGCGCTGCCTCGCTTGACCCTACGGCAGCGCTCCGCCAGGAATAATCATTCGTTCCGCAACGCCACCGCCGGATCGATCGATGCTGCTCGCCTGCTCGGCAAAAGCGTAGCCGCGCTCGCCGCTGCCAGCAACACTGCAATGGCTCCGCCAATCGATAGCGGATCGCCCGGCCGTACCGCAAACAGCAAACTCGCGATGCTTCGCGTCGCTGCCCATCCAATCAGCGCCCCTGCCATCATTCCCACAAGCACCGGCTGCATTCCTGTGGCAAACGTCAGCTCATAAATCTTTCTCCGGTCGGCGCCCAGCGCGATCCGCACGCCTATCTCGCGCGTACGTAGCGCCACGAAAAACGTCAACACGCCATACACGCCGAGCAAAGCCAAGGCAATCGCAGCGCCCCCAAAACAGCTCAGCAGAAGCGCCGTAAAACGCTCCGTGGCGAGCGATGCCTCCACTTGCTCGTCTAGTGTTTTGAGCGTGGGAATCGCCACTTCGCTATCCACGCTCCAGATCGCCCGCCTCACACTGTTGGGGATCTTCTCAGGGGATTGCGCCGTCCGCAAAACAAAAAACGTTGCATACGGCGGGTCATCCTGAAACGGGTAATAAAACATCGATCCGCCTGGATCCTTTACATCCTGCGTGCGCGCATCCGCGGCGATCCCAACCACCGTAAATGTGTTATCTTTTCCGCCATCGTTGGTCAGCAGCTTACGTCCTAGCGGGTCTTCTTTCGGCCACAATGCGCGAGCACAGGCCTGGGAAATCACCGCGTTCTTGCGGCCTGAGTCGGACGCCTCGAGCGCTCGCCCGGCTAACATCGGAATTCGTAGAACCGCAAAGTAGTCCGGGCTGATCCATCGAAAACTCGCCAGCGGCTGCCGCTCTGGATTAAAGGGGCGATCGGCTCTTCCTACATCCGTGGCAAAGATATTCCCAGTCAAAGGCATCACTTGCGTGAGCGCGGCGGCTTCCACTCCCGGCAGTCTTCTCAAACGATCCAACACGTCGTTGTCGAAACGGATTCGCTCGGCGTCTTTGCTGTAAGGCTCTTTATACAAATCCGCTTCGGCCACCACCACTCCGCTCGCTTCAAACGCCCTGTCCGTGTGCAGCGCATTGAACAAACTCTTCAGTGCCGCGGCCGACACGATCAGCAAAACCGTGGTACAGCAAACCTCCATGCAAACCAGGAAGAAGCGCATTCTGCCCGCCGACCTGCCTCCTGCCACGCTACGCCCTGCCGTTCTTTGCATCGCTTGTTGCGGATCAGTTCGTGAGGCCTCCCACGCCGGCAGGAGTCCAAACAGGAAGACAGTTCCGATCGTCACCAACACCGATACCAGCAGCACCGTTCCATTCACCTGCACTTCATCCAGGCGCGGCAAATTCACCGGCGCCGCTCGTACCAGCAAATGCACGCCCCAATAGGCCAGCAAAACCCCCAACGCACCGCCAGCTGCGCCCAAAACGCAGCTCTCCGCCAGTTGCGTTAACGCGATTCGCCGCCCGGACGCTCCCATCGCTGACCGGATCGCATTCTCCCGCTGTCGACCCACCGAGCGCGCCACCTGCAAGCTCGCCAGATTCACACAACCGATCAGCAACACTCCGCAAACCGCCGCCAGCAACAGCCACAACACCTGTCCCGTCGAACCAAGCGTGTTCCGCTGTATCGTCTGCAGATTGGCACGAAGATGCGCGCCAATGTGATGCTCTCGCGCAAACCCTTGCGTGACTCTCGTCAGCTCCTGTTCGCCGCTCCTCACCGAGACTCCCGGTCGTAAGCGTCCAATCGCCAGATAGTTGAATGACCCCATCAACGGCTCGTGGCTCCGATCAATTACTAGCGGTGTGAAAAGTTCGATCGGCCGCACACCACCCGAACTGTTGCTGATTCCCGAATTCAATTGCGGCAAGCGAAAATCAGCCGGCAGCACGCCTATCACGCTCACCATTTGATCGTTGATCTTCGCCGTCCTGCCGATCACCTCCCGGTCACCGTGAAACTGCCGCTGCCACAGCGCGTCGGTCAGGATCACCACGTGATTACTTCCTTCCATTGCATCCTGCCGCACGAACGCGCGTCCCATGGAAGGTCTTACTCCCAATACCGTAAAAAAATCCGGCGACACTTCCACTCCACCCAGCAAAACCGGCCTTCCATTCTTTGGCAGTAGCGTCCTGTCTTTCACGTTCAGCAGCGCAAAACCGGAGAATGACCGCGCCCGTTCCGTCCAGGCCTCAAACTGCTTCTCGTTCACCGGAACCGTCGGGGAATATTTCGCAAACTCCTCGACTACCTCCCGAATCACCACCAACCCGCCCGGATTTTGATAAGCCAGCGGCTTCAAAACCACCGAATCCAATACACTGAACACGGCGGTCACCGCGCCAATACCGAGTCCCAACGTGCAAAGCGCGGCTGTCGAAAAACCCGCTGACTTGCGCAGCGTACGAAACGCCAGCCGGAGATCCTGACCAGCAATCTCGAGCCATCGCGTTCCCCGCGCATCCCGGCATTCCTCTTTGAATTGCTCCAGACTGCCAAAACGCAATCGCGCCTGGCGCCGCGCTTCCTCCGCGCTAAGGCCGGCCCGCAAGTGATCGCTCACCTGACGTTCAAAGTGGTCCCGTAACTCGGTCTGCAACTGTCGCTCGATCTTGTCCCTACGAATGAGCCGCTGCCACCAGGTCATCTTGCCCCATCCTCTACATATCACGTCGAGTGTAGAAGGTCAAGGCATCACGGTGGGCGTCGGTTCCACTTCACAGTTCTTTGAAAAGAAAACGGCTGGCCGTCCATCTAACCGGAGTACCTACACGATCAGCATGCCGCCGGAAACCAAAGAGACAACCGCGCCCAAAAGTAATCCGCAATCCAACGCTAAACCAAAGCTGTCGCTATTCGATCTGATTCTCGGGCGCCCTCTTGCCTCTTCCGAAGAACGCGCCGAAAAAATCGGTCCTTCCAAAGGCATCCCCATCTTCGGCCTCGATGCGCTCGGCTCTGCCGCGTACGGACCTGAGGCCGCTCTTACTCTTCTCATCCCCCTCGGACTCGCTGGCTTGCGCTGGATGGTGCCGCTCAACACCGCGATCATCATTCTGCTTGCGCTCGTTTACTTCTCTTATCGCCAGACGATCGCCGCCTATCCCTCCGGTGGTGGTTCCTACATCGTTGCGCGCCAGAATTTGGGTGTTTTCCCTGGCCTGCTCGCCGCGTCCGCTCTGTTAATTGACTACGCTCTCGATGCGGCCGTCGGTATCTCTGCCGGCATCGGCGCACTTACTTCCGCCATTCCATCCCTACATCCTCACACCTTGACGCTGTGTCTCGTCGCTCTGCTGTTATTAGTCATAGTCAATCTGCGCGGCGTCAGTGAAACGGGCGCCGTCTTTCTCGTCCCCACCTATCTTTTCCTCGTCTGCATGCTGATCGAACTGTCAGTCGGCATCGCGAAGTCGTTTGCTCATGGTGGCCATCCCATGCCGCTCGTGAAACCGCCCGCTGCTCCGGCTGCCGGCGTATTTAGCGCATGGCTGTTGCTCAAAGCCTATGCCAGCGGCTGCACCGCTCTCACCGGCGTTGAAGCGGTCAGCAACGGCGTGGGTGCTTTCCGTGACGACCGCAGAAAAAATGCGCAGCGCACCTTGGGCTTCATCATTCTCGCTCTGGCCATCATGCTGGCCGGCATCGCTTATCTGGTTAACGCTTATGGCATTGTCGCCACCGAGCCCAACGGTCCCAATTACCAGAGCTTGTTATCTATGTTGTTCGGCGCGGTTCTTGGACGCGGCTGGTTCTACTATCTCGCCATCGGCTCCGTCCTTCTTTTGCTCACTCTCTCCGCTAACACAGCCTTTGCCGATTTTCCCCGCGTCTGCCGGTTCGTGGCCGAAGATGGTTTTCTTCCTACCGCCTTTGCCAACCGCGGCCGCCGCCTTGTTTACTCAGAAGGCGTCATCGTTTTGGGCCTGATAACCGCTGGCTTACTTATCGGCTTCGGCGGCATTACTGATCGGTTGATTCCGTTATTTGCCGTAGGCGCCTTTCTTGCTTTCACCATGTCACAGGCCGGCATGGTTGCTCATTGGAGAAGAGAGGGCGGCAAAGGTGCCCGGCGAAGCGCGTTTCTCAACCTTGTCGGCGCGATCGCCACAGGTCTCACTGTCGTGCTCGTCATCGTTGCCAAATTTACGGAGGGCGCGTGGATTACCCTGGTTGCGATTCCCGCGTTACTGTTCACCATGTACGGCGTGCATCGTCACTACTCGCGTCTTAAACAAGAGATCAGCATCCACTCGCCGCTTGACACGCATCTCCCGCCTCATCCGATTCTCGTCGTGACCATGCAAGGCTGGACCAGCGTCAATGAACAGGCACTGCGGGACGCCATGGCTCTCTCGCCTGACGTCAAAGTCCTCCACGTCTCAGAGGAAGACCGGCCCAATTCATTTTGCGATGAATGGCAAGGCTATGTGGAAGACCCCGCGCGTAAGGCTAACCTGCCGGTCCCCGAGCTCGTGGACCTGCGCTCACCCTATCGTCTTGTCGTCACTCCGATCATCGACTATGTCAAACAGTTGGCCGAGCAAAATCCGGACCGGCGCATTATCCTCGTCATTCCGGAACTGATGGAGCGCCATTGGTTTGAATGGCTCCTGCATACCCAGCGCGCCGCCATTCTCAAGAGCCGCTTGCTTCTGGAAGGTAACGATCGCATCTCCGTCCTGAATATTCCCTGGTATTTGAAATCAACTTGAAGATCTGCCAATGGGAAGTAGCTGCTTTCGAACCTGTCAGCCAGCGATCGTTTCCGCTAACTGGCTCACCACGGCCAGCGTAGGCATCAGATCGGACGGAAGCCTATGCCGCTCAGCGAGGAATTCGGGGCGTGTATAGGTCACCCAGACACTTCCGCTCCGGTCTTCCCAAACCAGAATCTTGAGCGGTAGATCGATCGCGATGGTCGGGGCCGCGAGCATCAGCGGAGTACCACCTTTAGGGTTGCCGAACATGATGAGCTTGGTGTTCAACATTTGCAAACCGGCTTTTTCCGCTTCGCCGCTATGATCGACAACCGCGAATATTTTTGCGCTCTTCGCTTCGAGCGCTGCCTCAAGCCGGCTTACGGTCTCGTCGACCGAATGCTTGCTCGGAATGCTCACGATGCCATTCTTGGCTTTCTTATCCATCACTCTAAGCTCTCAACTCACATCGCCAAAATTCACGTTCTGGAGCTTCATGTTACCGCGCCTCGCTAAGAGTGTTACCGGCGTAGTTCCTGTGGAGGTCACAAAGGAACATGCTATCTTCTATGTGATGCCCAAACAGAATGCGGCTGGCGAAAAAAGGTCGGAAGTGCTGCAGGGCACGCTGGATCTGATGATTCTGAAAACGCTGCATGCTCTCGGCCCTCTACACGGCTTCGGCATCGCTCGTCGTCTCGAACAGCTGAGCGAAGAAGTATTACGGTTGAATGAGGGGACTGTGTATACCTCCTTGCTGCGTCTTCAGCAACAAGGTTGGATCACCGCCGGCTGGGGCACGTCCGAGAACAATCGCAAAGCGAAATTCTACTCCATTACGAAAAGCGGTTCAAAACAGCTTCAGCGGGAAACCGAGAACTGGGAGCGCATTTCGGGTGTCATCGGCCGTGTATTGCGGCTCGAAGGGCAGAGTTAGTCCGGTTCCCGTTCCCGTCGGATGCAGACCCGGCGGGCGTCTCGTTCTAGCCGCTATTGAGCGGTATGCGGGCGGATGCCGCTTTCTTGGAATCCTGTCAGGAGCATAAGACTCGCAACATCCTGGCGTACCGCCAAGAGCTGACGAATTGAACCCCAACGCCCCAGTCACCTTAATGGAAGCGTTTGGAGACGCCGCCCGAGAAGTCCGGCCGCCACACCCGCCAGCCCGAGAGTCGCGAATACCCAACTCGCCGGCTCGGGAACCGAACTGAATTGGGCTCCGGTCCAAGAGAACGGTGTGGGCGTGCCCGGAGCCGTCAGCGTGAATTGATACGAGGCGCGTACTTCTATGTCGAAGATTGGAGTACTTGAAGGTGCACCATTACACGACGCGCAAAAAAAACCTTCCGCCCTACCCGGGCCCACGACACTGACCACATCCCCGGGTGAAAGTCCTCTGTCGTCCGGGGTGGCTAACACCGATGATCCAAGGACCACTGATCCGTCACACGGACTGCCATGTATGACCATGTCGTAATTACACGTATTGCCCTGATAGGTGAAGGTGCCCCCGCTGCTGCCAACTTCAAACTCTATGAATGATGGTGGTTCGCCAGGCGCGAATTGGTTGGGGCCCGGGAACCCTGGGATGAAAGGTCCGCCAAAGGTGAACGAAAAATCCGAGAATCCTCCGCCGCAGACGCCGTTGCTGCCGGGCGCCGCACTACATGTGGCTTGAAAACTGTCGAGCGAGCCGGCGCTAACCAGCGGCGCGGTCACTAACAATATCCAAAGAACACTTCGGTTCATGTATTTCTCCTGTACCCGTGTCACGGCGCGCCGCTTGATTTGGTTGCCACCCCTTCCCCGGTCCGGTCCGAACCTGGGTCACTTTGCGACGTTCCGTCCATTCTTATCTTCAAAGAATGTCCCGGCGGACGCAAGCATAAGCGCCTAATCGAGACTGGTTGCACGGCGACGCCTGCTACCCAAAAAAGTCCGAGCCCAATGCTGACTGCGATCAAGACTGCCCATTTCCATGTTTGCGAGAGGGTAGGAATCGCGGGCCTGTTGCGAGATCTCGTTTCGAGCCCTACCGGCACAGCGCGCTTTCCGCGTTGCGGCGCGGACGGGCGGCGCGGCCGCATCCTGTTAAGCAGCCTTTTCGGCCACAAACATCTGCAACGCTTGCGCCGATTCCCGCACCGCCTGGAAGCCGTATGCAATCATCTCCAGCTCATACTCCTCAATGGCCTGAAGCAGCGGAGCGTTGCCCTCGTGCGCGGCCGCCAGCTTTCGACGCAGCAGGTCCGCGTCCCGCAACGCGATGTTCGCCCCTATCCCACGAGCCGGCGTCATGCTGTGAATCGCATCCCCAAGCAGCGTGATGTTAGTCGTCCTCCAATGCTCAACCGGAACTGACGTTCGGATATTCCAGACCGCTATGGTCGCCGGATCCGATTGCTGAATGAGTTCGCGCAGCTCCGCATGCCACCCGGCTGTACGCTGAGCGACAATGTCCAGCAACGTATCCGGCGCGAGCGTGTCATCGATCGCAACCGGACATTTTTCACGGCGCGTGATGTAAGCCCAAAAAATGTAGCTCTGCGTGTTGTCGAAAAGAAAACCTGGAGGGATGGAGGCTGCGCGGTCATTTCCCCCGATGCCCTTCGGTAACATCTGCGGCGGATTTTGAAACTCCTGCCGTGCGATGAACATTCCGTCGCCGCGACCCCCTTGGATCGCGTTCGCTCCTTCCAAGCGGTTGAACGCCGGCAATAAGTGCGCCTTCGCTGCAATTCCGGTGACATGGGTGTCCACTAACCTGGCATGCGGAAGCAACTGTTGCCGGATCCGCGAATTCACGCCGTCAGCGGCCACCAGCACATCGCCGCTCGCCGACGTTCCATCTTCGAAATGAGCCGTCACGCGGTCATCGGGACCCTCTTCGTATCGCGAAAAATGCTTATCGAAATGGATCACGTCCTCCAGCCCCGCAAGCAGAACCTGCCGCAGCGTGATTCGGCTCGCCGAGCGATCCCGGGCGATCGAATCCTGCGGGCTTTCCGAGCCGATAAACATCAACTCTTGGAGTTGATCCGTCATAATGCGAAGCCCCTTGCCCGGCTTGCCGCAGGTCGCAACAAAGGCATCGAAATTTTCCCGAGGCAAACAATGGTGGAGCGCGCGGCTCCCTTCCGGATCGATATGAATGCGATAACCTTGCAGACGATCTGTCCGGGTCCTGTCCCGCTCATATACAGCCACGCTGATTCCTGTTTTCTTTAGACCTTGCGCCAGGCAAAGTCCGCCAATACCGCCGCCAATGACTAAAACGTGAAAAGCCATTTTCGCCTCCTGCTCTTTTGCTTCGATTCCAACCGATGATTGCACTCGTGCCTGTCGATACGGAATCGCAATTCGGCCCGTTCCCCGGCAATACCGGCGAATGCCGAAACGAGAGGGGCGAATGTCGCCAGACGGCTTTCGACCGGCTCTTACGTACGCTGGTTTGGGTCGATGTTCGGGAAAAGGCGTAGCTACACTTCGTGCGGGCGTTCGTGGCCTGCTGTAGTGCTGAGCATCGGCATAGGTCCCCTTATATAGCCAACGAGATTCACAGGAATCGATGCATGAGAACTCGCAGAAAACCACCAGAACTTCCACTTGCTCGGAGACTGTCCGAATCGCGTATCATCTAAAGATGAAAGGAGCTTAATTATTGAACCTTTGGACCCGCGAGTCTCTCAGCGAGTTTGTGCGAACCAAGCTCGAGGGCTACAAATTTATTGTGGTCTCCAACCGTGAGCCTTTTCAACATCAGCGCGTTCGCGCCAGAGTTGAATGTGTTCAGTCCGCCGGCGGACTGGCTAGTGCACTCAATCCTGTTATGCAAGCATGTCGGGGGCTTTGGATCGCTCACGGAAGCGGCAATGCCGATACGCAAACTGTTGATCGCTTTGATCGTGTTCAGGTCCCTCCGGAGCGTCCTGAATATACCCTTCGTCGCGTTTGGCTGTCGAAACGGGAGACGAACGGTCATTATTCGAGTCTCTCAAATCGTGGTTTGTGGCCGCTTTGCCACGTAGCATTCAGGCGGCCAATTTTTGACCCTCAAGATTGGGCTACCTATCGCGGTGTCAACGAGCGCTTCGCCGAAGCCGTATTGGAAGAAGCTGGCAGTGATCCGACATTTGTTTTCATTCAGGACTACCACTTCGCATTGATGCCCCGCATCCTCCGCAACGCTAGATCTAATCTCCTGATCGCTCAGTTTTGGCACATTCCGTGGCCTAATTGCGAAGTCTTCGAGTCCTTCCCGTGGAAGGCGGAGATTTTAGATGGTCTGCTTGGCAATGATCTACTCGGGTTTCATCTGCAGCAGCACTGCCGAAACTTTCTAGCTGCCGTCGATTGTTCCCTGGAGGCGCGAACCGATGAAGCTGGCTCGATTATCTGCCGCGGAGGGCGCTCCACCGCTGTGCTCCCATTCCCCATTAGCATCGATTTCGACGAGCATTCGAGGGCGGCACAATCGGAAGCGGTCGCCGAACACATGGGCCGATGGCGGAGGGAGCTTTCTCTTGAGGGCAAACTGTTGGGCGTCGGAATCGATCGGCTCGACTATACGAAAGGGATTCCAGAACGTCTGCGCTTCTTGGACCGCCTATTACAAGAACACCCTGAATACAGGAGAAATTTTGTGTTTGTGCAGATCGCGGAGCCGAGTCGATCCGGCTTGCCCGAGTATAAGAGCTTGGAGCGAGAGGTCGACTCCTTGACCGCTCGGATCAATCGGCGCTGGCGGACAGCTTTTTGGCGTCCCATCGTTCTGCTGAAACGCCACTACTCGCGGCCTGAGATGATCGCTTTGCATCGGCTCGCCCACGTTTGTGTCGTTTCCTCGCTGCATGATGGCATGAATCTGGTCGCGAAAGAGTTCGCCGCCAGCCGTGTCGATGAGGATGGCGTTTTGGTTCTGAGCAAGTTCGCCGGAGCAGCCCGCGAGTTGAAGGACGCGTTGCAGATCAATCCTTTCTCAATCGAAGAAGGTGCAGAGGCCTGTTATGCAGCTTTACGAATGCAGCCAGAAGAACGCAAACGCCGGATGAGGAGAATGCGCGAGAACCTGAAACAGAATAATATTTATCGGTGGGCTGGGAGGTTCCTCTCCGAATGGACAAAGACCGAGTTCCCCGTAAACGCTGGGGAGGAAGAGGATGCCGGCCAGTCGTCGCGAGGCGCGACGTTGCGCCCTGCCGAATTAGGAGTTGCAGTGTGATTGCTGCAGAGCAGTTGCACTGTCCGCTGCCGCTGTTCGATCACCGGTCGATCTGCGCCCCGCCGCCACAAGCGCGCCGCCCCTCCACCCCGATTTCGTGGCCGAATCCTTTCTATTAGAAACTGACGCGCAGAACCAATTCGATCGTGCGCGGATCGGTGGCTCCTGTCACCTGGCCGAAGCTCGAAGCGCCGTAGGTGGTGTTCACGGAGAAATAGGAGAGATGGTTGGGGAAGTTATAGAATTCGGCGCGGAAATTGGTCTTGATCCGGTCGCGGAATGCGGGGAAGGTCTTTTGAAGAGAGGCGTCCCAGTTGAAGATACCGGGCCCGGAGATAGCGTAAGCGCCGAGATTGCCGAAAGTCGCGGCGGCGGGCGTAGCAAATGCCGCCGGATTGAGGAACTGAGTGCCGCCGGTTCCTGCGAACGGATTGCCGACTACGTTCGGCCGCTCGCTCCCCGTTATGCCAATGCCGGCGGTGTCACCCTGCGTGACTACGTTTAAAGGCAAACCGGACTCGACGGTGGTAACGCCGGAGATTTGCCAACCACCGAAAGCTTTCTTGTACCACTGCTGCTGATCTCTCCAGAAAGGAAGCGGATAAACGTAGCTGACGACAAAGATCTGGTTGCGATTGTAACTCGAAGGACCCCAGTCGCCACGCAGGTTATAACTGTTTTCGGGTTGGTAGTTGAAGCCGTTGGCGTCGGTAAGCGCCCTGGACCAGGTATAGGCAACCTGAAGGAGGCCGCCGCCGGCCATCTGCTTCTTTAACTGGACCTGAAGAGAATGGTAAGTGAAGTTCGCGCCTGTGTTGTATTGATAGATATCGGCATAACCCAGATAGGGACGCAAGGCATTCACGTTGACTCCGGGATTGGCTTGCAGAGTACCGAGCGGTAACTGGTTAGTATCTTGCTGATAGGAGAGATTGGCGGCGCTCGATCCGACGTAAGCGACGTCGAGTAAGGTGTTAGAACCGAACTTACGCTGAATGCCGAGGCTCCAGTTCAACACGCGGGGAACCTTCATATCGAGGTAATGGGAGTTGTTAATTGTGCTGGGGAAGCTTTGCGCCTGGCCACCGGAAGGATTGTTCACGTTGCCGTTGTAGATGGAAGCCTGCTGCACGAAGGGCGGGTTGTTAATGGCGCTGAAGATAAAGTTGCCTTCGACGCGCTCATAAAAAGCGCCGAACCCACCGCGCAGGATGGTGTTGGATTTGCCGGTGAGATCGTAAGCAAAACCGAGCCGGGGACCCCAAGTGTTCCAGTCCGTGTTGGCTGTGCCCTTGGGCAGATTGTGGAAGAGCGCTGTGACGGCGGGGTCGCCGACACCGATAACGCGACCCGCGGCGGTCGACGGAAAGCCCGAGCCACCGAGCACGAGGCCGTTATAGGGGTTGCCTGTGCCCGGCACGATGGCCCCGGTGGACGGGAGAATCGTTGGCGTTTGGAGCGGATTAAAGTATTGAGGCAGGAAGGCAGACGTGTTATTAAGCGCGGAATACTGCGGCTGCATATAGGCCCAGCGCAGACCGAGATTGAGGGTCAGGCGGCTGCTGGCTTTCCAATCGTCCTGGAAATAAGGTTCGACCTGTGAGAAGCGGTACCAGCCCTGGCCGATGCTGCTGGCTTCGCTGTAGGTATAGAAATTGCCTAGGAGGGCGTCGGCGACCGGATTGCCGGTGCTGTTTGCGGCGGACGGGTTAAAGGAGAAGGTGCCGTTGATGTCCGGGATGTTGTTCTGGTTCTTGCGGCTGCGCATTATGAGAACGCCCGCCTTCAGATTGTGATTGCCGATGACTTTTGAGAAATCATCTTTCCAATCGAAGATACGGTTGAAGTTATTGAAGTTCAGCGGAGTGGCCGTAAGGGTGTTGTATCCGGAAATACCTATGGTGGGGATGGCATTCGAGGCGTTGTAAATCAAGGGATAATTAATTCCCTGCCCGGCACGAGTGTAGTTGTTAATGAACAAAGGATTGGCCGCGATCCCGCTATTTTCTAGAATGACGTTGCCGGTAAAAGCAAATTGAGCGATGTTTACCGTAGTGGAATTCGGAACAAAGGTCCATTGCAGCGCAGTGTTGGTGCCAGGAATATTTCGGTTGTAAGTGATGAGTTGATCCTGATCCTGCTCCGAGGCGTAGTAGTCGCGGAGGTAATGGAAATTGAATTGGTTGCTGCTGCTGAGGTTGTAGTCGACTTTGTAGATGTATTCGTTGGCATTGAGCGGGGCGACGTAATTAAGTACATAGTTGCCGCCGGCACCGGAGAAGTTAGGAGCGGGATAGTTATCGACCAGCCGGGCGCTATTGAGGCTGAACTGGGTCGATGGGATGACGTTGTTCGGATAGGGCTCGTGACTGACGGGATTGAGCGGGATCACGGAGGCCCCGGAGAAGTTTCCGGCACGCTCGGCGAGAGTGGGGACGGTCCAGGTCTCGATCTGGCCCTGGCGCAATCTTTTGAAATCTTCGCCGACGAAGAAGAAGAGCTTATCGCGGTGCGTGTTGAAGAGCTTCGGAATGAAGATGGGGCCGCCGATATTCCAGCCAAAGTTGTTGTAGCGCAGCTCGGGAGTGGTCGCGGCGTTGAAGGCACGAGCCTGGATGGCATCGTTACGGAAATACTCGTAGCCGATGCCGTGAAAGTCGGAAGTGCCGCTTTTCAGAGCAATGTTGATGACAGCACCAGAGCTGCCGCCGTATTCGGCGCTGTAGTTGGTGGTGAGCATCCGGAATTCGGCGATGGCATCGGGATTGAGGTTGACGAAATTGTTGCCGCCACCGCCATTGTCCTTGTTATCGGCGCCATCGATGTACCAGGAGAAGGTGTCGGTTCGGCCGCCGTTAGCCGATTGACCGCTATTGTTGACGCCGTAGCCGCCGAAGAGGCTAAAACCGCTGCTGTAAGTAGTGGAGACGCCCGGGGTGAGGGCGAGTAGCTGGACATAGTTGCGGCCGTTCAGCTGGATCTGGGTGGCCTGCTCCCCGGTGATGAGGCGTCCGACTTCGCCGCTACTGGCTTCGACGTGAACGGCATCGGCATTCACAGTTACCGACTCGCTGACGTTCCCGACTTGCAGAGTTAAATTCAGGCTGAGGTTGGCGCCGACCTGAAGCTCGACGTTACTCAGGGTCGATTTCTTAAAGCCCGAGGCAGACGAAGAAACATCATACGTGCCAATCGGCAAATTCGCGACGACGTAATTACCGCTGGAATTGGAAGTTGCGGTACGAGTGAATTTGGTGTTTTTATCGACAACCGTGACGGTTGCGTTGGCCACAGACGCTCCGGAAGAATCGGTGACGATTCCGGAAATTTGCTGATTGTTCGTCGACTGGGCAAACAAAGGGACGCTCACGACGAACAGGGTGAGCGCTAAGGAGAAAAAGCGCACTAATATAAACCTTTCAGAGAGAAAAACCCGATGCTGTAGGCGAATGCTATCACAGCCCAGTCGCGAGCTTTTTTGCTTGATAGGAAGAGATCGCTCCGTCAGGAAGGTGTGAAAGAGTCGCAGTAGCCAATCGCTTCGCTCAGGGCTCCGAAACGGCTCGTTTGCGCGCGTCGTAGGCGATGTTCTCGGTAGCGTAATTGAACTGAATCTGGAACGGAGCGCTCGCCATTTACCATCGCCTGGTACATGCCAACCCGGTCGGCTTGGCTGAAATCATCCACAAAACACTGCCAATCG
Organism: Bryobacteraceae bacterium; assembly: GCA_036272575.1. GTDB lineage: Bacteria > Acidobacteriota > Terriglobia > Bryobacterales > Bryobacteraceae > Bog-105. The sequence continues at coordinate 5,269 of DATAYL010000110.1, read as the reverse complement.
CCTGCTTACCACCCGTTGACGAGCATGACTCCCTGTCCAACGCTGCGTGGGATTGCCACGCCCTGAACGTTATTACTGGCAGAAACTGCCTTGAGGCCTTTGCCATTGCCCAACTGGTAGCTCAATCCCGTATCGCGTGAGCTGCCACTGCCCAGGATCACATTTCCCGTCACAGCGACCTCGCCAACGTCATAGTTCACCTGCGGTATGCCGATGTAAACGAAACGGCCCGCCGCAGGCTCGCTATTCAACATGAAAACTTTGTTACCGCTAATCACGCTGGCGATATCGCCCTGCAGCGTACAGGCGATTCCATACCAGGTGCCTCCGCCGGAATGGCCGAAATCCTCGATGATGTTCTCGTCGATCGATGTGCTGAAGCATCGATTGGCGTAGATTGCGTTTTGCTGAATACCGTACAAGTGATTCCCCCGAATCTTCCATCCAGCCGCGTTGTCCATATTGATCGCGGACTGGCCGGAGTTTGCGATCCAGCAGTCGATAATGTCCGAGTCCGTGATGCTGTTTCCCGGATCGACCACATGGATGCCATTTGCTCCAGAGTCGGTGACGAAACAATTGCTGAGATGGCTGTTCACTTGCGTGTTTGTCAGCAATGTTCCGCTCTTGCTCGGATTTGTGAAGCGGATGCCATCTTGTGGCGCGTTTTGCACCTCAATATCCTCTATCGTGGTCAGCCAAGATCGAATGACGAGGACATTTGTGCCGATATTTTGAGAGGCATTGCCGTCCAGCGTGAGATGGGCAATCCGAATGGGGTCGCCCGTGGTACTCGAGTCCATGTTCCAGCTATCGGAAGCGAGCAATGCCGCGAGATTGGCCCCCGGAGCCTGTTTTATAACGGTGCCCGTTCGAGAATCACCCGCATACGTTCTGTCCCCGAACAAAACGATGGTTTCGTTTACGAGGCACTGTCCATGAATGTTGATGTAGTCCCCCACCAGGCTGCGCGAAATGGAGTTGTTTAACGCCGCCGTATCATGCGCTGCTACGTTGTCGCAGTGTACGTTCACCACCCGCGTCCTTTCAGGATTCGAATCAGGTCTTACATCGGGATTGGATTGGCAGATCGCTGAGATGCTGAGAAGCGAGCCGAGAATAACGCCAGTGCCCAACTTGGTCATAATGTGGAGATCCTCTCTGAAGTTAGTTTCCTGCACCGTCCTCCAGCTCTTCCGCTGTTATCGGTGGCAGAATTGTACGAATTCCTTGCCCGCGCTCCACTCTGCCGGTGAGCACCATCACCGGGCCTCTGTCCCGTAAGCACTGCGGCGCGAAACATACGTCGAAGGTTGTAAGCCTAAGCCCACCGTCCGAGCGAAGACAGAGTAGCGGGTTTCGGGTACTCTGCTTTCATTCCCTTTTGGGTCAACTATGAAAGCGTTTCTGCGTCGCACCTTCATCGTGTGCTTTTTTGTTCTTTCCGCAATTGCACAAGATCCGACCGGAACACTTCAGGGCACAGTCACTGATCCGTCGGGTGCACGCGTGCCGCATGCAGACATTACCGCGGAAAACGCGCAGACGGGCCGCGGCACAGCCCAGCAAACTACCGAGGAAGGCGCTTTCCGATTCGGCTCATTACCTGTCGGGAGCTATCGTATTCGCGCCCGGGCAGCGGGTTTCGCCGATCTCGAAACGGCGATTGTCCGGCTTGATGTGGGCCGCGTAGAAGAGGTGCCGCTGCAATTGAATCTCGCATCCGCAAGTTTGGAACAGATCACGGTCACCGATAATGCGGCGACTGTGGATGTCAGCCCGACGCTTGGGAACGTCGTTTCGGAACGGGAAGCCGTCGATCTGCCCTTGAACGGCCGCAATCTCATGCAACTCGGCCTGCTGCAGCCCGGTGTCGCTCCGATGACCTTTGGCGTTCTGCAAGCTGGAGGCATCAAGCGGCAGGGTCAGGCTTACGCGGTAAATGGACTACCGCCGGAATCGAACAACTATTTCCTGGACGGCGTAAGTAATCTGGACAGCGTCAACGGTGGATTCGTTCTGCGCACTCCTCCGGATGCGGTTTCTGAATTTCGCATATTGACCTCGAACGCACCGGCCGAGTACGGCGAAACCGACGGCGCCATCACCACCGTAATTACGAAATCGGGGACGAACGAATTTCATGGATCGCTGTACGAATTCCTCCGCAACAACAACCTCGATGCGCGAAACTTCTTTGCAGCGAGTACGGAACCGCTTCACCAGAACCAGTTCGGAGCCACGTTCGGAGGCCCTGCGCGAAAGAATAAGGATTTCTTTTTCGCATTTTATGAAGGCCAGCGCGATCGCGAAGGTGTAACGCGCACCACCATCGTGCCCACGCCGGCGCAGCGGGCAGGAGATTTTTCTGCATCACCCGCGCCGCTGAGTAATTACCTCTCGGGCGCGCCTTATCCGAACAACACGATTCCGCAGAAGCAGCTGAGCCCGATCTCCCTCGCGGCTCTGAACCTCATTCCGCTGGGTAATCTATCGCCATCGTTGTTCTCGTCAACCCAGATGCTGACCAACGATTATGACCAGGGCGGCTTTCGCTTTGATCACTATTTCGGCGATTCGGACCAGATCTTCGCGCGCTATGCGACATCTTCACAGCACGTGCTCGACCCGCTACCGATCAATGGCTCGGGTGTGCCGGGCTTTCCAACTGCCGACAATTTCCGCACACATTCGGCCACGGTGTCCTGGGTGCATTCGTTCTCACCCACGGTGGTGCAGACAGCGCGCATCGCTTTCTTCCGGAACGCGGCCTCAATAGAAGCGGCGCAAAACCACACGCCCGCGAGCAGCCTCGGTTTTACATACCAGCCGACACTTCCGCAGGTCACAGGCATTCCCTACCTGATCATCAGCGGCTTCACCAACGTCGGCAATCCGATTACCGGTCCGCAGAACACGGTTCAGAACGATTATCAGGCCTTCTATTCGCTGGCGATCACGCACGATCGGCACAATTTTAAATTCGGCGGCAATCTCGACCGGCAGCAGATAAACGTACTTCTCGGAATCGCGACGAATGGATTTTTTGTGTTCTCGCCATTCCCGGTGAGCAATGCGTTTGCGAGTTTTCTGGTGGGTCAGCCGGTGGTGTTTTTTCAGGGCGGCGGCGACTTCAACCGAGGGCTGCGCAAATGGGTTGCGGCCGGATATGCGCAGGACGATTGGCGCATCCGTCCGAACCTGACGTTGAGCTACGGGCTGCGCTATGAAGTGAACACGCCCTACACCGACGTTCGCAACCGTATGAACGCTTGGGCGCCGGGACGTCAATCGCGCGTACGGACCGATGCGCCGGCAGGTCTGCTGTTTCCGGGTGATCCGGGCGTGCCGGATGGCATTGCCGAAATCGATTACCACGAGTTCATGCCGCGCGTGGGCTTTGCATGGGATCCCTTCGGTCATGCAACGACGACAATCCGCGGCGGCTACGGCATCTTCTATGACGGCTACACGAATGGCGTGGGCGGCCCCCTGCAGGCTGCGGTCAGCGCACTACCTTGGACGCAGGCCTTCCAGCTTCCCGGGCCCGGTCTGAATTTCGCGAATCCTTATAACGGATCGGCACCGTCCTTTGTGAACCAGACGTTCGTTCGCCCGGCAACCATTCTCACAGTCGAATCCGGAATGCTGCCACCCTACTCGCAGCAATGGAACTTTTCAATCCAGCATGTGTTCGCCGCGCGTTATACACTCGACCTGCGGTATGTGGGCAACAAGGGTACGCACCTGCCACGCTTCATCGAAGCGAATCCGGCGATCTATGAGCCGGGCGCAACGGCCGATAACGCAGACCAGCGCCGGCCCTATGCAGACTGTTCGGCGGCGCTCGGCAGCTGCGCGTTCAGTTCAGTCGGTCTGATCGCGGATAACAACAGTTCGACTTACAATGCACTCCAGGCCGCATTTTCGCGGCAATTTGCGAACGGCTTATCGTTCCTGGCCTCGTACTGGTGGTCGAAGAGCCTCGATTACTCATCTTCATTGAACCTTAGCGGCTCGGCGCCTACGCTGGTGGCCGGCGAGAACGATCTCGCGCAAAATCCCTTCGATTTGCGCGCCGAACATGGACCGTCGTTATTCGATGCAACGCATCGTTTTGTTTTCAGCGGAAGTTACGCGCTGCCGCGCTGGGCTCATTCACGCCTCGCCGGAATTCTGGTCAACGGATGGCAGATCAATACCATCGCCACCTTCGCGACCGGCACGCCTTTCACCGTGTACGACAGCGATAATGCAACGATGCAGGGGCAAGCGCCGGAAATTACCGGGTTCTACTCAAGCCGGCCGAACGTCCTGAGCGATCCCAACAGCGGGCCGCACACCCCCAACCAATGGGTAAGCGCCGGCGCATTTGAGCGGCTCACACAACAGGACAACCCGGGCCAGTTTGGTAACGAAGGGCGAAATGCGGTGCGCGGGCCGGGCTTCGCGAACGTGGACTTTTCGCTGTTCAAGAACTTCGCCCCGACCGAATCGAAGCGCCTGCAGTTTCGCGCGGAAGCGTTTAATCTTCTTAACCATGCGAACTTCGCCCTGCCGGAGAATGACTTGAATTCGCCTGCGTTCGGACAGATTCTCCAAGCCGCGCCGCCGCGCCTCGTGCAACTTGCTTTGAAATTCTTATTCTGACGGGAGAGATGACCACCATGGAACCCATGTTTTTGAAAGACGTCGAAACGCATCCGGGCGACGACAACTACAGCAAAGCCATCGAGATGATGCGGCGGGCAGGTCCGGACTATCCGCAGATTCTGCACCTGTTCTCGTACAAGATCGAGGCGACTGTGCATCTCGAGCGTTTCACGCAGCAGATGCTACGTGAAGCAGCGCCGTTATCGCCGGGCTTTCGGGAGCTCATTGCGGCATATACGTCGAGTCTGAACCAGTGCCCGTTTTGAACGAAGTCTCACGCCGCGGTCGCGGCGGAACTGCTCGGTGATGAGGATCTGGTCAAAGGCGTCCTGAACGACCTCGAAACCTCGGGCCTTTCCCAAAGCGAGAAAGCCTTGTTTCGTTTCGTTCGCAAAGTCAACCACGACTCGCCTTCCATTCAGCCGGAGGATATCGAGACCTTGCATGCGGCGGGCTACAGCGACGAAGCAATCTACTACACCATTACCGTTTGCGCCCTATTCAACTTCTATAACCGTTGGATCGACGCGAGCGGAGTCCACGCCATGAGCGACGAAGCGCACCGCCTGGGGGCTAAACGGTCAGCGATTCACGGCTACTCGCGCAGCTCGCAACC
>DATAYL010000109.1:0-7257 GCA_036272575.1 Bryobacteraceae bacterium | reverse complement strand
CACCGGGCGACAAGGACCATATGCGCAGGTCTTCTGCGACATGTGTCACAGAAGCGGGATGAGACCGGAGCGGCCTTGGATCGGTGGCCTATCATGGATAGCCAGACCATGGTTCGCAAGATCGTTCACGTGGATATGGACGCGTTCTATGCCTCGGTGGAGCAGCGCGATGATCCGGGGCTGCGCGGAAAACCAGTCGTGGTGGCGTGGCGAGGCAACCGGTCAGTTGTGTGTGCCGCCTCCTATGAGGCGAGACGTTTCGGTATTCGTTCTGCAATGCCGGCGATTCGCGCCGAACGTCTGTGTCCGGAGGCGATCTTCGTTCCTCCCGACTTTACCCGCTATCGGGCAGTCTCCCACGCAACACGAGAGATATTTCAAAGGCACACGGATCTCATTGAGCCTCTCTCGCTGGATGAAGCCTATCTGGATGTCACCGAGAACAAGACAGGCTTAACGACAGCAACGAGGGTAGCCAAAGCAATTCGTCAACAGATTCTCGACGAGCTGCAACTCACCGCATCCGCGGGCGTAGCACCGAACAAGTTTTTGGCCAAGATCGCCTCCGATTGGCGCAAGCCGAATGGTCTCTTCGTTATTCAGCCCGAAGACGTACCGACCTTCCTTCCACCTCTCCCCGTGGGACGTATTCCCGGCGTGGGAAAAGTCACTGAAATGCGACTGAAGCAGATCGGCATCATGACGGTTGGTGATCTGCAGACTTTGGAGTCGACGGCTCTCGAAGCACAGTTTGGACGTTACGGAACGCGCCTTTACGAACTCGCGCGCGGTATCGACCACAATAAAGTGATTCCTGACAGGCCGACGAAGTCGATCTCTGCCGAAGACACCTTGGAGAGCGATATACCGCTTTCGGAGACCGAAGCATTGATCCGGCGTCTTGCCGAAAAGGTTTGGACGGCTTCCCGTAAGGATGGACGGGTGGCGCGAACCGTCGTGCTGAAACTGAAGACGAGAGAATTCAGCATTCTCACGCGCAGCCACACACCCGTTGTACCGCCCGAATCGTGCGAGGAACTCACCGCGATCGCGCTCTCGTTGCGCGAGCGTATCGAGCTCGGGCCGGCGCAGCGCTTTCGTTTGGTGGGCGTCGGTTTGAGTAACTTTCGGGACGTAGGACATCAGCAGTCGCCTCTTTTTGAATGAACTTCATTCGTATGCGGGTTTACTGCGGTGCAACACTGCGCAAGGCCTATCGAGTAGCGGTTCCTGACTCTTCAGAATGTGCGGAGATCTCTACTTGTCGCAACGACCCCAGCTCATCCGTCACCAATCCACCCTAGATTTTTCCCTTTAAATGCAGTCGTTTAGAGATATCTGCACCAGGTCTTGGGCAGCGGAAGTTGACCGACTGAGGCACGTTAAGGCGAATATAAGGCGAAGGTGATATGCCGAACGCCGCCGCAATTCGCGTCCAGATTGAAGCCGCTTTAGCGAACCGAATCCCTTCTGCGTTGACACCTGCCCAGCGCATTGTTCGCCAAGTTGCGCCCACGGGAATCGCTTCGGTGGATACGCTTCTCGAAGGCGGATTGCCGCTGGGAACGCTCACTGAGATGTTTGGAACAGAAAGCTCCGGCCGAACCTCTCTCGCTTTGGCTTTTCTGGCCAGGCTTACCCAGGACGGAAGGGTCTGTGCCTGGATTGATGTCTCCAACGTCTTGAAGCCTGAGTCGGCGGCGGCGGCTGGAGTACATCTTTCTCACCTGCTCTGGGTACGGTGCGGGGTTCCAGATACTGCTCTCCCTGAGCACATAGTGCAGAACAACTTCCGCTTGCCGGAGCAGTACATGATCCCTCCGCCTACCAAGAAGGGTCTTCATGGCGGTGGGTTTGGTTCTCATCCTCGACAGGAACAGAAGGGGCTTTCCGATGCAGTGAGCGGCCTCTTTCAAGGAGATCCGGTCGCGGCACCATGCACGGCGCCGCGGCGACGCACGATCCAACAATCAGAGAGATTCGAACCCAACGTGCTTCCTGCGGTGAATCGTAGTGAGAGGAGGTCTGGCGCAGGTACACCGTGGTGGAGGCTCGATCAGGCATTGCGCATAACCGACTTGCTTTTACAAGGCGGCGGATTCAGCGCAATCGTTCTGGATATGGGGAGCATTGCGCCCACCTATGTGACAAGAGTTCCTCTCGCGACATGGTTTCGATATCGCGCCGCAGCGGAGCGGTCTCAAGGGAGCATTCTTCTTCTGTCGCAACATCCAAGTGCAAAGAGTAGTGCCGGTCTAGTACTTCATCTTGGTGGCAATGACGCACTCTCTCACGAGAGGACTGTCTTCACCGGGATCGAACATCACATCCATGTGGAGCGGCAGCGATTTGCGCAGTCGCCCCATATCGTTCCGTTGAAGAAGCCAGTGCAAAGGACGCACGAAGCTTCCTGGAAGAGCCAGACCACCTGGGCAGGTCGCAGATGACAACTCCTACCGAACTTTATGCCTGTGTGTATGCAAAAGAATTTCCTATGCAGGCACTCTTGCGTCTGCGTCCTGAACTGCTTCCTCAGCCATGCGTGGTGATGGAAGGCGATCCGCCTTTGCAATCCGTCTGCTCTTTGAATGTGAAGGCTAAGGCGACGGGTGCCACACACGGCATGACACCTGTGGAGATCGAAACGCTACCTTCAGTGAGGGTTCTGTCGCGTTCGCGCAACGAAGAGAATGCAGCAAAAGCGGCGCTGCTGGAGCTGGCCGGAAGCTTTTCGCCGCGCGTGGAAGATCACAGCTCCAACAATGCGTTCGTGAGTGTTATCGACATCGCCGAAACCGAGAGACTGTTGGGCGCGCCTCACGAACTTGGAAAGGCACTCTTTGCACGAATACGAACTCTCGGAATCACTGCCTGCATTGCGGTGAGTACAAATGCTCATGCGTCAATCTGCCTCGCGAAAGGCCTGTCATTGCTCGCTCCCGTGATGGTTCTTCCTTTGGGACAAGAGAGCGCAGTGCTGGCAGCTTTGCCGCTCGGCATCCTCGATCTGTCAGAGGAACAAGCGGAGACATTTGCATCTTGGGGAATCCACACGCTTGGCATGTTGGCGGAGTTGCCCGAAAAAGAATTGATTGCCCGAATGGGTCAGGAGGGCAAAAGGCTTCGGCAACTAAGTCGCGGTGTGTTACCGCATCTTTTCCAAGCCGTGAAACCAGCTTCCCTGCTTGAGGAGCAGATCGAACTTGAGTCACCTGTCGAGCTCTTGGATTCCCTGCTCTTCGTGATCGCTGTGATGCTCGATCAGCTCATCTTGCGTGTCACGGCACGCATTCTCGCTCTCGCTTCCATCACCATCACTCTCTCGTTGGAAGGTGGAGGATCACATGTACGCACTGTGCGTCCGGCGCTGCCCTCCAACGACCGACAGCTCTGGATCAAGCTACTGCACCTGGATCTTGAAGCACACTCCCCGGACGCTTCCATCCTTGCACTCAAGCTCAACGCTGAACCTGGGAGCACCAGCAAGATGCAACTTGGCCTGTTCTCTCCGCAACTGCCAGAGCCCGCGTGTCTCGACGTCACGCTGGCGCGCATCGCGAAGATCGTTGGTGAAGAAAACGTGGGCCAAGCAGTCCTGCTCGACACCCACCAGCAAGAAGCGTTTCGCATGGAACGGTTCACCGTGCCCACGTCGAAGCCGATCACTGCTCCTTCGGGACATACGCCTGCTGCTATGCGGGCACTCCGCCCAGCAGAGGATGTGACTGTCACGGTACGAGAAGGCAGGCCAGAGCGCATTGTGTTTCGACGGCAGAGATATTCGGTTGAGCGAGTGTACGGCCCCTGGCTAGCGCATGGCGACTGGTGGAACTCAAGTCTTTGGGAGGTGGAGCAATGGGACCTTGTCACCCGGGCCGAGGATGGCCAACTGCTGTGTTGCTGTCTGGTGTGTGACCTTTTACAGGACCGCTGGCAGATGGCGGGGCTCTATGACTGAGCGATATGTAGAGCTACATGCAGCCAGCGCCTTCAGCTTTCTGGAGGGGGCTTCTCAACCGGAACAACTCATCGAACGTGCGGTTGGACTAGAGATGCCGGCGATGGCCCTGCTCGACCGCAATGGGGTCTATGGCTCGGCGCGCTTTCACACTTCCGCGAAGCGGAATGACATCCGAGCGCATGTCGGAGCGGAGGTTGCGGTATCGAGCTTCGGGTCGAGACTTACGCCTTCCGCATGGCTTCCCCATCAGCATGTTTCAGAACCGGCGCGAGTCTCGCTCCTCTGTGAATCTCGTACTGGATATCAGAGTCTCTCCCAACTCATCACCGCATTCAAGATGCGGGAGAAGAGCAAGGGCGAAGGTGCGGCCCTTCTCCATGATCTCCAGCAATATGCGACGGGTCTGGTGTGCCTGACGGGTGGAGACGAGGGGCCGCTGGCTGCCGCTTTGGTCAACGGTGGCGAGAAGGCCGGGCGGCGGACAGTAGAACAGCTCATGCAGGTGTTTGGTCCCGAAAATGTCTATGTTGAAGTCCAGCGACATCAGGAGCGAGAGGAAGAGTGGCGCAATCAGGCTGCCCTTCGAATCGCAGAGTCGCTACGCCTCCCTGTGGTGGCGACCAATGGCGTTCGCTACGCGATCGCATATGAGCGCGAAATCCTGGACGTATTCACCGCGGTTCGTCACCATACGGATCTCGACCAGGCTGGACGATTACTCGCCGTCAATAGCCAGCGACACCTGCGTTCGACAGAGGAGATGGCTGCGCTCTTCCACGATGTCTACGGGGCTGTCGAGAATTCGGTCGAGCTCTCGTCACGCCTGCAATTCGAACTGGTAGACCTGGGCTATGAGTTCCCGCGCTATCCGGTGCCGGAAGGCGAGACGATGGACAGCTTTCTTCGCAAACGTGTCGAAGAAGGTGTCATGCGCCGCTATGGACAGAAGCGCAACCGTGGGCTGCTGGAGAGAGCAAAAAAGCAAGCAGAGCATGAGCTGGGACTGATCGTTAAGCTAGGCTTTGCCGGCTACTTCCTGATCGTCTGGGACATCGTTCGGTTCTGCAAGAAAAACGACATCCTGATTCAGGGACGCGGTAGTGCAGCTAACTCGGCGGTTTGTTACGCACTTGAAATCACGGCCATCGATCCGGTCGGCATGGATCTGCTGTTTGAGCGGTTCTTGAGCGAAAGCCGCGGAGAGTGGCCCGACATCGATCTCGATCTCCCCTCCGAAGAGAAGCGTGAGCAGGCGATCCAATATATCTATCAACGCTATGGCGAGCTAGGCGCTGCCATGACGGCCAACGTGATCACCTACCGTGGCAAGTCCGCTGCGCGTGAGGTAGGCAAAGCGCTGGGATTCGATGCCGACTCGTTGCAGCGGCTGTCGGGGCTGGTCGCAAACTTCGAATGGCGTGGTCCGACCGACACCATGGCGCACTCGTTCCAGCATGCAGGTTTCGATCTAAAGCATCCGCGCATCGCCAAGTACCTCGAACTCTGTATGAGAATTCAGGATTTGCCGCGCCACCTCGGCCAGCATTCCGGCGGCATGGTGATCTGTCAGGGGCAATTGAACAGTGTCGTGCCGCTGGAACGGGCGTCGATGCCTGGCAGGACGGTCGTGCAGTGGGATAAGGAAGACTGCAGTGATCTCGGCATTATCAAAGTGGATTTGCTTGGACTCGGCATGATGGCCGTGCTCAAGGACTGCCTTGAGCTGATTCCAACCCATTTCGGTAACAAAGTAGATCTGGCTCACCTGCCACAAGACGATGATGTTTATCGCACGCTGCAGTCCGCGGACACGGTCGGCATGTTCCAGGTCGAGAGTCGTGCCCAGATGGCCTCCCTCCCAAGAAACTATCCCAAACGGTTCTATGACCTAGTTGTCCAGGTCGCCATCATCCGTCCCGGGCCGATTGTCGGCAAGATGATGCATCCCTATATGCGGCGCCGGCAAGGCAGAGAAGAGGTTTCGTATCCCCACCCGTCGCTGGAACCTGTACTTAGGCGGACCTTAGGTGTGCCTCTCTTCCAGGAGCAGCTTCTCCGCATGGCTATGACAGTCGCGAACTTTACTGGCGCAGAGGCCGAGGAGCTTCGTCGCGCCGTGGGAATGCGCCGTTCCTGGGAGCGAATGAAGAATCTTGAAGGAAAACTGCGCGAAGGCATGACGGCGAATGGCCTCGATGCTGAGACGCAGGAGACCATCATCCAGAACATCAGTTCGTTTGCGCTTTATGGCTTCCCAGAATCGCACGCCGCCAGCTTCGCTCTCATTGCGTATGCCTCGGCATACTTCAAAGTGAAATACCTGGCCGCCTTTACCTGCGCCATCCTGAACAATCAACCGATGGGCTTTTATATGCCGGCTGTGTTGGTCAAGGATGCGCAGAGACATGGCTTGCGTGTAAAACCAATAGATATTCAAGCCTCTGATTGGCCCTGCACGATCGAGCATGAGGACGACGGCAACCTGTCCCTCCGGCTCGGTCTCCGCTATGCGAAAGGCCTGAGAGCACAGTCTGCCGAGGCCCTCGTCCAATCCCGGGAAGAATCTGGTCCGTTCCTCTCAGCAGAAGACCTCGCCTTGCGTGTACCGCACCTGAATCGGAAGGAGCTCATGCTGCTAGCTCATATCGGCGCTCTCAATCATCTTGACAGAATCGAACACCGCCGAGATGCGCTGTGGCAAGTGGAACGTGCTGGCAAGCCGGAAGGCCCTCTCCTGCGGCAATCAAGTGAGGTTCTACGGGATGACTCTGAGAGCTTGCCGTTGAAACAAATGACCCCGGAAGAACGCCTGATCGCGGACTATGCCGGCACGGGCCTCACGACTGACAGGCATCCGATGGCATATCGACGCGAAGCGCTGCGGCGGCAAAGTATTCTCTCGGCGGCGGAGTTGCGGAATCGGAGAGATGGCGAATTCGTGCGAACGGCGGGCTGCGTCATTGCACGCCAGCGGCCGGGCACCGCAAAGGGCTTCATCTTCATTTCGATGGAAGACGAGACTGGCATCGCGAATGTGATCGTCACGCCCGATCTTTATGAACGGGACCGCCTGGTGGTCACGCGCAGTAAGTTCATCCTAGCGGAAGGTCCATTACAAAACCAGGATGGCGTGATTCACGTGAAGGCTTCACATTTGCAGCCCCTTTCCGACCAAGCGCTGGAGGTCCATTCGCATGATTTCCACTAACGGCAACCCGCAAGTCTGCGGCTATCGACGCGAAGTTGGCCATCAGAAGCTCGGGCCTGTTCTCCTGATCGCTTCCAGTCTGGTGCTT
>DATAYL010000108.1:0-9335 GCA_036272575.1 Bryobacteraceae bacterium | reverse complement strand
CCAGCCAATCCAAAATCGACAATCTTCACAACGCCGTCGCAGCGCACGAGAATGTTTTCCGGTTTTACATCGCGATGCACAATGCCCGCCTGGTGGGCCACGGCAAGTGCGCGGGCACATTGCAAGGCAATATCCAGCGCTGCGCCGGTTTCAAGACGTCCCTCCTCGATCCGGCTTCGCAAGGTCTTGCCTTCTATGAACTCCGTCGCAATAAACCACGTCCGTCCGTTTTCACCGACGTCATACACGGTCACGATATTCGGATGATTGAGCGCCGATGCGGCCCTTGCCTCACGGCGAAAGCGCAGAATGTTTTCCTCATCTAGCGTGAACCGTAAAGGCAACACCTTTAAAGCTACCTGCCGTTTCAGTTCCACATCGCGAGCCAAGAAGACCTGTCCCATGCCCCCGGTGCCAATTGACGAGAGAATTTTGTAACGGCCCAATGTACTGCCTGGGGCGACTTCGGATTCCGGCAACTCGCGGATGTGCGAGCACAGCTCCTCCGGGTAGAGGAAGCTGCCTGCTTCATCTCTTGCCTCGAGTAGCGATTGGATTTCGAGCCGAAGATCTTCGTCGTCGCCACATGCTTCGTCTAACGCCCTCTCACGGGCTTCTGGAGAAACCTGAACGACGGTGTCATATATGTCTGCGACGCGGGTCCAGCGTTCTGGGCTCATGCTCGGAAGAACCGTCATTTTATCGCTGTTGGGCGCTGGCGCGCCAAGGGTGCGAATTTAAAAGGGATTTCGAAAATACCCCTCGTCTCCAAGCTGCTCTTGAGCCCAGCGACCTCAGACCCAAAAGCGCGACGACCGGCAGTTCCCGTCGTAGCACCGTGCAAAGCTCACGCAGTATTCGTAGACAAGGTCGGGACTGCTGGTTGTGAAAGGATTTGCGAAGTTATTGAGGCGTTTGTTTAAGCTGTTTAGCGCGGACCGGGGAAGCGAGGTTTGCCAACCTGTCTAGCCAAGCGACCATCGTTGTGCGTCAGCAGCATCCGGCCACACTCGCGCGCTGCCAATATGCGCCAGAGTAGGTCGCCATCTAATGCGAGCGCTCACGGTGACGGATGTACGCGGGCGCGGAACATTTTCATCCTTCGTTGCGGTACGAAGGACATGTCTTACTCGTGCCGCAGAGCCGCAAGCGGATCGATTCGGGACGCTCGCCTTGCCGGCACATAGCCAGCGAGAATCGCGGCGCTTAGGAGGACGGCACCGGCCAGCGCCAGAGTTCCCGGATCATTGGGCTGGGTCTCGAATAGAAACGATTTGACAAGCCGGAACGCGCCCACGGCGGCAGGCACGCTGATCGCGAGTCCCACCCCCGCCAGTAATAGAACGCGGCGCAGGACCATCCATACCACGGCGCCGCGTTGCGCGCCCAGAGCCATACGGGTTCCAATCTCGCCGACCTGCCGCGCGACGTTGTAGGACATCGTCCCGTAGAGGCCCACGCACGCGATCAGGAGAGCGAGAACCGCGAAACCCGTGCATAGTTTCGCGAACGTGACTTCCCGGCTGATCGTCCGATCGATTTCCGCAGCCTGAGTGATCACGTTTGTGACCGGTAGGCGTGAATCCGCCTCCCGCACGATCTCATGCACACTCTGAACAAACCTCAGCGGATCACCCGCAGTGCGCAGCGCGAAGGTGACTCGTTCCGGAGAAAGCTGGCTGACCGCTACGAAAACGGTCATTGCACTCTCCTCTTCATTTTTCAGACCACCGTACCGCACGTTAGCCGACACGCCGACGATTTCGAGATCGCGTTTCTCGTCCGGGAGCGTGATGCGCCGGCCCACCGGATTCTCGTTCCCGAAGTAAGTTCGGGCCAGCCGCTCGCTGATCACTGCAACCGGCGTGGAGCCCGGTTGGTCGCGCTCGTCAATCTCACGCCCGGCCAGGATCGGAATCTGCATCGTCGTCAGGAAACGCGGTCCGGCGGACATGACGCGTGCGCCATCCAAGGTAACAGCGCCGATCTTCATTGTCCCTTTGATTGCCTGCCCGACCCGGGCGGCGCTGATGATCGAGGAGTTCGAAAGCGTTGCGCTCCTCACTCCGGGGATCGATTCGAAGCGCTTGCGCAGGTTCGCGTAAAAAGTGGTGATCTCCGGGTCGCGATGCCCGGCCTGGCGCGCGTTCAAGGAGAACAGAAGGATGTTCTCGCGGGCGTATCCCAGTTGGACGGAGTGCAGCTTGTTGAGTGTCCGGACAAACAGACCCGCGGCGACCAGCATGAGAAAAGAGATCGCGATTTGGGCGACCACCAGAACGTGCTGCGCGCGGCGGCGCGGTCCGCCCCCACAGCCATCCTTTAGCGCGGGCATGACGTCCGGACGCGTCGACTGAATCGCCGGAGCGAGGCCAAATAACAGGCCGCAAACCACCGAGAGCGCCGCCGTCACGGCCAGCACGCTCCAGTTCAATTCCGCGCGCAGAGTAAAGTTCTCCCGCCCGTTGGAGAGCAGAAGCGTCAGCGATCGCACGCCCCAGATCGCAAATAAGACCCCGAATACTCCGCCCAGCGACCCCAGCATCACACTCTCGGTTAGCAATTGCCGCACTACGCGGAACCGTCCCGCTCCCAAGCTGAGCCGGACAGCCATTTCGCGGCGTCGCGCCGCGGCCCTTGCCAGCAGCAGATTGGCGATGTTCGCGCACCCGGTCGCCAGGATCAATCCCACCATCATCAGGAGCACGTACAGCGGCTTGGAATACTGGCGGCGCAAGCTACCCAGGCCCTCGGCGCCCGGATTCAGGATCAGCGCCGGCAGTCTGGCGCGCTCACCGGCTGTTTTGGCGGTGGTGGCAACCCATTGATGGAAACGAGGAGCCAGCGCTGCCTGCGCCTGGGCCATGCTGACCCCGGGACGCAGGCGGCCCATCATTTCGATCCAATAGAAGTTTCCGTCGGGATACATACTAGCCGCTCGGGGGCCGTCTACGAGCAGATTCGTGTGCAACGGAAGGTAGAGGTCCGGCGCCGCCGCGGGATCGACTCCGAAGAATTCCGGCGGCGCAACGCCAATCACCGTGAAGGGAATGTTATCGACGAGAATCGACTCTCCAATGGCATTCGGCGGTCCCCCAAAGCGATTCTGGCTTGTCGCAAAACTGATTACGGCAACGGGCGCTGCGCCGGGGCGGTCGTCTTCGGAAGAGATCGGACGTCCCGCGGCCGGCGACACTGCCAAACCACGAAAATATTCGCCGGTGACGTACTCTGTACTGGCAGTGGTGGCCTGCCCGTGGATAGACAGGTTACTGGTTAGCCCGTTGAAGTATCCGAAGAGCGTGGAAAAGACGGGATTCTCCTCGCGAAGCGTCTCGAAGGCCCCGTACGGGAACATCCCGCTGACCATGACGCCTTTGCCGCCCGGCCACGCAAGACCTTGTAACCCGTGCATGACATGGACCCATTGCTTGCTGGCGTTCTGGGGTGGCCGGCTATGCCAATTCAAGACTACCAGCGACTCGGGATCGCCTACCGGCAGCGAGCGCAACAGAATCGCCTCCATGAAGCTGTAGATCGCAGTATTGGCCCCGATGCCGAGCGCCAGCAACAAGACCGCCAGGGCGCTGAATGCCTTGTTGGCCATCATGGTGCGCCAGCCATAGCGGACGTCCTGGCCAAGTTCCGACAAAAAACGTGTCATCCAAATCTCCCGTGACTCTTCTTGTTTCAATCCGACGTTGCCAAATCGCTGGCGCGCTTCAGCCCGGGCGCGCTCCGCCGTCATACCGTCCGCTTGCAGTTCCGCAGCTTTTTCCGCAAGGTGGAGTTCCATTTCCTCACGCAGCGCCTCGCTGCGCCTGGCGCTTTCTTTCCAATACCTCAGCCGCCGTATCACGGCCGTCACTCCGCTCCCATCACGCGCGCGATCGCCAACGTGAGTTTGGCGTACTTCCGGGTTTCAACGGCCAGCTGTTTACGGCCGGCCGCCGTGATCTGGTAGATCCTCGCCCGCCGATTGCTCGACGTCACGCCCCAGACACCCTCGATCCAGCCGTTTAACTCCAGCCGCTGGAGAGCGGGGTACAGCGAGCCCTCCTCGACGAGGAGCTCATTGTCGGACGACTGTTGAATGAACTGGACTATGCCGTATCCATGGAGGTCGCGCAGCGACAGCGTCCGCAGAATTAACATGTCCAGTGAACCGGGCAACGAATCGTTCTTTTGCGATTTGCGCCCCATACCAAGAATTCTTAGCTTACGCCGGCGGGATTACACGAGTCAAGTTCAGACGGGTAAGCCCTCGGGGTGCTCACGCGCGCCGGATGCGAATCGCTATGACGCGCGTTTGCCGCCGTCGACCAACAGGCTGCGTCCGATCTCAACTGGCGTAAAGGGTCAGAGCGCTCGTGCAAGTGGTCGGCAACATTTTGGTGCATTTTAGGTAAGTAGCAAGCACGGGGAACTCTGCGGTATAACACTGGGCGTGCAACGACGAACGTTTCTGGCTGGAAGCTTACTGGCTGCCTGGCGGCCCAGACTGATGGGCGCCGGTGAAAAGGCAATAACAGTAATAGTGGACGTCGACCGAAGGATGGGGGTTATCGCAGCGGATTTCATCGGGCTGGGTTATGAGGTCTCGTCGGTGGCGATTCCTGGTTTACTAAGTGCGAGTAACGCCACATATGTGCAACTAGTGCGTAACCTGTCGCGGGAAGGAGTGATTCGGGTAGGAGGCAATACTTCGGACGATGCCTCATACGGTCCCGATAAACGAGCTGTTTCAGCTCCCCAAGGCACAGTTGTCAACGATGCAACGCTTCGGCAACTCGGGACCTTTCTAAAAGTAACGAACTGGCAGTTGATTTGGGGATTAAACCTGGGCAGCGGAGACGAGCGCCAAGTTGCGGCGGAAGCGGAAAGCGTGGCGCGCGCGGCGAGCGATCGCTTGCTTGCATTTGAAATCGGGAACGAGCCCGACCTATTCGGCCGGGGTACAGGCCATCGCGCCAAGAGTTATGGTTATGACGACTACCTGGAGGAATTCCGGCGCTACAAGGCGGTAATTCGCGCAAAACTACCACGTGCTTGCTTTGCGGGTCCGGATGCGGCAAGTGAGACAGATTGGGTCCTGCGGTTCGCCAAAGACGAGGGCAGCGACATCAAGCTGCTGACCCATCACTACTACCGCCAATGCGCGGGACCGACCAGCACACTGGAGAAATTGCTTGGCCGTGACCCGAAGCTTGCGCCAGAGCTGGACAAGCTCCGACTTGCCTCTTCGACGGTCCATGTACCGTATCGGATTTGTGAAGTGAACTCGTTCTGCGGCGGAGGCAAGGAGGGGGTCAGCGATTCTTTCGGTGCGGCTTTGTGGGTGCTCGACTATCTGTTCCAATTAGCGAGCGCAGGGTGTGCTGGAGTGAATATCGAGACAGGTGTCAATCAGCTTGGGTTTGTCAGCTGGTATTCACCGATCCGGCAGAACGAAGCGGGAACTTTGGAAGCGGCTCCCGAATACTACGGGATGTTGGCTTTCGCAGAGGCGAGTCGCGGCACGCTGCTCGGTGTGAATTGCGATGCAGCCGGTGCAAATCTCAATACGTACGCAGTCGTCGCGGCGGATCGGAGCCTATTTGTGACCATCGTCAACAAGGAGGCAACACTTGATGCGAGCGTAAACCTGATGCTGCCAAGGAATGTGCGTGAGGGACAAGTACTCCGGTTGATGGCACCTTCGCTCCAGGCCAGGGCAGGTGTGATATTCGGGGGATCAGCGGTATCGAAAGATGGAACATGGAGGCCAACCTCGAGCGAGCCGGTGGTGGCGAATAACGGACGCGCGACCATCCGTGTCCCTGCAGGCAGCGCCGCCGTTGTGAAGTGGCCTGGAAGTCGCTTTGACGTAAAGTCTCAAGCAGTAGCGGTGCGCGCATTATCCGCGTTCGCGCGCGAGTGAAGTGCAGGCAGGAAGATGCTGCTATGCCGTTTGTATGCGGCGAACTCAGGATAGCGGGACATAGACCTGTCTTTTCGAAGCATGTTGCGGACAAAGTAGAGGAACCACCCGGCTAGCACCAGCGCGGGTTGCCAATGCCATGACGTCAGCACGAATCCCGAATAAATCAAAACTTCACCCAGGTAGTTGGGATTCCGTGTTCTTGCGAAGAGCCCGTCTTGAATCAGTCCCTTGCGTAGCTGCAGTACAAAGAATTTTTGCGCATCGCTGACATAGTGCAGGAAAACCCCCAGCAAAACGATGAACGGAGCTGCGGCAAAGACCCAGTTCGGTGGCGCGGTGTGTTCGGAAATGAGCAGATACGGACCGATCATATAAGCCATCAGTGGCAGAAAAATGATAACCACGCCGATGCGCAGCGGTATCGGCTGTGCGAAGCGCTTATCCGCGAAGATCGCTTGCTTCATGAGCCAAAGCAATGTATAGGTGCCGTGCAAGCCGAGATACAGAAAGGCTGCAGCGCTCCAGTCGTGGTAATACCACATGAGTGCCACAACAATCGGGCTTACAAGAATTTTGTGAGCATTGATAATCCAGTTGACAGTAACCATACCGTTCTCCTAAAGTAGTGATGTAGACGGTGTCTAGATGGTCGCAAGGTTTTCCCAAACAAATAAACCTCCGCTGAGAGAAAAAAGCGATGGCTACCACCATGGCGATCTCCGTGCCGCCCTGCTGAAGGCTGCGGAGGAGATCATCCGCGAGTCCGGTGTGGACGGGCTGACGCTGCGCGCCTGCGCGCGCCGCGCCGGAGTTTCGCATGGTGCGCCGGCTCACCATTTCGGGAATATCGCCGGGTTGCTGACTGAATTCGCTATCGAGGGTTTCGAGCGGCTAACGGAACTGATGAGTGGGGAGAAAATGAATGACGCAGACGACGAACTCCAATCGGCTGGACTGGCGTACATACATTTTGCGATGCGTTGGCCGGAACACTTTCGAGTGATGTGGCGCAGTGAGTTGCTGAATGTGAAGTCGCTTCGCCTCCGGCAGGTGCGGGAAAGCGCATCGAAGCGCCTCCGTGACCTATTGAAGTGTGCGAATGCGCATTGGAACACACCACCATCAGAGGACGAGCTCTCCGTGCGATGTCAGGTGGCGTGGTCCTGCGTTCACGGCTACGCCTCCTTGTGCGTGGAAGGAGATCGCAGAACGTGCTCCCTCAACGAGGCAAAACGCATGCTCCGCGTCTTGAGACCGTCATTAGTACGGGGTAGGGATTCGGCTTCTGGTATCGGAGTTCGCTCCTGAAAGGCGCGCGATTCCGAGTTCTTCAATCCGTGACGCAATGCGCGTTACACGGACAAGTAAAAACTGAATGGACGGATCGGAGTCGGCTTAACATCCTATCCGGGCCCCACTTCCTATTGCTAAAGGCGCTGGGCGGCGGACACTAACGTGTAGGCGGTGATCAATGGAGCCGGTCGAGTACAGTAGCGGATCATACAGCGGACTCCTGTGACCCGTTTACGCCGGCAATGTGGCATCAGTTCTCTCGAAGCCGAAGGGCTCTTCCGGCTAATAATGCGATGTTTCGAAGCGCCTTTCGGGGCTTACCAGTTTTGGCCGCCATTCTGATTCCGGCAAGCGTGGACTCAAACAAATCCGCAGCGCTATCGATGTCAACTTCCGGGTCAAGCTCTCCACGTTCCCTGGCACTGGTTAAAAGGCGAAGGACTATATCACGCTGCGATCGAGCAGCAGTTCGAAGAATGCGCGTAACGTCCGGATCTCTTTCACCAAATTCGCTGGCCGCATTTAGTCCCATGCAACCTTCGGCGCTAGCCATATCCTTACGTTCCGCGAAAGCGACGAGTGCGTTCCTAAGCGCAGACAGGGGCGGCCCGGGCTTCTCCAGTTCGGCCCGAAGCAACTGTACGCTGCGTGTCACATACGATTCCAGCGCCTGGAGGAACAGAGTTCGCTTGTCGCCAAAGGTATCGTACATACTCTGCCGGCTGACCCCCATGGCCTGCATGAGTTCATCTGTGGAAGTAGCAGCATAACCTTGCCGGCAAAAAAGTCCAACCGCCCGCAGCAAAGCTTGGTCCGTGTTGAACTCTTTAGGTCGTGCCATAGGCTTTCACATTCGACAATACTCTGATACAAAATATTCCGCATCGCAGGTTAGCCTAGACTCGCGGCCAGGGTTTCCAGACACTGTTCGATTCTCAGGGGAGTTTCGGTTGCATACGAGGTGTCACGTCTCATGAGCGGTTGCTCGGCCATCCGGACAGAACTCGTTTTATCCCGACAGCCCACATGTCGCAAAGGGTGATCTATCGAGCGGATTGGTAAGGCGCCATCTTACGCCGTACGTCATTTTGATTCAGCGGTGCCGCCACTTAGCGCTAAGTATGCCGCCTATGCGGACAGGATACGTCGAGAACGCTGCGCTGAGACAAGGCCCGATCTTATCGCAACGCGTTTTGTACAGCCTTCACCAACGACGGATCTTCGGGCGTTACCGCCGGCTCAAAACGAGCCAGAACAGTACCATCTCGGCCAATGAGGAATTTCGTAAAGTTCCATCGAATTTCTCCGCCCGTTTTTGGATTCTGATTCTCGTCTTCCAGGTACTCGTAAAGCGGAAGACGAGGATTAGCTCGGATGAATACCTTAGCCATCATCGGGAACGTCACGTCGTACTTCCGCCTGCAGAACTGCTTGATCTCTGGATCTGACCCAGGTTCTCCTTCCCCGAAGTCGTCGGAGGGAATGCCAATAATTACAAATCCCTTGTCCTTGTGCGCGAGGTAGAGCTTCTCAAGCCCAGAATATTGTGGCGTGTACCCACAGCGGCTTGCAACATTGACGATCATCAGGACCTTGCCTTTGAAATCGTGAAGGTGCACTTTCTGGTAGTCGATGGTAGTTAGCTGATAGTCGTAGACTGACGCAGCAGAGAGGATCTGAGTGGTTAGGACTACTATTGCCGGAAGAAATGTTTTCTGCACGATAATCCGCTATATCAATGAGTGCAAACAACCAATGGTAATACGACTTTGGCAAGATCGGGAGCAAACGTTTCGTGAAGAACTAGCCGCCGCTCGCGTGTTTGCGTATGTGAGTTTTCGCGCGTCGAATGCGATCTGTTTCTGAGTGCTCTCGCGCACCACGCAGGGTTAGCAGTTTTGGCAGGAATTGCCCCCGAGGGCGCAGCCCGACGTGAGATCGGGTATTCTGGCTATTGCCGATAGAGATTTAGAGATTGGTTTTTTTTGGCCCTCCTACCCTAGTCGCTCGGAGGAATACGTGGTGAGGAGGCTTCATTTTGTCCAAACATTTCACGATTCTGCTGCTCGCATCTTTTTTCACGCTGGTATTTCAAGCATTTTCTGCTCCGGTGGGGGCT
>DATAYL010000107.1:0-34056 GCA_036272575.1 Bryobacteraceae bacterium | reverse complement strand
AGCTCTTTCGCGCTCTGCGCAGCTGTTGCCATCGGTGTCTCAGCCGGACAAACTTCCGGGAAGGGTGACGCCGCGAAAGGCAAAGAGACTTTCGAACAATGCGCGGTCTGCCACAACGTCGACACCGATGAGAAGAAGATGGGTCCTTCACTGAAGGGCCTGTTCAAGCACAAGACAATGGTCGGTAATAAGCCTGTGACCGATGCGAATGTGCTGGCGCAAATCAATAACGGCGGCAATGGCATGCCTTCTTACAACGACATGCTCTCGGCGGAGGAAAAAGCCAACGTGATCGCCTACCTGCACACGCTGTAAGCATTTTTCTAGCGGTGGTTTGTTACGCTGGAATAGCTGTCGTGCACAGTTGCGTCCCCATCGTCTAGCCCGGCCTAGGACACCGCCCTTTCACGGCGATAACAGGGGTTCGAATCCCCTTGGGGACGCCAATTGACCTTTCTCGCGTTGTTGGGCGGCAGCTTCGCGTTCTGCGAGCCCAGGTATCCAAGCTAGGATTTGTGAGCACGGACTGATTGCGTGAACACATCATCCCCAATGGATGCACCTGCCTGCGCTTTGTAAACCGCCAACTGTTGCCGAAGCGCGACTGCTTCCAGCGCCAGGTGGTAACGCGAGATCACGAATGCCGAAACAATAGCGCCAATGTCGGCGGAATCACCTTTCCACAGTTATATTTCGGTTTCACGAGATCTCCTAAATCTAAATCGTTGTTTAGTATTTGCCGCCGATGTCGGGCGACAGAGATTGATCGAACGTATATTTCGCAAGCGAAGCTGGGCTCCTTTCATGCGAACGAATGCATTGACGAGGGGGACGGTTTCGTATCACATCCCACTGAAGCACACCGCAAAGAGCGCCTTTCAGCGCTGCGGAATTGGTGTGCTCTGATTGAACGTCAAGAGGGGAGTGTAATGGAGTTCCTAATTTGGGTGGAGACGCGTTTGGCTGAGTATGAACCGGCAATGGCCAATTTACTCGAGATAACTGCCTTTCGGTAAATTCTTTCGGATCTGGTCCGCTCGTTGACGAATGGCGTGTTTTTTCTCCGCGTCCAAGCGTGCGAGATTGCGTACTTGCATCAGCATGCGTCCGTTGCCTCGCAGAAGGTTTTCATGGCGAAGCAAAAAATCCCAATAGAGCGTAGTGAGCGGGCAAGCGTTTTCGCCTACGGACTCGTCCGGCCGGTAGCGGCATCCCTCGCAGTAATTACTCATGCGGTTGATGTATTTGCCTGAGGCGGCATAGGGTTTCGAACCCATCAGGCCACCATCGGCAAACTGTGACATGCCCGTGGTGTTAGGCATCTCGACCCATTCGACCGCATCCCAATAAATGGCCAGATACCACTTGTGTACTTCCACCGGATCAACCCCAAACAGGAGAGCAAACAGACCTGTAACCATCAAGCGCTGGATGTGGTGTGCATAGCCATGCTCGAGCGTTTGACCGACGGCCTGGTGGAGGCAGTTCATGTCCGTATTGCCGTCCCAATACAGATCCGGCAGCCTCTCTTTGGCACCAAGAGCGTTGCGCTCGAGATACTCGGGCATGAAACTCCAGTAAATACCGCGCACATACTCACGCCAGCCGATGATCTGACGGATGTAACCTTCGGCTGCGGCGAGCGGCGTATTGCCGCGATGGTAAGCGTCTTCGACGGCCATGACTACTTCATGTGGATCGAGCAGGTTAAGGTTCATGGGGGCCGAAATACGTGAGTGAAAGAGAAACGGCTCATCAGTCCACATGGCGTCCTGATAAGAGCCGAAGTCGGGCAGGCGATGCTTGACGAAATCGTGGAGTGCGGCTTGTGCGTCTTTGGATGTAACGGGCAGGTCGAAACGATTGAGTGTGCCGGGATGCTTTGGGAAATACTTGTTGACGAGTTGCATGACTTCGGCGGTGATCCTGTCGGGCGGGAAAGCTTTGGGCTTTGGCAAGAGGAAGCCCGGGCCCGATTTGCCGAAGCTTTTGCGATTTTCGGGATCATAATTCCACCGGCCGCCGGTAGGTTTGCCACGCTCCATAAGAACGCCTGAGCGTTTGCGCATCTCGCGGTAGAAGAACTCCATCCGCGGATGTGGATGCTTTTCGACCCAAGCGCGGAACTCGGCGCGGCTACAGTAAAAATGGCGGTTGGGACGGATCTCGAGTTCGACGCCCGACCGCTTGGCTACGGACTTCAGCATTTCTTCCACGCGAAACTCGCCCGGTTCCAGCACGATCAGGCGTTCGGGCTTGAGCTTGTCGATGGTGTGAGTTAATTCGGCATCGAGAGTCCCGCGATTTTGTTTATCGTCGAGAGCGCGATATTGGAGCAGGTAGCGGCGGCGGCGAACGTCTTGGGCGAAGTGCCGCATGGCTGTGAGGAAATAGGTGATGCGAACCTTGTGTGAGAGAACGTGGGTGGATTCGGCCGGAACTTCGGCCATCCAGACCGAGTCCTGGGTGGGATCGAAGTCATCGAAAGCGGCGGATTTCAGGCTAAGTTGATCTCCCAGAATGAGCACAAGCTGGCGAACACGCGGCACATCTTGTTGGACACTGGCGGAGCTAAGGCGGGAGTAAAAAATGTCGCTAAAGAACCAACTCCGGGCGTTGCCGAATCTCCAGGCAACCTTTACCGGTGGGTAGCAGCTTGCCCGGATTGAGCGTGCAATGTGGATCAAACAGACTCTTGAAGCGTTGTATCAAGTCGAGCGTTTCTTCGGGGAACTGATGATTCATGAGCTCCATTTTTTCCATGCCAACGCCGTGCTCGCCCGAGATAGAGCCGCCTACTGAGATACAGAAATCGAGAATTTCTTCGCCGGCCTGTTGGGCGCGCTCGAGTTCACCCGGTATGCGGGGATCGAACGGGAGGATGGGGTGCATGTTGCCGTCGCCGGCGTGAAAGACATTGCTGATGGCAATGCCGCGGCGTTTGCCAATCTCTTCGATGACGCGCAGCGTTCTCGCAATCTGGGTTCGCGGCACGACGCCATCCTGTACGTAATAGGTTGGACTCACGCGACCAATGGCGCCGAAGGCATTCTTGCGGCCCTTCCAAAGCAGCGTACGCTCGTCTTCGGATTGAGCGACACGATAGTCGCGAGCGCCGCAACGGCGGCAGACGGCTCGAATGCGTTCCGTTTCTTCTTCGACGGATTCGAGCAAGCCTTCCACTTCGATCAGCAGAACAGCGGCCGCATCAATTGGATAGCCGGCGTGAGTAGCGGCTTCGACCATTTGAAGCATCGGGCCATCGAGCATTTCGAGGGCAATGGGAATGATGCCTTCGGCCGTGAGCGCGGCCACAGTGTTGCCCGCTTCATCCACTGAATTGTAGATGGCGAGCATGGTGCGAATAGCCTCGGGTTCGCGCATCAAACGGACGCCGATTTTGGTAATGAGCGCCATGGTGCCTTCCGAGCCGGTCAGCAAACCGACCAGATCGTAGCCGGCAATTTCGGGCGCTTTATCGCCGAGTTGCAGGACGCGCCCATCGGGCAGAACGGCTTCCAGGCTGACGACGTGATTGGTAGTGACGCCGTGGGCCAGGGTATGTGGGCCGCCGGCATTTTCTGCTACGTTGCCGCCGATGGTGCAGGCGCGCTGACTTGAAGGGTCGGGGGCAAAGAAGTAGCCGAAAGGTTGGACAGCGAGCGAGATATCGAGATTGACTACGCCCGGCTGGACGATGGCGCGTTCGTTCGGGATATCGATCTCCAGAATGCGATTCATGCGGGCAAACGAGATCAGCAAACCGCCCGCACGAGCAATGGCTCCGCCACTCAAACCCGTACCTGCGCCGCGCCCGACAATCGGCAGATTCAGTTCGGCGGCCGTTTTGACCAGGAAGACGACTTCATCGGTGGTGCGCGGAAAAACGACTGCGTCAGGAAGCGATTTATCGACACCGCCGTCATACTCGTAGAGTTTGCGGTCGTTCGCGTCCGATAGCACAGCTGATTTACCGAGCCGCTGTTCAATTCGCGAGACCAGCTGGCTGTCAAGTGCCATGGCAGCCGTTTATAGCAGGCTTTGAAGGTACTGCGTCATGTCGTCCGAGGTCCAATCTTCGGCCTGGGCGAACTTCCGCAGGATGTGACCATCTTTGATGATGTAGGTTTCGGGAATTTGGAAAGTGCCATACTCCGCGCTGATGTCGGACTTCGGATCCCAAGCAGTCTGAAAAGAGGCGTGGACGCGGTCGAGGAAGGCGCGATATTTTTGCTGATTCTTGTCTGTACTGATGGCGACGACCACCACGCCGGATTTCTTGAATTTGTTATTCATGACGGTCAGCGACGGCACTTCTTCGACGCATGGCGCGCACCAGCTGGCCCAAAAATTCAGCACGAGCACTTTTCCGCCGAAAGAGTCGGGAGTGATGTGTTTGCCGGTATCGGTAACCACTGTGAACTGCGGGGCTTTGTCTCCCTCTTTGGCGGTGGTATCCCGCAGGCTAAACACAAGTACGGCTAGGAAAGCGGCTGTCAGGACACCAATAGCGGCGCCCAGCAACGTGTTGGTGTTGATGCCGCGTATGGAGCGGGTATTCACGGACTGATTATTCCTGGATATTCCTTCTGCGCTGCTAATTGACAAATCGGTCCTCTCGGGTGGCTAAATATCAGTATCTAACGAAAGGACGGCGTCATCCAACTTAAGGCTATGTTTGTGACTCGTAGGGCGGAATTTTCGGCCTCGCATGTATGCCGTGTGGCGGGCTTGAGCGAGGGGGAAAATCGGCGGATTTTCGGCGAGGAAGCGAACCCGAACGGGCACGGCCATAATTACGTTCTGGAGGCGACTATCGAAGGCGAACCGGACCCGATTACCGGCATGGTGGTTGATCTAAAAAGAGTGAAGGAGATTCTGGAAGAAGAAGTAGTCGAGCCCATGGATCATCGGTTCCTGAACTACGAGGTTCCTCCTTTTGATGAGGTCGTGCCAACCACGGCGAATGTGGCGGCGGAGATCTGGCGGCGACTGGAAACACGGTTCAACTGTTCGGAATATCAGCTCAGGAAGATCCGGCTGTTTGAAACCCCCGATTTGTACGTAGATATCCTACGCGACGAAGAAAAGGGCGATTCTTTGCAGGAGGAGGGTTTAGTGGCATGATGGAGCTGACCCGGCGCTACCGGTTTTCGGCTTCTCACCGTCTCCATACATCTGAATTGAGCGAGGCGGAAAATGCGCGTCTCTTTGGCAAGTGCAATAACCCTTTCGGTCACGGACACGATTATGTACTGAGTGTGACGGTGTCAGGTCCGGTGGATGCATCAACCGGGTTGCTGGTAGATTTAGCGGTGCTGGATGAGCTGGTGAACGGGCGGGTGGTGCGCAAATTTTCTCACCGCAACCTAAACCTGGATATTCCACAGTTTGCAACGCTGGTTCCCACGACGGAGAATGTGGCCGTGGTGATCAGCGGAATTCTCGAGGAGGCGTGGCAGGCGCGGTTCGGTGACCAGCGGGACTTAAGGCTCACCAGAATTCACCTGCAAGAGACGGATCGGAACGGATTTGAGTTGGATTTGCGGGCCCGGCACAGTGGACCGGTCTTACTAAAGAAGAAGGAAGGCGTGGCGGTAGATGTCGAAGGCTAAGAGTTCGGCGGCAAAGGTATCGGTCTTAAAAGAAAACGCACCAAGTTCGCTGATCGAGTTGAGGAGAGATGCGCCGGAAGGCCAGATTGCCGGGCACATGCGGGACATCATCGGACTATTGGGTGAAGATGCAACACGAGAGGGGCTTCAGCGCACGCCTATTCGCGTTGAAAAGGCTTTCAAGTATCTAACAAGCGGGTATTCCGCCGATGTTCAGCAGATTGTCAACGGAGCATTGTTCGATGTGAATTACGATGAGGTGGTCATCGTGCGCGACATTGAGTTTTTCAGCATGTGTGAGCACCATATGCTGCCGTTCTTCGGGAAGATTCACGTGGCGTATCTGCCTGGTTCGAAGGTCATCGGATTAAGTAAGATTCCGAGGCTGGTCGATGTCTTTGCTCGCCGGCTGCAAATTCAGGAGCGATTGACGCAACAGGTCGCCGAGACTATACAGAATCTGCTGAATCCACGAGGTGTGGGCGTGATCTGTGAGGCGCGGCATTTTTGCATGATGATGCGGGGTGTTGAGAAGCAGCATTCCGGTGCTATTACGAGCGCCATGCTGGGTGCGTTCCGGGAAAACAAGGAAACGCGGAATGAGCTGCTGTCACTCATTGCGCAACGGGCTCGAGCGATCTAGCGTTACCGTAATAGCCAGCGTTCCTAGCGTGTTAGCATCGGGTCATGAGTGATGAAAGCCGGCTTTTCGACGCGGGGCCAGACCCTTTTGGCCGCACGTGGAAAGTTCAGTTTCGCTGGCTTCAAACCGGTATTTCGATCCGTCATGCGGACACGGTAGATGTGAAGTTTTTTGTGACCCCGGCGGACGGCGTCGCCCAGGAAAAAGTCATTGCCCTGCCACATCCGGCTTTGCTGAAAATTACGGCGGAACGAGGCCGAAAATTATCGGACACGTATTGCATGAGGCTGGCCGCCACTCACCTGAAGCATATGATTGAGACCTCGGAGGATATGGACAAGGTTTTGGTAACTATGTCTCCTCAGGAGATGGCAAGCTGCGATCAACAGCTGCCTGGTGCGGCCGTTGGGCAACGTTCGTAATTCGCTTCTTATCTCGGGAAAAGGAATCAGTGATGGTTAGCTGCCCCAAATGTGATGCTTCTATCGACGTAGAAGAAGAGGAACTCGATGAAGGCGACGTATTGTCTTGTGATGAGTGCGGAGCTGCTCTGACGGTTGCCAGTGTGAATCCTGTCGAGCTCGAGTCTGAGGAAGAGAGCGCTGGGAGCGAGGACGATTTCGATTTCGACGAGGATGAAGAAGAGGATGAAGAGGACGAAGAAGGCGAAGAGGAAGAGGACTGGCAGTAGTCCCGCTCCTTGCGTAAGTCCCGTTTGAATCTACAGAGTGTACGCTTCGGCCGGGGGCAAATCGGTCTCTGGGTGGCTGGATTGATGTTTTCCGCGGGGGTTTTCGGACAGCTGCAGCCCCCGGTAACCGGACCGAACACTACTGGCAAGCAGAACACCAGCCTGACGCGTTCCATCGAGGGAATGGTTCTCAGCAAGGCCAAGCAGTCGATTGGAGGCGCGATCGTGCTGCTGAAGAATACGAAGACTCTACAGGTACGATCCTATATAGCTCAGCCGGACGGACGCTATCATTTTTTCGGTTTGAGCACGGACATCAACTATGAAGTACGGGCGGAAGCGAATGGATTGACCAGCAAGACCAAGACGGTTAGCGTATTCGATAGCCACAAAGTTGTAAAACTCAATTTAAAGGTTTACAAAAGGATCAAACACTAATACTGCGGGATCTCCGGGTCAACTTCATGGCTCCAACGATCGATTCCGCCCGCGATGCTATAGCTGTTGTCTATCCCCTGAGCACGTAGCCAATTGGCAACCTGCAAACTACGAACGCCGTGATGGCAGAGAATCAGCAGGTCCGCTCCATCAGCCAATTTCTCCAAGTGCTGCAACTCGGCCGGGATTGACTGCATGGGGAGGAGCCGCGAGCCGGGAATATGTGCGACAGCAAATTCATTCGGCTCGCGGACATCGACTAAAGTAGCTTTTCCAGGCGAAGCCAGGCGGCTCTTTGCTTCTTGCGGAGTTATTTCGAGAGACTGCGACACATCAACTACCTAGGCGGCCGCCAACTCGGAAGACATTTCGGGATGGTCGTCGTCAACGGATTCGCCCGCCGCGCGGAGCCGGTCTACCGCTTCCTGGCAGGAAACGCAATAGGCGGCCCATGGCAGCGCCTTCAATCGTTTCTCGGGAATATCCTCTTCGCACCGTAGACAGACGCCGAAGGTACCTTGCTCAATGCGATTCAGGGCGCGCTGGACGTCCTTCAACAGCTTTGATTCGCGATCTAAATTCCGAATCGCCACTTCCCGGTTCATTTGCTGCTGCAGGCGGTCAAAATCCTCGGCTGCGTTTTCGATGAGGATCTCCTCGCGGTCGGAACCTCCCGCCAAGAGTTCCTTTTTTTTCGCTTCCAGCACACGCTGGAAGTCTTTTACGTTTATTTCTGCCATGTCCTTCTCTTTCTCAAACCCGAGGCAGTGAAACCTCATTGTTCGCTTACCCGGTACCCTGGAGGACGTCTATACAAAAGATCGGTTCTCAAAAGCGAGTTCCGCGTCCTTAAAAAGCGTCTTTTTGGAGAACTTGTCCTGGTAAAGCGTGTGCGAGACTGCCTACAACGTCTTGAGATGCGCCCTTCTTTCGCGAAGTTGCAGAGACAATTTCAAAATTCGAAAGATCTTCTGTTTTTGGGATTTTGTCGGGATAGAGCTACTCCCAATGCGTGTGTAGATGGCCCGCTCTGGATTGGCGAAACGGGGCGTGAATGGAACCGCCGGCCATAAATACTTCCAGCGAAACGGGTTAGCTTTGTGGTTTAGGAACCACTTTATGTAGGGTTTGTGCACAGATAATCCACAAGATAATGTGGCCTGGGCGTATTGACGGGGGCGAAGAATTGCGGTTCAATAGCACTGTTGACTGAATATGCTGAGGCCTGTTCAGTCCTGCCAGGATTACCTTCATGTTGACCGCTACCGCACCTGCACTAGAAACCCGAGAATTCAAGCCCTTACTAAGAGAGGAACGGACCGGCGTGTCGTTCCCCCACTTTTTTACGGCAAAACTAGAGACGGGTGTTACCCCGTATGACCAAATTAGCTGGGAACTGCGGACTGCCACGATTGGCAACGACAAAGGCTCGGTGATTTTCGAGCAGAGGGATGTGGAGGTGCCGGCCGATTGGTCCCAGACGGCTACCAATATCGTGGCCAGCAAGTATTTTCATGGCCGCATGGGTTCTCCCGAGCGGGAGTCAAGCGTAGCGCAGTTGGTACATCGGGTGGTGGATACAATCGCCGACTGGGGGCTGTCCGGTAAGTATTTCAAGACGAAGGAAGACGGGGAGAACTTCCGCAACGAGTTGGCACACATCATGCTGACTCAGAAGGCTTGTTTTAACTCGCCGGTCTGGTTCAATGTGGGCGTGCGGGAAGCCCGTGGCTACGGCTTCTACTTTGATGAAGCGACGCAGGTCGTGAAGAAGCTGCTGCCGGGCGAGAATCATCCGCAGTGTTCCGCCTGCTTCATTAACTCGGTTGGCGACACGCTGGAATCGATTCTGGATCTGGCGAAGACTGAGGGCATGCTGTTCAAATGGGGCTCTGGAACGGGGACGAATCTTTCCGCCATTCGGGAAGAAGATGCTCATCTCTGGGGCGGTGGGCGCGCATCCGGGCCTCTCAGCTTTATGAAAGGGTTCGATGCCTTCGCGGGTGTGATTAAGTCCGGCGGCAAAACGCGCCGGGCCGCCAAGATGGTCATCCTCAATTCCGATCATCCAGATATAGAGCATTTCATCTGGTGCAAAGCTAAGGAGGAGAAGAAGGCGCATACGCTGATCGATGCCGGTTACGATGCTTCACTCGATGGCGAAGCGTACGGTTCGATTTTCTTTCAGAACGCCAATAATTCGGTGCGGGCGACGGACGAATTCATGCAGGCGGTGGTGGACGACACGGAGTGGTGGACGAAGAGTGTTCCCACCGGGCAACCCATAGGCCGCTACAAGGCGCGCGACATTATGCAGCAGATTGCCGAGGCGACACATCAGTGCGGCGATCCGGGCATGCAGTTCGATACGACTATTAATCTCTGGCATACGTCGAAGAATACGGCGCGAATCAATGCATCCAATCCGTGTTCCGAATATATGTTCCTGGATGATTCGGCTTGCAATCTGTCGTCGCTGAACCTGATGAAATTTGTGGGGCCGGATGGAACGTTTGAAGTGGAGGCGTTCCGGCATGCAGTCGACACTATGATTCTGGCGCAGGAAATTCTGGTCGACAACGCGTCTTACCCGACGGAGAAGATCGCGAAAAACTCGCACGACTTTCGGCCGTTGGGATTAGGTTACGCGAATTTAGGCGCGATGCTGATGTCGCTGGGGCTGCCTTACGACAGCGACAAGGGGCGGGATTTTGCGGCTAGTATTACGGCCATTATGTGCGGACAGGCTTACTTAACGAGTGCTCGGATGGCGGGTGCGGTGGGACCGTGTCCGGGATATGCGGAGAATGCCGAACCGTTTCTCGACGTGATCCGGCTTCACCGGAGAGCCGTCAACCGCATTGATAATAAGCGCGTGCCAGTGGCGATGTTCAAAGCGGCGGAGGATTGCTGGCAGCAATCGCTCGAAGTGGGGGCGAAGAACGGATTCCGCAATGCGCAGGTGACAGTGCTGGCTCCGACGGGCACGATCGGGTTCATGATGGACTGCGATACGACCGGGATCGAGCCAGATCTGGCGCTCGTTAAATACAAGAAGCTGGTGGGCGGTGGCGTGATCAAGATCGTCAACAATACCGTGCCGCAAGCTCTGATCAAGCTCGGCTATACGGCGGAACAAGCGGAACAGATCGTGGCTCACATCGATTCGACCGGTACCATCGAGGGCGCCCCGAATTTGAAGCCGGAGCATTTGGCGGTGTTCGATTGTAGTTTCCGACCACAAAATGGGAGTCGCTCGATTCATTACATGGGCCACGTGCGCATGATGGCGGCGGCACAGCCCTTCATTTCGGGCGCGATTTCGAAGACCATCAACATGCCGGAAGAATCGACAGCCGAGGACATTATGGAGGCCTACACGGAGAGCTGGCGGCTAGGCCTGAAAGCGGTGGCAATTTATCGCGACGGCTCGAAGCGAGTACAGCCGCTCAGTTCCGGTACCGGTAAAGGTGAGAAGAAAGCCGCGATCGGCCTTCCGGCGGCGACGGTTCCGCCTGTCGAAAAGATCGTGTACCGGCCGGTACGCCGCAAGCTGCCGGATGAGCGGCAGTCGCTCACGCATAAGTTCTCGATCGCGGGTCACGAAGGTTACATCACGGTTGGGCTCTATGAAGACGGCACACCGGGTGAAGTCTTCATTTCGATGGCAAAAGAGGGCTCAACAATTTCTGGCTTGATGGATACGCTCGCGACTTCGATCAGCTATGGCCTGCAGTACGGCGTTCCACTGAAGTTCTTTGTAGACAAATTTAGCCACGTACGTTTTGAACCGAGCGGCTGGACGGGCAATCCACAGGTACCATACGCAAAGTCGATCATTGATTACATTTTCCGCTGGCTGGGAAGCCGATTTTTGGGAATATCGGAAGCGAGCGAGGCAGGTGAGATGCCAAAGCTGCGGCCTACCATTCCTGATCCGCAAGCCGCGCTGCCATTCGATGCGAGTGCAGTGGGGGATGCGCCGTTGTGTTCGGAATGCGGCGGAATAATGACTCGCAATGGTTCTTGTTATAAGTGCGAGAACTGCGGCGGGACTAGCGGCTGTAGCTAGATACGAGACGCTTGCGGATTGCCTTTCTGATCCGGGCAATCCGCAAGTGGCGGAAGCGAATTGTGCTCATCAAGAAGCGTTTGGAACGATACAGAATCGTTTTATCGAGCGCTTCCAACCCGCAAAACGCTCGGATATGCTGAGCACGCGTTATTTTGTTTGTGACGAAGGGGCTAGAGTCCTAAATACGGCGGCAGCGTGGTGTGTGCCCAACCGGCGAAATTGCCGTTACACTCGACTGCTACTCTCCGTTTCTGAGCCGGACCGATCCAGACAGCTTGTATCAAAGCTGACGGATTGGCATTAACACCTTGCACCTGGCACGGTCCCGAGCCAAATACCGCGTATCGGAGACCCTCCTGGGTCGTGATGTACCAGCGGTGCCGATTCGAGAAAATATCGATCTCGCGGCGGCCCAGCACGTCACGCAACTGCTCAAGTGTGCGTGCTTCGTCGGTCCGCGCGCCGTGCAGACTTACATTCGCGATAAGCTGGCCGTTTTCCGCCGAGGAAGCGAACGTTATGTGGTAGCCAAAGAAATCTCCGTCGCGAACATCGGGACGATAGCCGCGCAGAATGGAGCGGGCATCTACGTAGGCTCGCCCGCAGGGTGACTCCGCCATGTAATCGATCGGTAGGGGTTTTTCACCTTGCAAGCGAATGGCGAATTGAAGGTAATTCGACATGGGCGTGACGAGGAACGGAACGCTGCCGCCGGGGCAGGCCGAATAGTGGACCGAACGGGCGGCGATCCACATGTTTTCGTTATGATCGATCGCCCGATGATCTTTGGCTAGCACCTGCCAGCTGAAGCCTAAATAGGCGCCCATGGGAAAGCGCCCGTCGCCCGTCGGAAATCGAGTGGGAGCAGTGAGTGTGAGCCCAGGGTGACTCAGAACCGGAACTGAGACGCCTATGAACCAAGGCGCGACTGTAAGGGCAACGAGTGTTTGCGGCAGCCAGCGTTGCCGCCGCTGGAGGGTGGTTCGGTAACACCAGACAGAACGGCGGCTGCCGGTCACAAACAACACGCTCGCGATGGTCAAAAAGAAGTAGCGCAGCGTATACAGTTGAGGCGAATAGAAGACGAGTGGGATCAGCGGCGCTACGGCCATAAGTAAATAAAAAAGACGGAATCGCTTCTTTTTAATACCTACCCGGGTATAGAAGACGACCGAGCCGACCAGCAAGACCCCAACGGCCAGCGTTAAGCCGAATACCAGATAGCCCACGAAAGCCCTCAGATCCAAGGAAAACGGATTGACATCGGGGATGCTTGCTCCGGCCATAAGCTTGCCGGCAATGACAGGCAAAACGGCTGCCGCACCCAGGAGCCAGGCCAAAGGCGTCCGCAATAGCTTGAAAAGCGACCTGCGGGATATCTGAGAAAGAAGCAGTGCTGGCACGGCGAGCGCGACGTCGCCGCGACAGGCTGCTGCGGCACCCAGAAGGAAGATGCCGAAGGCCTGGCTGCTCTTCGACTTTCGATTTCCCAGGAAAAAGTAAGAAAGAAGTAGAAAGGCCAGCGAAAACCAGCCGGTACCGAGATAAGGAATATAAAGCACTAAAACCGGCGAGAGCACGATGGGCAGGAGCAGGGGAAGCGGCATTTGACGGGTACGTCCGGCTCGGAACCCAAGCGAAATCCAGGCCAGCGAAGCGAGAACGGTCAGCAGCACGTTGGCGGATAAGACCGGGTCTACTCCCGGCAGGGCGCGAAAAAGCCAGTCCAGTGCAAGAAACACGCCCCACTGCTTATCGAAGTTGTAGAAAAGCGCATGAAAGAAGGGAGCCCGCCCATGCGCCAGGAGCCAGCTGCCATCCAAAATGGTGGCTTGATCGTTGTCCCGAAAAGTTCCGGAGACAAACGGAACCACCAATAATAGAAGGACCGTTAACTGAATCAGCAGCGTATAACGCCAATAGTGGCGGGGCGGCGCCTCGGCGGGTGGGGTGCGCTCCATAATTTCTTCACTAAGAGCGTAGCTTGCTGCCCAATTGGGTTGCGAGGATTCGGCGATTCCGCAACTACTCTTCTGGATATCCAGCTCTTTGGTTATTCGGAAAAACCTATGCAACGCTTACTCGCTTTTCTCTTTCTTCCTCTACTCGGCTTATTCCTGAGCTTGCCGGGAAACGCTTCGGCCAGCGGACGGTCGACGCCTACCGCCACGCACGCCAACGTACCGCATACAGATGCTCAAATCGACGCGACGATCCGGATGAAACTGGCCAAATCAAAGATCGGCAAGGACGGGTTCCATTTCCACGTGCAGCACGGCGTGGTGACGTGGGAAGGAAGCACCAATATTATCCAGCACAAAGGCTCCGCGACGCGCATGGCGCGAACGGCAGGGGCGACGCAAGTTATTAACAATATTCAGATCAGCGATGCCGCCAAAGCGAAGGCCGCGGCGCACCTGAAAAAGGCCAGCGTCGTCGCTCAGTAACGGCCCCTTTGGGGCGCTGCTTCCCATGCTAGAGTAGGAGCGAACTCCAACTTTTGAATGAAAAGCAGTTTTTTACTTTCAGCATTGCTCTGTGCTGCCGTCGCTTCTGGCCAAGGAACAACTCCTGGTAGCACCACGACTCAGACTTCACCAACCACGGGATCCAACCAGCTTCAGGTCAGAGGACCGGAAGCCGTTGCCAAGCAGGATCCCACTCGCGTGGTGGCAACCATAAACGGCAAACAGATAACGGCAAAAGAGGCGGAAAGTTATCTGAGCGCCATCCCTCCGGACCAGTTGAAACGCTACGAGTCGAACTTATCGGCAGTTGTGCAACAGATCTACATGAGCCAGCAGCTTGCGCAGCAGGCTGAAAAGATGAACCTGGATCAGCAGTCACCTTGGAAAGAGCAGCTGCAACTCACCCGGGAAAACATTCTGACGCAGGCCTATCTCAACAAGCTGACGAGTTCGTCCACGGCTACAGCTACAGGCGATCCACAACAGTATTACAATGCGCACCCGCTGGAGTTCGATCGGGTGAAGCTCAGCGGAATATTTGTAGCGTTCAATCCACCGGGCACACCGGCCAGCGGATCTGCCAGCAGCCGGACAGAACCGGAAGCGCACGCGAAAGCGGACGACATCGAAAAGAAACTGAAAGCCGGCGGTGATTTCGCGACGTTGGCGCGGACAGAGTCCGATAATCAGCAGGCCGCTTCGCGGGGTGGCGATTTGGGCACTTACAGCGTAGGTGACCCACAGCTGCCCGCATCCATTAAAACGGCAATCCAGAGTTTGCAAGCCGGCCAGTCGAGCGAGCCAATTCGTATCCCAAACGCTTTGCTAATTGTGAAACTGGATAGCCGAACCAAGCTGACGTTTGATCAGGCGAAGCCCGAGATTCAGCAGAAGCTGAAGAACGAGCAGAGCCAGGCAGCCGTGAAGCAGGAAGTGGATAAATACAAGATTCAGGTGCAGGATCCAGCGTTCTTCAATCAAACGGGCACTTCGAGCGTGCATACGCCTTCCTTGGCCCGACCTGGAGACGCCACCGCGCCACCGCCCGGTGCAACTACGCCCCACCGCTAATTTCCCGGCCGCGAGCCGCATTGTTCTGTCTGAATTGGAAACCCGTCTGCCCGTGCTCCAAGGCGAGGCTATCCGGGTTGATCTGAAACCGCAATTAACAGCGTATCGGGGCAAGTTACTCTCCGGGCGACCCGGAATTGGCTCAGCTGTCCATGCGGCCACTTTCATCCGCAGTCGTCGCATTGTTCTCGAAAAGGAGCTTTTGGCTTCCTTTGACGGTTTCCGGTCGATCATCATTCATGAGCTTTTTCATTTCGTCTGGGTACGTTTAGGCAATCCGGCACGGCAATCGTTTAGTCGTCTATTGGTCGAAGAATGGTTAGCACGAGCGCGCGGAGAGCTGGGGGAATCGGCCGCGGTCCGCAAAAGCATATTAATGCGTAAACCAAATCGCGAGTTGGGGAACCGGCCCTGGCGCGAATATGTATGCGAAAGTTTCTGCGATACGGCAGCGTGGTTTTACTTGCCCGAACTAACGGATCCTTATCGCAATTTGGCCATACGCTGGCGCGAACGGCGTAAACGATGGTTCAGCGCGAATCTCGCGGGAACGCTCCTTTGCTGAAGGATCGGCCGCCGGGAGCTAAACTAAGAAGTACATGCACTCGGCCTCTCCCAAAATTAAATTTGCTGCGCTACTTACCTGCTTGGGGGTATTGGCCGCTTGCTCTGCGTCTAAGTCGAGCTCGGATACGGCGCTGCACGAGCGGGCGAAATCAGCCGCGAATTCCATCAAGGACCGGAAAGCCGCTCCCGATTTTTTACTGACAGATGCCAGTGGAGCTAAGGTGAAGCTCTCGGATCTGCGCGGCAAAGTGGTTCTGCTCAATTTCTGGGCGACCTGGTGCGGCCCCTGCGTGATTGAGATTCCGTGGTTTGAGACCTTCGAGCAGCAGTATAAGTCTAAAGGCTTCGAAGTCGTTGGTGTGTCGATGGACGAAGACGGCTGGCCTGCGGTGAAACCCTTCGTTGCGGAGCACAAGATGAACTACCGCGTGCTGCTGGGCGACGATTCCCTAAGCCAACTCTACGGCGGGCTCGATTCGCTGCCTACAACGTTTATCATTGATCGTGACGGCAAGTTCGCTTTTCCGCCGCATATCGGCCTGATTGGGAAGAACGAATACGTCAATGAAATTGAAAGCCTGCTCGATGAAAAACCGACTAACGCTGGTTTGCGCGGTGTCACTCCTGCTACCGCTCTACTGTTCAGCCCAGCAAAATAAGCTCATTGTTCATCCGCCTGATCCCATCACAGTGAAACGGGGCGAATCTGTATCGCAGAAGCTCGAGGTGGGGGTGCTGCCGGGGTTTCATGTGAACAGCAACAAGCCGAAGGACGAGTATCTGATTCCTCTAAAGTTAACCTGGACGAGCGGGCCGCTGCAGTCGCAGGAGATAACCTATCCAAAGCCTGAGGAAATCACGGTGGGGACGCAGTCCGTGGTGGTGTTTACCGGAACATTTCCGATAGAGACGAAATTTCAAACGCCAGCCAATGCGCCAGTCGGTTCATCGACGATGGCGGGTAAGCTGCGCTACCAAGCCTGCGACAACCAGATGTGCTTCCGGCCAACAACCGTTGAGGTACACGTTCCCGTTTCCGTTCAATAAGCAGGCACATGCATGTAAACTGCCGGCGAAGCGCTATCGCTTTCTGGTTGATTGTGATACTGCCGCTTTGCTCGTGCCGTGCCAATCATTCGAGCAGTCTTTATATAGAAAGTGGGATTGCGGCCGAGCTCAAGCAAGTGCGCGCCATCGATAATCATGCGCATCCGCAGAAGGTCGTGAGTGCCGGGGAAGTGGACCGGGATTTCGACGCCTTGCCGGCCGACGCGATCCAGGAACCCGCTCTGCCCACGCCATTGCTAGCGGGCAGCCCCTATTTTCCGGAAGCCTGGCGCACGTTATTCAAATACCCGTTCAACGATGAGGCACCGGCTCATCTGAAAGTTCTGCAAAAAGAAAAGCAGGACACGATGCGGGAAAAAGGAGATTTGTATCCAGTCTGGGTTCTGAATCGGGCGGACACGGATATCATGTTGGCAAATCGCGTAGCCATGGGTCGAGGGCTATCGCCCGATCGCTTCAAGTGGGTTCCGTTTGTAGATATGTTTTTGTTTCCGTTGAACAATGCTTCGATCAAAGCCAAGGATCCGGAACACAAAAGCTTCCTTGATAACGAGGAAAAGCTGCTGCACGGCTACATGCAAGCGGCCAATCTGGCGCGTCTTCCATCGACCCTCGACGATTATCTGACCTTCCTTTCACATCAGCTCGAGAGTTGGAAATCGCAAGGGGCGGTGGCGCTCAAATTCGAGCTGGCCTACTTGCGGGATTTGCAGATAAGCAATCCGCAGAAAGAAAATGCGGAGCGGGTCTACGCGATCTACGCGCAGTCGTCGGAGCCCACACCCGAAGAATATAAGATGCTGCAGGACTATCTGTTTCGCTACATCGCGCACGAAGCCGCCCGCCTGAACGTGCCCATTCATATTCATACATCGATTGGCGTTGGAAGCTATTTTCGGGATGAGAACGCCAATCCGTTCGCGCTGGAGTCCGTGTTCAACGACCCATCGTTGCGCCGCACCAAGTTTGTTATGCTGCATGGCTCGTGGCCCTTCGCGCGTGAAGCCGCGGCTTCAATACTTAAGCCGAATGTTTACCTGGATTATTCAGGCTTCAGTTATTGGACTTACCCGGTGGAAGCTGCGCGTGCGTTACGGCTTTATCTGGAAGCTGCTCCGGAGAAGGTACTATACGGCACGGACGGCAGTCCCTTTTCCGAGAGCATCGGTTGGGAAGAGACGACCTGGATCGCGGCGCAGAACGGGCGATTATCTCTTGGGCTCGCGCTGACCGGCATGCTGAACGATCGCGAAATTACCGAACCGCGTGCTATCCAGCTGGTACATATGGTGCTCCGGGAAAACGCGCGCACGTTGTACCGGTTCTAGCGCAGCGTGCGGCGGCTCATTTTGCGTCCGGGCGCGATCGGAGACTGCTTGCTGGCACTCCCGGCGCTCGAACATCTGGTCGCAACGAGCGACTACGGCGAGATCTGGATCTCGTCGCCGGTTGTGCCACTTATCTCGTTTGGAGCCCAAGTGCGACCGCTATCCTCGACGGGAATCGATCTGGTCGGCCTGGGCGACTTACCGGTACCAGAGAAACTGGCCGAGAAGCTCAGGACTTTCGATTCCATCGTCAGCTGGTATGGCACAAATCGACCCGAGTTTCGCGGGGTCATTGAGAAGATCGGAACACATTGTGAATTTCTTGAGGCGCTGCCACCAAAGGGTCACACGGGACATGCAGCGGATTTCTTTGCCGCGCAAGTTGGGGCGGCACTTGGTCAACGTCCGCGCTTACATATGCGTCGTAGCGTTTCGCGGCATTCGATTGTTGTGCACCCGTTTTCCGGAAGCAAGCAGAAGAACTGGCCGCTAGCTTGTTATCGCGCATTGGCCGCGCGATTGCCCCATCCTGTTGAATGGGTTGCCGGTCCGGAAGAGCCGCTCGCAGAAGTACATCGATTCGAAGATTTGAGCGGGCTTGCAGCCTGGGTCAGCGGCGCCGCGCTGTATATCGGGAACGATTCCGGCATCACGCATCTCGCCGGTGCCGCCGGCGTGCCGGTGCTCGCATTGTTTGGCCCAACTGATCCAGCCGTGTGGGGTCCGCGCGGCAAGAGAGTTATTACTTTGCGCTCGCAGCCGCTCGAGGATTTGCCGGTCGAGCGGGTGTTAGCAGCGGCTAATCGGCTGCTAGGCTAGCCGTAGCGGCAGGTTTCCAGCGCACAATCGGCTTGCGTGCCGCAGTCACTTCATCAACGCGAGGCGTCCGCGTCGAATGGGGCGCCTTTAGCACCAGTTCCGGATTCTCTTCCACTTCCTGGGCGATAGAAGCCATGGCGTCCGCGAATAAGTCGAGTTCACGCTTGCTCTCGGTTTCAGTTGGCTCGATCATCAAAGCTCCGCGGACAATCAATGGAAAGCTAACAGTGTACGGGTGAAAGCCGTAATCGATCAAGCGCTTGGCGATATCACCTGTGCGTACACCACGTTTCGCCTGCCGGTCATCGCTAAACACACACTCATGCATACTGGGCGCTTTGTAGGCCAACTCGTAATGCGGCTCAAGCAGCGTACGAAGGTAGTTTGCATTGAGCAACGCATCGAGCGTGGCTTGTCGTAGACCGTTGCCTCCATGCGCCATGATATAGGCGAGCGCCCGTACCAGCACACCAAAATTTCCATAAAACGCTTTTACGCGTCCGATCGATTGCGGCAAGTCGTAATTCCAGGTCCAACTTCCGTCCTGCTGCTTCAAGCGTGGGGAAGGCAAGTAAGGCGTCAATACTTTGGCCACTGCCACTGCGCCTGCACCGGGTCCACCGCCGCCATGCGGAGTAGAAAAGGTTTTGTGGAGATTGAGATGCATGACATCGACGCCGAAATCGCCGGGTCGCGCCACGCCGACCAGCGCATTCATATTCGCGCCATCCATGTAGACGAGTGCGCCACGATCATGCATGAGACCGCAGATCTGCTGGATGTTCTCTTCGAATACGCCTACCGTGTTCGGGTTTGTGATCATCAATCCAGCCACATCTTCCGTAACCGCCCGCGCCAAAACTTCCAGGTCGACCATGCCGCGTTCGTTCGACTTGATGTTCTCGACGCTATAGCCAACCGCCATGGCAGTCGCTGGATTTGTGCCGTGTGCCGAATCCGGCACCAGGATTTTTTTGCGTGCATTGCCGCGTGCTTCAAGCAAAGCGCGAATCATCAGAATACCGGTGAACTCGCCGTGCGCACCGGCCGCCGGTTGTAGCGTGACCGCATCCATGCCGGTGATCTCGACGAGAGCTTTCTCAAGCGCAGCAATTACTTCCATGCAGCCCTGAGCCAATGCTTCGGGCTGATACGGGTGAGCCCACGCTAAACCCTCCGTGCGCGCCACCAATTCGTTCACGCGCGGATTGTATTTCATCGTGCAGGAACCAAGCGGATACAGTCCCAGGTCGATCGCGTAGTTCCAGGTGGAAAGACGAGTGAAGTGGCGCAGCACTTCAAATTCGCTCACTTCCGGAAAGTCTTCGATCTCATTTCGGGTATTCTCGCGGCCCAAGACCTCTTCCGGTTTCACGGCAGCAACATCCAGCGGCGGCAACTGATAACCAGTCTTGCCCGGCGAGCTCAATTCAAAGAGCAGCGGCTCATTCTGAACGATATGTTTGGAGACTTTCTTGATCATGCAACAGGCCCTCTGATTCAGTTCGCCTTCGAGAAGGCACGCGCAACCGTGTCCATATCCGCTCGCTTGCTCATTTCCGTTGCACATAGCAGCATGCAATGGGCGAGCTCAGGATAAAAACGTCCGAGCGGTAGACCTCCGATGATGTTCTGCGCGACTAGTTGCTCGTTGATTTGGTCGGGCGAACGGCCGCCGGCGCGCGCGACAAACTCGTTGAAGAACGGGCCTTCGAACTGTAGATCTAACTTACCGGCCAAGTAGTGCGCTTTCGCCAGGTTCTGCTCCGCAAGTTCGCGCAATCCTTCTTTGCCGTAAATGGCCATGAATACCGTCGCCATTAGAGCTAGCAATGCTTGATTCGTGCAGATATTGGACGTGGCCTTCTCACGTCGGATATGCTGCTCGCGGGTCGCCAGCGTCAGGCAAAAGGCGCGGTGACCTGCCGCATCAGTGGTCTCACCTACGAGGCGTCCGGGCAGCTGCCGGATGTATTTCTCTTTGGCCGCAATGATGCCGGCATATGGGCCGCCGTAGCTTGGCGAAATCGCAAAACTTTGCAGCTCACCGGCCACGATATCCGCTTCCCGCGGCGGTTCAATTAAGCCGAGCGCTACCGCTTCGGTGAAAACCACCACCAGCAACGCTCCCTTCGCCTGGACAATAGACGCAATCTCGCGGACCTGTTCGAGCAGACCAAAGAAATTTGGCGTTTGCACGATTACGGCCGCCGTCTGGTCGTCCAGTTTTTTATGCAAGTCATCCAAATCCAGACGGCCATTCCTGGCATACGCAAGCTCGGTTACTGGTATGCCCTGGTGCTGTGTCGCCGTGTGCAGTACCTCGCGATACTCCGGGTGAACGCTGCGTGCGATCAATACCTTGTCACGGCGCGTGACGCGGACCGCCATCATGGCCGCTTCCGGTACGGCGGACGAACCGTCGTACATGGAGGCATTCGCTACGTCCATTCCGGTCAACTGGCACACCATTGTCTGAAACTCAAAGATGCTGGTGAGCGTGCCTTGCGAAATCTCGGCTTGATATGGCGTGTACGAAGTGAGAAATTCGCCTCGTGACACCACGCTATCGACCAGCACCGGACGAAAGTGATGATAGACGCCGGCACCTAGAAAGCTAGGGTGACCATTCGCATTGCGCGCGGCCTGCGCTTTGAAATAGTCTACAATTTCGTATTCGCTCTTACCGTCCTCTATCGCCAGGCGTGAATCAAAGCGAACAGCGGGCGGAAGATAGGAGATCAGGTCTTCTTCCGATTTCAGCCCAATCGTAGTGAGCATCTCCCGACGCTCAGAATCTGACTTCGGTAAATATCGCAACTAAGTTAATTCCCGGCGCAGCTTCGATTACTCCGCGCCTACGTACTT
The DNA here is from genome assembly GCA_036272575.1 of Bryobacteraceae bacterium. GTDB lineage: Bacteria > Acidobacteriota > Terriglobia > Bryobacterales > Bryobacteraceae > Bog-105. Next base: position 12,405 of record DATAYL010000107.1, on the reverse strand, counting down.
TTGATAATCGGCGGAGGACATGAGTGTATTAATTTCGTCTGTGCCATTCCTGAGTCTGACTTTGATCAGCCACGCGTCTCCGTGCGGGTCTTCATTCAAACGTTCGGGTTTCTGCACTAAAGCCTGGTTCGCCTCGACCACTTCGCCAGTCACCGGAGAATAAATATCGGAGACAGCTTTCACCGACTCTACCGAGCCGAACGTCTGACCCTTTGTGACCGCCGCGCCCGGCTTCGGGAGATCGACGAATACGATATCGCCAAGTTCGTGTTGCGCGTGATCGGTAATGCCGATTGTTCCCTGTTCGCCGTCCAGGTGTATCCACTCATGCTCTCTTGTGTACTTGTAACTTTCCGGATAGCTCATCGCTTGGCTCGCTTATAGAAAGGAGTGGCAACAGTTTCAGCCGCGACCGGACTGTTGCGGATGTTTATTTCGACCGGTATCCCGGGTGCAGCTTTATCGGCCGGCAAGTAGCAGAGACCGATGTTCTTGTTCAGTGTTGGAGAAGGTCCGCCGCTCGTCACCCAGCCGGCTGGTTTGCCGTCAATCGAGATCTCATACCCATCCCGGCCGATGCCGCGGTCGCGCATCTCGAAACCGACCAGCTTACGTGTAACACCAGCCTGCCTGGCTCTCTCAAGGGCCGCTCTGCCGATGAAATCTTTATCCATTTTGACGATCCAGCCCAGGTCCGCTTCCCAGGGATTGATGGATGCTGTCAACTCATGGCCATACAGGGCCATCTTGGCCTCCAGGCGAAGGGTATTGCGCGCCCCCAAGCCGCACGGCCGAATGCCAAACTCTTTTCCAGCGGCCAGAATCTCATCCCACAAACGGGCCGCCTGCTCAGGGGCGATGTAAATTTCGAACCCATCCTCACCCGTGTAGCCAGTTCGGGCGATACGCGCCACCGCTCCGCTCACTGTTCCATCGGTGAACCAGTAATACTTGATGGAGCTTAGGTCCAAATCGGTCAGCTTCTGCAGAGTCTGGAGCGCCTTTGGCCCTTGTATAGCCAGCTGCGCAAAATGGGCGCTGGAGAAGATCACTTCGGCGTCGAAACGATTGTGCGCCGAGATGTGCTCGAAATCCTTCTCCTGATTGGAGGCGTTTACGCACAGGAAAAAATGATCGTCCGCCACCTTGTGAACCAGAATGTCGTCCACAAAACCGCCATGTTCGTAAAGCAGCGCCGAATAGTGAGCCTGGCCGGTCTTAAGCCGCGCCGCATGATTGGTGGCTATATAATCCACCAGATCGAGTGCCTGCTTCCCGCGAATATCGATCTCACCCATGTGGCTCACATCGAATATACCGACCGAGTTTCGGACCGCATTGTGCTCTTCCACAATGCCTGAGTACTGAACTGGCATATGCCAGCCACCGAAATCGACGAGCCGAGCCTTCGATGCGCAGTGCGCTTCGAAGAGCGCGGTTCTCTTCAGGTCAGTGGGTGAGGTCATCAGTCGAAGTCTAGTTGTCCGAGGCTTACTTTCGCTCGGAAAGGACGGAAAACCCCAGCGTAGCATCCCCTACAGGGACGCAAGTTGCCGTTTGAAGCGAACTAGCCGACCGCTTCAGCGGAATCTGAAGCACCGTACTCTTTCAGCTTGTTAAACAGTGTTTTCAGACTGATGCCTAGAATCTCGGCCGCGCGCGTTTTGTTGTTCTTCGTGTGTTGCAAAGTCAACTGGATAAGCGCCCGTTCTGCATCACTCACGGTCGTACCAACGGGTAGCCGAACGCTCTCCGGTTCGAAGACCTGGGCAGGCGGCCGGGAACCTACCGAGACGCCGAAATCATATGGAAGGTGAGCCATTTGAATTACGCCGTCGCCCGCCATGATTACCGCGCGTTCGAGAACGTTCCTCAATTCGCGTACATTTCCGGGCCACGAATACTTGCGGAAGGCTTCCATCACATCTGGAGTGACATGCGTTACGTTGCATTCATGCTTCCGGTTGAGGTGCGCAACAAGGGTTTCAATCAATACGGGCAGATCTGTCATTCGTTGCCGGAGCGGAGGCAGTGAGATCTGGAACACGTTTAAGCGATAGTACAAATCTTCCCGCAAATCGCCGGTTTTGAGGGCTTCATCGAGATTACGATTAGTTGCCGCTATTACCCGCACATCGACTGAGATTTCATTTTTGCCGCCGAGCCGGCGAACCCTCGAATCTTCCAGCACTCGTAAGAGCTTGGCTTGGGTTCCGGACGGCATCTCGGCCAATTCGTCGAGCAGCAGCGTACCATGCTGCGCCAACTCAAAACAACCGGCTCGGCGCTCGAACGCCCCCGTAAACGCGCCCTTCTCATGCCCGAATAATTCGCTTTCCATCAACGTTTCGGGCATTGCCGCGCAATTAACGGCGATGAAGGGGCCGCCTCGCCGGTTACTGAGTTGATGAACGGCGCGCGCTACCAGTTCTTTTCCCGTTCCACTTTCACCCACTACCAGGACGGCGGCTTTGCTGGGCGCCACCTGCTGGACCACATTGAATACTTCCTGCATCTGGGGCGACGTGCCTACCATGTCCACAAGGACGCCGGTGTTGGCCAGCTGGCGCTGCAAGCGCTCAGTTTCCTCGGCCAACTGGCTTTGCGAAGCCGCGCGCTCCAGCAACACCCGGAGCGCCGCCGGTTGGATTGGCTTTTCCAGGAACCAAAACGCGCCCAGATCGTGAATCGTCTGGATGGCCGTTTCGATATTGCCGAAGGCCGTCAGCACGATGGCTGGCGGCATATTGCCGTCGCCATTCAGACGCTTCATCAACTCGAAACCGTCCATGCGCGGCATCATCAGGTCCGTAACGAGGACGTTCGCGTTGAAAACGGCGAGTTTTTCCAAGGCATCCTGGCCATCGCCAGCCGTTTCGACCCGGAATCCCCAGGCCGAAATCATAGCGGCCAACGGCGAGCGCTGCGACTCTTCGTCGTCAACAACAAGCACATTTGTACCTTGGCGCGATGTGGCCTGATTTCCCACGGTTCTCAGTGTATCCGACGATCAAAAAACGTGCCCGGCCAGCAAAAAAGCTCAACCGGGCACGTCTCTGGCGACTCTCTTATTTCGAAACTATTAGTTTAATACGTTCATGCAGGCAATTGCCACTGCTCTTTCTGCCAGGCGTGATAGGGTCGACATGATGCAGACGCCAATCGACAAAACAGATGAGGGGCCACCGCCTTTTCTGCAAACCTGGCCTCGCGTTTATGCGGCAGTTATCGGCTACCTCGTTCTGCTCATCGGCGCGCTAGCGATTTTCTCCCGTCTACTCGCGCCGTGAAAACGTAGTGCCGCGTTAGAATGCGGCAGACTCCTCATGGCCAAGTACCTCGAAGTGATCGTGACGTCTGTCAAAGAAGCCATCGAGGCAGAAGCGGGCGGTGCAAACCGGCTGGAACTTGTCCGAAATCTAGAGGTAGGCGGTCTTACTCCTCACTTGCGGGTGATCCGTGCGGTACTTGAAAGCGTCGATATTCCGGTTCGCGTGATGTTGCGTGAAAGCGCTGACATGGCCTTGCACAATGGTCACGACCTGCACCTTCTCCGGGGCGCCGCGAAGGAGGCGGCACAGCTTCCGATAGATGGTTTCGTAATGGGCTTCTTACAAGGTGATTCGATCGATAGGGAGGCGATGGCCAATGTTCTATCCGCCACTGATGGTCACCGCGTTACCTTTCATCGAGCATTTGACGAATTGCCTGACCCGGCAAGCGCAATACCGGAACTGAAGCGCCTCGGCCAAATCGATCGCATACTGACGGTTGGCGGAACCGGTGACTGGCTTGCGCGTAAAGAGCGTCTGGTCGCCTGGCAAGCCATTGCCTCACCCGAAATCACTCTGCTCGTGGGCGCCGGTATCGAAGAGACCGTTCTCACAGATCTTGCCGCCACTCCCCAATTGCAGGAAGTACATGTGGGCAGAGCCGCGCGTGTGCCCCATCTCGTAACGGGCACCGTCGAGCGCAGTACCGTGGGGGCCATTGCGAGCCGCTTGCGATGAGGCCACTCGACTGGGTCGTCTTCTTTACTTGGCTCATCTCGCTGGTAAGTTACGGCCTTTACCGGGGGCGCGGCAGTAACACGGTAAGCAAGTATCTGCTGGCCGGGAAAACCATGCCCTGGTACGCCATGGGCCTGTCCATTCTGGCCACGCAAGCGAGCGCTATCACATTCATCTCCACCACCGGCCAAGCTTATGTGGATGGCATGCGCTTCGTGCAGTTTTATTTCGGACTTCCTCTCGCGATGGTGATTTTGTCGGCCACGGCGGTGCCGATTTTTCATCGCTCGAGAGTTTATACCGCTTACGAGTACCTGGAACAGCGCTTCGATGCCAAAACCCGCGCGCTGGTGAGCATTGTGTTTCTGATTCAGCGTGGTCTGGCCGCCGGTATTGGGCTCTATGCACCAGCGGTGGCGTTGGCCGGCGTTCTCGGCTGGTCGGATCGGGTCGTCACTATTTTGATCGGTGCTTTGATCGTGATCTATACAGCCAGCGGCGGCATCAAAGCCCTCACCTGGGCGGACGTCCAGCAGATGACGATGATCTTTCTCGCTTTGGTGGCCAGCATGGTTGTGGCGATCCATCTTTTGCCGGCTCAGGTTTCATTTGGCGATGCGCTTCATCTGGCTGCGGCGGCCGGGCGGCTGAATGTGGTCGATTTTCGCTTTGACTTAAGCGATCGTTACAACCTGTGGAGCGGCTTGATCGGCGGTGGTTTCCTCGCGCTCGCTTACTTCGGCTGCGACCAGAGCCAAGTCCAACGTTATCTCACCGGCAGCTCCATTACGCAAAGCCGTCTGAGTCTCATTTTCAACGCTGGCGTAAAGATTCCGATGCAGCTCTTCATTCTTTTTATCGGCGTGATGGTCTTTGTGGTCTCGCTCTTCCGGCCTCCACCCATGATCTTCCAGCCGCCCGAAGCGGCGCGCGCTGCCAAAACTGCTAATTGGCAAGCGGCCGAAACCAATTACCAACATGCTTTCGAGCAAAGACGCGCTGCTGCATTCGCCCTCGTTGCACATAGCGGAAAATCCACAGAACAGAGGCAAAGCGAGTTGCATGAGTTTGCCCGCGTGGAGAAGAATTTTGCTCTCACTCGCCAGCAAGCTCTCGGCCTGGTCGCTAAGTTGCATGGAGGCGCAGCTTACGACGACACGAACTATATTTTTCTGTCTTTCGTGAAAACGTATCTGCCGCTGGGAGTGGTGGGCCTGGTTATCGGCGTCATTTTTTCCGCGTCAATGGGTTCGACTTCTGGTGAGATCAATTCGCTCGCCACCGTTTCAGTGGTAGACATCTATCGGCGATTCCTGGTACGCGACCGCCCGGACCGGCATTACCTCATGGCCTCCCGCGCCTTCACGCTGTTTTGGGGCGCCTATGCCGTCACCTTCGCTTCGATAGGCGCACGCGGCTTTGGCGCTTTGATCGAGCGCGTCAATATCGTGGGGTCGCTCTTTTATGGAGGACTCTTGGGTGTCTTTGTTCTCGCCTTCTTCTGCAAGCGGGTAGGCGGCACAGCTGCTTTCATAGGCGTCCTCGCGGGAGAAGCCGTAATCTTTTCGGTGGCGGCTTTTACCCGCGTTTCATTCCTCTGGTACAACGTGGTCGGCTGTGCAGTCGTGGTGGCTACCGCTTATCTGGTAAGCGCAGTACTGCCGTCGCAAGCACCGACCCAGCGAGCCTGAAGTGGCTCCTCCAGACCTAGACTTGTAAGCTGGCAATGTCGACCGTCGAGTGATGGCCCTCGATCACCACAATGCCGCTGTCGGTAACGTGATACCGTTTTCTATCTTCATCCAGGTTGTAGCCGACGTGCGTGCCCGGGGCCAGTTTTACGTTCTTGTCTAGGATGGCTCGCCTGACTTTCGCATGGCGGCCCACATCGCAGTTATCAAAAATTACCGATTCTTCCACATGCGCGCCGGTGTGAATGCGCACACCGCGTCCCAGAATCGAGCCTTTCACGAATCCGCCCGAAACAATTGAGCTGCCCGCAATGATTGTGTCTACTGCCATCCCGCGCCTTCCTTCTTCGTCGAAAACAAATTTGGCCGGAGCATCGAAATAACCCGCCGTCCGCAACGGCCACTGACGGTTATAAAGATTTAATTCCGGCGAAACCGCTCGCAGATCCATGCTCGCTTCGTAATATGCGTCAAGTGTGCCGACATCACGCCAGTATTGCGGGAGATCAATCGGGTCGCCAGGTATTACGTTGGTATTGAAATCATAGGCATACATGTCCGCGCGCCCGATCAGTGAAGGCAGAATATCTTTGCCGAAGTCATGTGAGCTATTTTCGTTCTTGCTGTCGGCGTACAGTTCTCGTAACACCATATCGGTGGAGAAAATATAGTTGCCCATCGATGCATAGACTTTTTTGGGATCACCGGGCATGGTTGGCGCGTCGGCCTTCTTCTCATGAAAACCGATGATGTTTCCTTCCGGAGTGGTCTCGACTACGCCAAAATCCGTCGCGTACTCCTTGTCCACCGGAATCGCCGCGACCGTCACGGCCGCGTGTTTATTGAGGTGAAACTCAATCATTTGCCGGATATTCATTCGGTAAATGTGATCGGCGCCAAATATCACTACAACGTGCGGATCGGCCTGCTCAATTAAATTGATGTTCTGGTAGATGGCGTCGGCAGTTCCGCGATACCAGTCCTCGTGGCTCGAACGCATCTGCGCCGGTACCGGAATGATGAAATTATTTCGTAGAAGCCCGCTGACCTCCCATCCTTCGCGAAGATGTTGCAGCAACGACTGGCTCTTGAACTGAATCAAAACATAGATCGAGTAAATCCCCGAGTTGATTAAATTGCTCAGAACGAAATCGACGATCCGGTATCGGCCGCCGAACGGAACCGCCGGTTTTGCTCGTTCCTTAGTCAGCGGATAAAGGCGAGTTCCTTTGCCTCCAGCGAGCACGAATGCTAGAACACGCAGTTGCATGTTGACAATTCTCCCGAGGTGAAATTAATTTGCTTACCGAGTATATAGTCCCGCTGCCAGGCGACTTCTCCGATTCAGATCCTGGTTTACGCTCCGTCCGTCGGTCTCGGCCCGCATCACGGGAACACTTCTCTTTATTCTCGCCGCTGTCGTGAAATGAATTTCGGCAACATCCCTCTTGCTCGGGTCCGGCGGGACACAAATTAGGGTCGGATGATCGTGACGGTCGCCGCTCTCATCATCACGCCGTTGTTAAGCCGCGCTAAACGGAGGACGGCTGCCTTCACATGCGTTGGATCGATCCGCTGGTGGCATTCGTGCCATTCCGGTCCTCTGCATTGAGCGAGATGTTCCACGCGTGGCGACGTTTGCAGGTGTTGTCAGATCTCCCGGCCTCACCGTCGGTTTCATTTCTGGTGGAAAGATTGGGCAACCCCCCACTAGCAACCCGCGACCGATCACAAAATCGATCTGGTGATTCTTGTAACGACAATCAACTAACCCAGATACTGCACATGCACATAAGTGCCGAGCCTGGTGTTATACGCGAGATACCAGCCAGGATGATCCGGATCGTCGTAAATCACGATGTTGTCGCTATCCCATAACCAGCCGTTACAGTAAGCGATATCGTACGGAGCGACGCTAAAATAAAATCCGCCGAAAGAGAACCTCCCAGGGCCGCCGCCGCCCAACCGGTAGACATGATCGTGACCGATTGGTCCGCCAAAGTGCCCGTGCGCCCAAGGGTGATCCAGGTGATAGTGCGCATCATTGGGACCGCTGTCGTGCCCCACCCATTGGCCGTTGGTATGGACGTGAGGAGCATTTGGGTGGCCCGGTTGATCGCGAAAATCTTGATGCTCACCGCCACGATTATCCGCATGCGCGTTTCCCTCATGCGCGTTCCCCGGATGCGCGTTTCCCTCATGCGCATTTCCCGGATGCGCGTTTCCCTCATGCGCGTTCCCCATGGGTGCTCCATGCGGCTGCGGACCGTGAGCAGGAATGGGCGGACCGCCATGGCCACCTTGTCCTCCTGGTCCGTGATCGTGCTGCGCAGCGGCCGCTACGGTCAGGATCAAACATGCAGTTATCGAGCAGATTAGCTTCTTCATCTCGAAGATTAAGGTATCACCACAGCGGCACCCTCTACAGCGTGCCCGGCTTGCTTTTATTTGTGATGTTTACCGCTGTGATCGGTTGGATCAGGGCGTTTCTTTACCGGCTCGTGGTGGCGAGGTATTAGCGGGAGAGCGGGTCCGGCTGTCAGTTGACGACGAGTTCGGCGCAGGGCTCTTCTCGCAGCTGCTCTGCGGGCGCCTTGGCAAAGAAAACGAATCGGCCGGCAATGGCAGCGGCCACCAAGGCTCCGGCAGCCATGAGGAAGGCGGCCGAGTAGCCGCGGCGCTCGGCTACCGCGCCGGCGGTGAGCGAACCGACGCCTACAAACAGGTCGTAAAACGCGCTCAGGAAGCCGATCGTGGAGCCGTGCTGCGCTTCGGGTGTGCGCCGAAGAACGGTGGCCGCAACGGAGGACCAGGGAAATGAAAACCCAAAGCCCAGGATGGCCGCCGCCAGCACGGCCATGGTGGGGGTGGGTCCGTGAGCAATGAGGAGCAGTCCGATAGCCATAGCCACCAGGCCGAAGTAAAAAGTGATGCTCGCATGAATGCGATCGGGTAGGCTTCCAAGAAAAAATCGCGAGAACAAAATCACCAGGGCATAAGTGGAAAAGGCGGCGGCTCCGGAATTGCCGAACCTGGCGAGGTGCAGAATCAGGAATCCGGCAATGACAGGGTAATGCACGTTAACGAAGCCGATGGCGAATCCGGGGCCGAGCAGGTGCGAGGGAAACCAGCGGCTTTTGGCTTTCACGAGCGCGGGTTTGAAGTCTTCCTTGACCAGGATCGCAAGCGCGAAACTAGTGAGAGCGGCGACAACTTGCAAGAGGGCGGCGTTACGGAACGAGCCGAGCAAATGGCCGATGGCGGGACCGGCGGAGATGCCGCCCCAGATGGCGCTGCTGAGATAACCGAGGGCCTGACTGCTGCGTTCCACGCCGGCAACTTCGACGGCCCAGGCGGCGGCGCCGGTGTACAGGCAGGCTTCGCCGAAGCCCTGCAGGATGCGGCCGGTGTAAGCGCCTGCCAAATGCAAAGGCAGCAAGTAGGCGCAGCCGGCCACCGCGCAACTGAAAAGGCCCGCGAGGAACGTGATTTTGCGTCCTTTGCGGTCGGCGAGCGGACCGGAAAAGAAGCGGCTGGCTAGGGCTACGAAAGAGAAGGCGCCGATGACCCAGCCGACCGTGCGGTCCGATCCGCCGAGATCGTAGCGGACGTGCGGGGCTAAGGCGGGCAGCACCGTGCCCATTCCGAGGAAACCGAGAAAAGTGGCCCCAATCAACGACCAGAAGCGCGCGCCGAACACGCGCTCGTGCGATGCCATCTAATGTTAGTGTAGCGGCCGGTCGAAAGCGTCCTGACAAGGACAGGGGCAAAAGGTGGTCCGGTTGCCCCCGGCAAGGCGAACCCCTTATACTAGGGATTTGATCAGTAATGCCAAAACGTACGTTCCAGCCAAATAACCGCAAGCGGGCTAAAACCCACGGATTTCGCGTCCGGATGAAGACTTCCGATGGCAGAGCTGTTCTTGCCCGCCGTCGCGCCAAAGGGCGTCACAAGCTCACGGTCAGCGACGAGCCAGCCGTGCGCGCAGCAAAGTAGTTTCCGCTTACCAGCGTGCGCGGTTCTGTTTCTGGTGTCACTTCCGAGAACAAGACGCGTCCTTCGTTCGTCTGAATATCGTGAGATCTATTCATCCGGTTCTCGCATGACGAGCCGATATTTTGCCGTATTCTGTCTGCGGCGTTCCGGCGAGACAGGACCGTCAAGGTGTGGGTTTACTGTACCCCGGGCGATCGGTAAAGCGGTAAAACGGAATCATATCAAGCGGCGAATGCGCCATGCGGTGCGCTCGCAGATGGACCGGCTGGCCCCGAACTGGTCGATTGTTTTCAATCCAAGGCGGAGTGCCGGCGATGCTCCATTCGACGATCTTTGCCGTGAAGTGGGGCGGGTATTCGCGAAATGCAGCGAAGCATAATTCTGGCGCTGCGGGCCTATAAACTCGTGATCTCGCCCTGGCTGCCTTCGGCGTGCCGTTATTATCCGACGTGCTCTGAGTATATGGCGGAGGCAGTTCGCAAGCATGGCGCGGTCCGAGGAGTTTGGATGGGGCTGAGGCGGCTGGGACGATGTCATCCTTTTCACGAAGGCGGGTACGATCCTGTCGGTTGAGATTCCTGAAGTGAGATCCTTTTATGCCCAATAGTTCAGGCGGCGGTGTTTCGCCGCAGCCGCCTTCGTTAGAAAAGCGCCTGCCCATTGCTCTGGGGCTGATGATGCTGGTGCTACTGGTTTCGCAGTACTTCTTCAAACCGGCGCCAGGGCCTAAGCCGGTCAAGCCGGCGAATGAAGCGCCGGCGGCGGTTGAAACCACCCAGAAGCCAGCTGCGGCGGCAACTGGTCCGGTTACTTCCCCGAGCGACACCGCGAAGCCTGCCGGACAGGTCGAGGCGCCTGCGCAGATTTTAACCGAGATCGATACTTCGCTGTATCACATTGTTTTTTCGAACCGGGGAGGAGTTGCCAAGAGCTGGGTCCTGAAGCAGTTTCGGAACGATGACGGCAAGCCGCTGGAAGTGATCGCTAACACGGCAAACGACATCCCGCTTCCGTTCTCGCTCGATTTGACCGGCCAGAAGCCGGCTTTCGATCCGAACACGGTGCTGTATAAGCCCGAAGTTTCAGCGGACGGCCTGACGGTCGATTACACCTATTCGGATGGCAAGACCGTCATTCACAAATCGTTCGCCTTTTTGAAAGACAGCTATCTTTCGCAAATCAAATCGAGCGTTTCGATGAATGGCGTGCCGGTGCCCGCGCTGCTGACCTGGCGGGGCGGGTTCGGGGACAGCAAAGTGCGCAACGCTGCCGCTACGGAACATACCGTGCGCTACGATGCGACCACTTCCAAACTCATTACCAAGACCACGAAGGACGCTAAGAATGGTCCCGTTACGGACTCCGGGAATTATACTTTTGCCGGACTGGAGGACACTTTCTTTGCGGCAGTAGCGCTGCCGGCTGATTCGTCCTCGCTCGAAGTCCGCACATTTTCGGACCCTGTCACGGTCAAGGGAGAAGAGAAACCGGTTCCCTTTGTCGGCGCCGGGTTGTCGAGCGGCCCACAAAACGATCTATCGCTGTTCGTGGGTCCGAAAGATCTCGACATTCTGAAGAGCGTTAACCCGAAACTTTCGCAAATCATCGACTGGGGGTTCTTTGGCATTATCGCCAAGCCTCTATTTATTTCTTTGAATTGGGTGAAAGATCACTGGACGTTCAATTACGGCTGGGCCATCATCCTGGTGACGCTGATTATCAACCTGGCGCTATTTCCATTCCGCCTGACCAGTCTGAAGTCGGCGCGCAAGATGCAAAAGCTGCAGCCGCAGATTCAGGCGATCAACGCCAAGTACAAAAATGTGGGACTGCGCGATCCGAAGAAGGCAGAGCAGAACCAGGAAGTGATGGACCTGTACAAGCGGGAAGGCGTTAATCCGGTGGGTGGATGTCTGCCGATGCTGGTTCAGCTGCCGTTCTTCTATGCTTTCTATCGTGTGCTCAGCATTGCGATTCAGCTGCGGCACGCGCCGTGGCTTTGGGTGCCGGATCTGTCATCGCCGGAGTCGCTGCCGATCCATCTTCTGCCGATCATCCTGATTGCGACGCAATTTCTTTCGCAGAAGCTCACGCCGGCGGCCGGGGTAGATCCGAATCAGCAAAAGATGATGATGTTTATGCCGCTCATGTTCGGGTTCATGTTCTACTACGCGTCCGCCGGACTTGTACTATATTGGTTGACCGGCAACGTGGTAGGAATCGCTCAACAACTCATTATCAACAGGTTCATGCCCACTCCTACGCCGTCCACGCCGCCTCCGGCAACGAAAGCACCGGTTAAGAAAACGGTCAAAAAATAGCTTGCATGAAATATACTGTTGACTCGCTGCGGCCTAAACTGGACGGATTCCTGCAACCGCTCCTCGGACACGCCGGCCTCGATTTATCGTACGAATTGCGCTCTTCCGAAAATCCTCATCCTGAGGTGGAGAACCCTGAGGTCACAGTGCTGTTTGGTGGCGCGGATGTGGAGCTGCTGCTCGAAAATCGCGCGGAGTTGCTGCTTGCGCTCGAGCATCTGTCCATGGAAGCATTGCGCCTTCCGCCTGAGGATCACTCGCTGATTTCGTTCGATGCCAACGATTACCGCCTGCTGCGCGTAGAAGAGCTTCGGATGAGCGCACTGGCCGCCGCGGACAAAGTGAAGAAGACGCACGTGCCGTTTCACTTTAACCCAATGAGCAGCC
>DATAYL010000106.1:0-6018 GCA_036272575.1 Bryobacteraceae bacterium | reverse complement strand
GGACCGTACTTCTCCACATCCAGCTGGCTCTTGAGCTGGTTCGCTTCAGCGGTCGCGAGCTGCGCCTGACTCTGAATCAGTTGGGCCTGCGCCTGAGCCAGCCGACCCTTCGCCTGGTCGAGCGCCGCTTGGAATGGGCGGGGATCGATCTCAAAGAGAACCTGTCCCTTGCGGACGAACGATCCTTCCTTATAGTTCCGCGTGAGCAGGTACCCCGTGACTTGCGCTTTCACGTCGGCATTCACTTGCCCAGTGAGGGTTCCGATCCATTCGCCGTAGACGGGAACATCTCTCTGCTCGGCGGCAGCGACTTCCACGACGGGCACTGGCGGGGCCTGCGCCGGCTTGGCCGCCGAGTGAGTAACCACCACGAGCAGGATGAGTGCAACCAGGACACCTGATGCCCATGCCACGTATTTCCATTTCCGAACGGAATTGATCTTCATTTACTGTTTCTCCTGTTGCCGGGATGTTGACCTGCGGCGAGGCTTTTTCGCCGATGACTGCGGCCTGGCGCCTTTGCAAGGGTGCTGGGAACTGAGTTCGCCGATGAGCGTGGTCATCCACACGCCTTCGACGATCAGGCAGGCTCCCACCCGCTGCATGGTCGCGAGAAGATCGCGTCCAGCGTCATCAACAGCTGTAAGCTGTCGCAAATCGACTTCGATCCTTCGGTCCGGGCGCAGCGAGCCACGCCAGGCGTTCTCTGTTTCGGCGACCCACGGGCCCTCAAGCCTGCCCGCAAGTTCCAACCTGCAAACCGTGCCATCTTCGCGAATCCTGATGCGCAACATAACGTTGCCAATGTGTATCGCACGGGTCGTGCCAAATCGGCGGATCCGCTAAACAACAGCAGGGACAAGGACTTCAGCGCTATCGCAACAAAGCCGGGCTGCCCGTCTGCGCTGGCACGCTACCAGGAAAGCGGCCAGATGCCAGGAAACGATGGCCCTCCAGGCGCCGCTGAATCTCCATGACACCGCTCGTAATCCAATGAACGCGGTAAGGTGCCGTATGCCTTCATCGAATCGCCCGCAAGCCGTCACTCACGGAGTAGGCCATGCTTCGCGATACGAGGCGTTAGTGCGCATCGCGGAATTGATCCGGTCTCATCCGGAGGAAGAGCACCTGTTCCAGACCCTCGCCGGCGAATTGCATCAACTGGTTCCGTTTGACGCCATCGCTCAGTTCGATTCCGGTGTAAATCGGGTCCACTGGCGTTTCCCCGAGCCTTATGACAGTGGACTTGAGGCGCTCGCCTTACGAGGTATTCCAAAAGAGAAAACGATTCCGTGGTGGGTGTACCAGAATCAGCAGGCGATAGTGATTCCGTTCATCGACCGCGAGACGAGATTTCCGCTTGTGGTCGAGCAGTTGTCCAAGTTAGGACTGCGTTCGCTGTGCGCCTTTCCGCTGAGCACGGCGCATCGGAAATTGGGGAGCCTCGGGTTCGTCAGCCATCTTGGTGACGCATACTCCAACGAGGATCAACAATTCTTGTCCGTAGTTGCGAATCAGATCGCCGTGGCGATGGATGACGCGCGTGCGCAGGCCCGATTGCAATTGCTCCTGGGCATCACCAATCGGATTGTGACCAAGTTGGAGCTGCGTGACCTACTTTGGGAAACTGTCGTGAGTATCCGGCAGTTTATGCAATGCGACGGCGTAGGAGTGGCTCTCCCGGATCCGGAAGATGGTGAATTACGCCACTACGTCGTGGAGCACGCCGAGCACGACAAGATAACTGTCCGGCCCGCAACCGAACGGACCAGGACTGTCTTCCGGACGGGCAAGCCGCTCATCGCCACTAAGGAAGAGCTGGCCACCGACCCCGAGTTCGCAATGGGGCACCGTTCGCTCTGCCTTTACCCTCTGATCATCCGGGAACGCGTGCTCGGCGTATTCGGTTTTGGCAGTTCGCGTGAGAATGCCTTCACCGAGGATGATCTTACCTTTCTCGGTCAGGTCGCCAATCAAATCGCTGTCGCCGTTGAAAATAGTGTGGCGTACAGGCAGGTTTCCGAACTCAAGGATAGGCTCGCGCAGGAAAATGTCTATCTCGAATCCGAGATCCGCAGCGAGCTCCACTTTGAGGATATTGTCGGAAACAGCGAGCAGTTACGCGGGGTTCTGAAAGAGATCGAGACGGTCGCGCCCGCCGATTCCACCGTGATCATTTATGGAGAGACCGGCACCGGAAAAGAGCTAATTGCGCGGGCACTTCACAACCTCAGCTCTCGCAAATCAAACACCTTCGTCAAGCTCAACTGCGCTGCGATTCCTACCGGTTTGCTTGAGAGCGAGCTTTTTGGTCACGAAAAAGGCGCATTCACTGGCGCGATTATGCAGCGTGTCGGTCGTTTCGAACTGGCGAATCACGGAACCATTTTCCTGGATGAAATCGGCGATATCCCTTTGGAACTCCAGCCAAAACTTTTGCGTGTTCTGCAGGAACGTGAGTTCGAACGGTTGGGCAGCGCGCGCACGATTCGCACCGATGCGCGGTTGATCGCCGCAACGAATCGCGATCTCAAATCGATGGTGGAGGAACAGAGGTTCCGCTCTGATTTGTATTATCGGCTGAATGTCTTTCCCATCCGAGTGCCGTCATTGCGCGAACGAAGAGAAGACATTCCGCTGCTCGTCCGCCACTTCGTCAAGGACTTCAGTCGTCGCAATCAGCGTGTCATCGACACCATTCCCTCTGAAACCATGCAGGCATTGGTCCGCTATCACTGGCCAGGAAATATTCGAGAACTGCAAAATGTGATTGAACGGGCGGTGATTATCTCGAGAGGCCCTGTGTTGAATGTCGCCATCGCCGAACTCAGCCCGGATGTGACTTCCACTGCATCGCCGGTTCTCACCAGCAAAACGTCCCACGAGAGCCTTCAGGACGTCCTGAAAGAGACAGAGCGGAGCCAGATTCTCCGTGCGCTGGACGAGGCGAATGGAGTGGTTGCGGGACCGGGCGGAGCGGCGGCTCTCCTGGGGCTAAAGCGTTCGACGCTCCAGCTCAGGATGCAAAAGCTTGGGATCCGACTCTCGCGATCGGCCGTTGACGACCGCAAACAAACACCGCAATAACCGGAGCTCTGATCGGCACCGCGTGCGACCGTGTTTGCACGGTTATGAGCGAGAGTAAGGAACACTCAAGGCCCAGGGACTCCACTCCGAATGACTTCTTGGCTTCGCTCGAGACTTTTGTCTTCGCAGCTTGTGGCCATCCCAATGCCCCCTTCGGCATGCTGATGAATATACCCCGCACGGGGTTCCAGAAGATGTATCCCCCAAAACGCCCATGTAGCCAGGAAGAATTCTGGATCCACGCTAAATCGCCAATACACTCACGGAGCCGGATTACTACCCAGAAGTCGGCTTGTGGAAAGTTACCGTCACTTCGCGTTATTACTCGAGAAGCAACCAGACCACCAACCAAGCTCGGCGGGGAGCTGTCATGACTAAAGCCTCGGACTCCCATGAGCGCGTGGCTAGATAGCTCAGGCAGATAATTCCTCACCGCACTTGAAGCTACACGCCCCAAAGCAGAACCTCGTTTCCAACCCACATAAGCAAGCCGAAGGAGAGTTCATGAAACTCCGTCGCAAGGAATTCTGCCCCATCCACCGATCCCTTTATTGCTGTGGCCGCGAGCCGATCCAGAAGGGAAGCAGCGTCAGACATCTTGGGGTGCAGCGGATCGAAGACCCGCATCACCCCAGGGGATATCGCGAACTGCGTTCGAAAGCGGAGATGCGGAAGTTGCTCAACCGCAAAATTGTCGAACAGAACCGGCAATGTGCGATCTGTCAGGTGGCGTTCACCAGTTACGGCGACATCGTGCCCGATCACATCGATCCGAAAGGAATGGGAGGGTCGCGGAGAGACGACCATCCCGAGAATATCCAGGCTGCACACTTCTGGTGCAATGGCGAAAAGGGCTCCACTCGGGAGTATTGAGGTAGCCGTTCCCCAACTTTGCTGCCGTGGGTCCGTTTGACGGAGTTTCGAACTCAGGATACAAACCTTGCACCTTGCTTCAGCACGCAGTACGCCAGATCGAATGGAGGTCGCCATGTCACATCTGGTGAGTCCAGCAGCTACCAGCGAACCTACAGAGCAGGAGGACCTTTCGGGTCCGCCGCCTGCCAACCGCCATCGTTTGCCGGACGAGCGCGCCGCCATCACCCACCACTTCTCCATCGCGGGACACGAAGGCTATCTCACCGTCGGGCTGTATCCAAGCGGCAAGCCAGGCGAAATCTTCATCCGCATGGCCAAGGAAGGTTCGACGATCGCCGGACTGATGGAGTGCTTCGGCACCGTCGTGTCTGTCGCCTTGCAACACGGGGTTCCGCTGCGTGTGCTGGTCGGCAAGCTCTCGCATACCCGGTTCGAGCCCTCGGGCTGGACCGGCAACGAGCAGCTGGGCTATGCCAAGTCCATCATGGATTACCTCTTCCGCTGGCTTGAGCTGCGCTTCCTGTCCGGAACGCAACTGCCACTGTTTGTCACAACAGCGGCAACCAGTGCGACCGCCCCCGAAGCGCCGAACCAGACGTCTCGCACCGGCGTGTCGACGCTCCATGAGGATGCGTATCAGGTAGGGGATGCTCCGCTCTGCTCGACCTGCGGTGCATTGATGGTGCGCAATGGAAGTTGCTACAAGTGCGGAAACTGCGGCGGAACGAGTGGATGCAGCTGAACCCTCGTGGGAGGGTGCCGCTCCTGCACCAAGAAAAAGGCCGACCGATTCATTCTGCGGGCACAATTAGCTTTCCCATAAAGCAGGTGTTCCCTAATGAAGCTCTGTTGCCGATCCGTCCCGATCTCCGCCAGTTCCCGCGAGCGCAGGATATTGCGTTTCACAAAGCGGGGGGCGGTGAAAAGGCATCTTCCTGAGGGGGCTCGCTCATCCTATTCCCCTGATATTCCAGGCCGGACGAATCATCTGAATCAACCCGGCTTCGAGACCAGCTGCAGTGTTGACAGGAAGCTCCTGCCACTCTTGCGGCTCCGGTGTGGCGACCAGCACTTTCACTTGCTTGCCTTCTTGCAGTGCTTTGGAGATGCGACCGTTAATTCGGGCACTCGTCTTCTGGCCTTTATGGCCCCGGCGATATTGGTCAAGCCGTGTTCTGAGACCGCTCAGCGTCAACCCGACATAGACCACGATGTCATCCACAACAAAAGCGTAAACGCCAGGCGCGGATGGTG
Organism: Bryobacteraceae bacterium; assembly: GCA_036272575.1. Taxonomy (GTDB): domain Bacteria; phylum Acidobacteriota; class Terriglobia; order Bryobacterales; family Bryobacteraceae; genus Bog-105. Next base: position 801 of record DATAYL010000106.1, on the reverse strand, counting down.
CTTTGGCGTCAAACCGGATGAGGCTCTCAGGATCGTGGGTCCACTCGCCAAGATAAAGGAACCCTGCGTCGGTCAATACCTTCCATGATGTATCCTCGCGCGGCGCTGGCTCGGCATCCACGGTAACCGGTTCGCGGTCAACTTCAACCTGCCCGCGCAGACCGCCCTCGATCCCCGACCGAAGCAGGACGTTCCGCACATGCTGATAGCGGATGTCGAGCAGCTTGCTGATTTCGGTGCGGTCGTAGTTGGCTTTGGCCAGTGCGCGGATCTTGTCGGCGGTAGTTTGCAACCCTTTGGTGATTTCGTCGGCGGATGGTCGCGTTTCCATCTTTCCCCCTGCCCGGTTTATGCACTACGTGATAAACCGGATTATCACGTACTGAGGATCACGCCAAGGGGCATTGAGAGTCGCAGTAGCATTTTCGAGTAAGTGATGCACAGATGCCACTTCGTGGATCTCGCAGCCCCAGCCGACTTATAGCCACCACTTCAGCTTCCGCCAGAAACGTCGTTTCGGCTTTCCGGTTTCAGAAGGCGCCGGGTCGCGAGTCGGAACTTTAGTCTTCGCGTCCTCAATTTCAAAATATGAGCGCTTGGCGGACTGGTCGTGAGTACGTCCTCTTCTGATCTGTTCCTCGGACCACTGTGCGGCCCACCTGATGCGGTTATTTCTTATCCAATAGTGCGACCTGCAGGCGAAGCTCCAGTTGCCGATCGAGGGGTCGAGTGAGATCGTTTTGCCGTCAAAAATGAGTTTCCAGTCAGTCGGCCGAATCGGCGTGACGACCTTATTGCCGC
>DATAYL010000105.1:0-4842 GCA_036272575.1 Bryobacteraceae bacterium | reverse complement strand
AGGATCGGTTCCGCCGCTCGAATCAATTTGAATCGTGGACCAGATGAGCCCCGTCCGAATACTCACCGACGCCACTTGGGAAATCGAAATGCTCTCTTCGTTCGAACCAATGAGGCGTGGCTTGATGCGAGATACGCGTTGTGGTGTTACTTCGATTCTTAGTGGAAACAAAAGGTTTCCGGCAGTCCAGCGACTAGCCTTGAAAACGTATTTTTCTTCAGCCATTATCCACAGGGTAGACGTTTCGCCGAGCACTTACGGCTCGAAAACAGAGCTGCACAAAAATTGGACTCGGATCTTCTGTTTTTTGAAAACGGCAGTTCCGTCCAGATCTGCGGGCCGCGGCCACTACGTGCTGAATCTGGTTGCAGCGTCCGTTCGCGGTGAGCGCTCGGAGGAGATAAAGAGGAGATAAAGTTGATTGCGCGTAGCCTGCGCTTCGAGGAGCCGGGCGGCGGGCTTGGGGTAGTGGCGATTCACTGTAGAATTCGATCATGAGTGAGTCGCAGCTCGGTGACCCAGACCAGAAGCCATCACTGTCGCAGGAGTCACATTGGCGTTTGGGGGAAGATCGAGAATGCGGAGGATTGATCTTCCGAGCAATAGCCGAGCTTGAATAAACATGTTGACCGGAATTACCGCTCAGATGTCATATATGCGCGCCGAGCGCTATCACTGGCGAGACTTGGCGTGAATCGGGATTTCGAAACTCGGCCCAGTTCCAGATGTGAACGGCGTTTTTCGGTACTAAAACATCGCGGGCTCGCAACCGCTGGAACCGTTCCTGACGTGCGGCATGCCAGAGGGGCGGAACTGCCGAGAACAGGCAAGCTTTTTTTGCTCCGGTTGCACGGTCCCGTGCGTTTGGGAGTGGCGGAGGTATTGACCGTCAGGGCCATGGTGGTTTGAGTGGCGTAATTCCTGTTATCGTTTGATTGTGAAGTATCTTACTATGCTGATGTTGGCTATTTTCATGCCGCTCGGCTGCCGCGCATCCGATAGCGGCTGGACTCTGGTTCGCAGCCCCCATTTCAACGTCTACTCCCAACTCGGCGAGGACGATGGCGGATCCATCGCACTGACACTTGAACATCTACGACGGTTCTTCCTCACATCCGGCGCGCTCGGAGTCCATGCCGGTCCAGAAAACGACCGACCGGTTCGAGTGCTCCAATTCGCCGCGAGGTCTGCGTATGCTTCGTTCCGTCCACGCGCATCCGCCGATGCGTTCTTCCTCGGCTCGGAAGCGGTCGACTATATCGTCCTTGCGCCCGCAGGACCCAATCGGCCCCGGACGCTTGCCCATGAATACGCCCATCTCGTCCTCCAATCGGCCGGGAATCATCTTCCTCCATGGTTTGCTGAAGGAATCGCCGAGGTCTTCTCAAGCCTGGACATCACTGCGCGTGAATCGCTCGTCGGCGGCGACCTTCCGGGCCGTTCTCAGGTACTACGGAATCATGCACTCATCCCGCTCGAGAAACTGCTAACGATGGCCGAGGACGATCCTCTTCGATCCCGCCGCGACGATGCCTCCATCTTTTACGCCGAAAGTTGGGAACTCACGCACATGCTCCTCTTCTCGCCGCAATACAGCCGCAGAACTGAGGCGCTCTGGGCTGCTTTCAACTCAGGCGTAATCGAGGCGCCAGCGCTCGCGTCTCTTTACGGGCGTTCCATGGAGGCCATCCGCTCTGACCTCCGCGCCTGGATCGATGCGCCGAAATCGGCGATGTTTCTGCCCGGCATACCCGCTCGGGATGAACGTCTGCGTGCCTCGAACCTAAACCAGGCGGACTCAGTTTCCGTTTTGGCGGGGCTGGTACTGGCATCGGGCGATCTCGACCGCGCCCAAGCTGTCTACCGAAGCTTGCAGACTCAGCGCACTTTGGACCCCGCCGTTGCCGCCACTCTGGGCTCCATCGCGCTGCGGAAGCACGATGACGTGAAGGCGCTTCTTGAGTGGAAGCGCGCCTTCGACCTCGGCGTCAGAGATCCGGGGCTCTGCTACCAGTACGCAACCCTGCTCGAAAGCGCGCACGCTTCCGACGATCAGATCGCATCCGCCCTACGGCGCGCTATCGAACTCAAACCGGGGTACGACGATGCACGCTTCAGACTGGGTCTGCTAGAAAACAGCCGGCAGAACTACGCCGCGGCGCTCGAGCAACTACGCGCGATGCGATCCGTGCCCCGAGCACGAGCCTACGCGTACTGGCTTGCAATCGCTTCAGCGCTTCTCGGGACCGATCAGAGGCCGGCCGCCAAAGCTGCCGCAGAGAAGGCGATCGCGTTCGCGGCGACGCCCGATCAACGAGAGATCGCCGCTTTATTGGCGCGCGACACGGAAACCGACATGACGGTCCAATTCGTGCGAGATAGTCAAGGCAATCCGCGGATGGTCACGACCCGTAAGCCGCATGGCGCGACGGGCTGGAATGCGTTCATCGAACTCGGTGACCAGATTCGAACGGTAACGGGCCAGATACGCAAAGTCGAATGCACCGCGGGCTCGATCACGGGATTCGAAATCGGCGACACCTCAGCTACGGTTCGCGTGTCGCTGCCCGATCCATCCCGCGTGCTGATCGAAGGCGGTAAGCCGGAATTCTACTGCGGGGCGGAAGACGGCAGAAAAGTGACGATCCAATACGCGGCACAACTGGCCCGGGATGGAGCCAACGGAGTCCTGCGCGGTATGCATTTCGAGTCTGCGGCGAGCCAGTAGATCACGAACTTATTGGCTTTGCGGTAATGTCTTCATTCGAGAAGCACGACTGCGCACATCATCAGGCGGTCTCCCAGATGGTGGGAAAAGCCTGCCGCGAACGGAACACGCCCCCGCACCAGGGAAGCACGAATATCGCAACGCCGAATACATTTCGCGCTATCCAGACTGATTGACCTAACGGCGTTTCCCGTTACCAATCCGCCGAGCCTCGCGCCAGTTCTCCGAGGAGCGCGTTTTAGTCAAAGTGGATTTCCTAACCACTGGTAAACACATGCGGACTACTCATTCACTTTAGGAGTCGCTTGCCTTGCAACACGGGCATCGCCGATGTTGAGGCTGCAACTTAGAGGCCCATGGGCGCCGGGAAACTCAAGATCTGTGAGCGCACCAGGATCACGGACGATACCGGAACTGAGTACACGCGGTGCATCTGGGATGGCAACACGGCACCGGCTGAGTCCTTGCGTCGCGATTTCGGGCCTCACGATTCGCGATTCGCCGGGAATCTATGGCAAGCTGATGCGATACATATTGCGATGGTCCCTGTTGTCGAGATAGGCACAGAGGTTCGTCGGCCCAACCCAGCAAGGCTTTACGGCAGCGAAAATCGACAAATTCCGATGTACCGTCATATTCACGTATGCGTAATGAGAAGGGTCCCGGCCGGGAACGAGATCGGCGCGCGCCACTGATTGCGCGCCTGGGATTATGCTCGCGTTAGCCTGCGGCGGGATGCCTTGGGGCGCAAGTTGCGGCAAGCTTTCTCCGGGACCAACAGGAATCGCCAAACTTCGACCGGGGCTGGTTCGTGTCGCGGCCTCGACTGGAACAAAAAGGAAATTTCCGTTCGAAGACCAAATTGGGTTGCAGTCACTCTCGCATACGATGTGCGGAGGTCCGCCGCCGGTGGGGATCGCCATGATTGTCTAGTCAGTCCCACCCGGAATAGGCGTACCAGCGATGATCCATCGCCGGCCGGGAGAGATGCCGTAAATGTTAAGGATCGTGTATGGGACGATTTTGGAATGTTCCGAGCCGTCCGGGTTCATCTGCTCCAAATAATTGAAGTTGCCCTCGGCGATTTGAAACAAAACTTGCCCGCACGGCCCGAATTGCGGGGAGGTTTCACCGAAATGGCCGATCTGTCTGGCGGGTGAGCTTCTGTCCAAAGGCGCAATCCACAATGAGGATTTGCCGCCGGCGCCCGGAGCAACATAGACCACCTGTTTGCCATCTGGCGATACATCGAAGGCCAGCCTGGAAGTCCGCGAAAATAGCGTCATTGTGAAAAGTCGGTTCCTGCCCGTAAGTTCCCTGAAGGTTGAAACCTACCGGATCGTAATAAGTCGGATAGTAATCAAACCCATAATCCTGAAGGGTATTGATCTCTGGAGAAGGGAGAGACACATGCCACTTTCCGATGTAGGGCTTGGCATACCCGTTCGACTGCAGCAGCTTGCCATATGTTGGATAAGCCGGATTCAACACCGGCATTAATTTAGGCGGCGCCTTCCGTAATACCAGCGCCCCCGTAACCAGGAGTTAACTGCTTCGGCGACCCAGTTAGGAATTGGAACTGTTCTAATGTGACCACCCTTCCCGATCAAGTCGGCGAACACCCAATGTTCTTCGCGCTGCTGTACGTCTGCAACTTGAGCAGCAGCCAACTCGGCTCGCCGCAAGCCGCACCCGAGAAGGACTGCAACAATTGCATGGTCGCGCTTGCCGCGGCGCATAGTGCGGTCGAAGATCGAAAGGATCGCCCGGCCTTGTTCCGTTGTCAGCCAATTGCCAACCCCGGTTCCGTGCTTCTTGGCGCCTTTTACGGCGTATGCCGGCCGCGAGGTCCGGGCTGAGTAGGCCCGAGTCGGCCGCCTCATAGGCCAAGCGACGAACGGCTGCGAGTCGCAGGTTGATTGTTGATGATGCGTAATGTGCTTGCTCGAGGAAGATGCGGTACCTTGTCACGACGATCCTGTTGAACGCCAATCGGGGCTCTGAGCAGTACCAATCGATGAACTGGCGGATCGCATGATCGTATGAGCGTTGCGAACTGACCGATGGCAGGCTGTTCACAACGGCTGATTTGGAGTGCTCAAGGTCGGGCAACT
>DATAYL010000104.1:0-4747 GCA_036272575.1 Bryobacteraceae bacterium | reverse complement strand
GCCGCAACATATGATGTAGGTGTCGATGTCGGGCGCGTGGAGACGCACGATGTCTACGCGAATGCCGCGCAACTTCGGTGATTTCTCCTGTCATGCCGCAACCCCGACAGCACTGAGGGGATTGCAGGCTCGGGAGTTTTTCGATGAGGCGTACGGGAATACCGAACCGCGAAAGATCGAGAGCTGCCATCATGCCGGCAGGTCCTGCTCCCACATCAGCACTCTTCCGAGTGAGTTGGTTTTCCTTTCTGTTTTGCTGGTCTCCGGTTTGCTCATCATTTCCGCGTAAATCTCTTTTGGCCTTCAACACTCGCCAAGGCATGGCAGCGTTTCGAAGATCTGCTCCACGGTGCCAGAATCCAGAGGCAATCGCTGGTCCAAAGGCGAAGTCGGCGGAATCTCTTGAAAAGAGAAAGGGAATTGAGGAAAGGACTCAGCGTTTCAAAACTGTTAACCTCAAGTTCAAGTTCCAGAATTCCGACACTTCCAACATTCTGTCACTCCCATTACTCTTTTCGAGTCCTTTCTCAGTGAAATCCAATGGGCACTAGTTTGCACTGCTTGTGATCGGTGCTGAAAACGAGCAACTAAGCAGGGAACACCTGCAAAGCAATCTCTTCGTCCTGCAGAAGACGAAGACAGAGTAGACACAAGATGATAGGAGATCTTTCTATGGACAAACTGGAAACACAGACCGTAGACACGAGGACACAAGAAGAAGGTTCGTCGATACGTCCGCCTGTTCCGCCATTTACTCGAGAGACAGCCATACAGAAGGTCCGCTTGGCAGAAGATGGCTGGAATTCACGCGATCCTGACAGAGTGGCGCTTGCGTACACAGCGAATTCCCGCTGGAGAAACCGTTCCGAGTTTGTTAATGGCAGGCAAGAAATCATTGCGTTTCTCAGACGTAAATGGACCAAGGAACTGGATTACCGACTGATCAAAGAGCTGTGGGCCTTTGAAGGCAATCGCATCGCGGCACGCTTCGCATACGAATACCGGGACGACTCTAGCAATTGGTATCGTGCCTATGGCAATGAGAACTGGGAATTTGATGAGCACGGTCTAATGACTGTGCGACATGCAAGCATAAACGATCTTCCGATAAAAGAGTCAGATCGAAAATATCATTGGCCTCTCGGCCGTCGACCGGATGAGCATCCGGGATTACGCGATTTCGGCTTCTAGGCTCACCGGTGTCGCGAATGCCCTGCACTCTTTCATATACTGCAGCGGGATGGAACGCACCGTGGCCCCTTTGATCGGACGCGACGAGTTCCGCCCGAGGGGTTTGATCGAGCAAGTTTTGCAAGATCCGAGCTACCGCGAGCGGGCGACGTGAACGGGCGGCAGGACTCCTTGCGGAGTCCAGCTACTTCGAGCTCGCACGTGCGGCACGCTCAATTTACATCTGCAACTTCTTTGGGGTTCTATCCGCCCCGGCGACGACGATCCAACTCGGGTTTTCTCTCCATGCAGGCGTGGTGATGACAGCTTTGAAATTGTCAGCTGCGTTGAATACCTGCGATTGGGACATTTTGGGAAGAGCGTCCCGTCCTCAGATTCACTCTCTCCGGCATCAGGCATGTGAGCAGCCACGTACACCAAACCGACAAGGGATGGGTCGGTTCCCGCTTCGGTAACAACGGCCCCGTGCTGTGTGCGACGAAGGATGCTCGGTCCGTCTTGCAATGCGAGGATGCGCACCACAGCTCACTCTAAGCATGTTCACGTCCGTTCAGCGGTAACCGGATGACAAAACGCGCGCCAGCCGCGGGCTCAATCCACATGTCACCGCCGTGGTCGAGAACAGACTGGCGGGAGAGCGCGAGCCCAAGCCCGAGGCCGCCCGGCTTGCCCTCTGTGACGAACGGTTCAAACAGGCGGTCACGAATCTCGTGCGGAATTCCGGGCCCCGTGTCTTCTATTGCAACTAGCACGCAATCGCGGTTTCTATTGGCCCCAATGCGCACCTCTCCGCCGCCCGGCATCGCTTCCAGAGCGTTCGTAATCAGGTTGAAGAACATTAGCTTCATACGAGAGCGCGCCAGCGGCAACTCTATCTGTCCTTGCACATCGAGCAAGATCCGAACTCTGTCATTATCCGTAGCTGCCGCTGCGGCCTCTAAAGCTGCAACAATGACTTCGCGGATATCGCAGATCTCAGGCGTTGATTTGTTTCCATAGCCTACGCTGGTGAGGTCTGTCAACAATTCCCGTATCCGGCCGGCTGCTCGGTGCATATTAGCGGCGAGGCGTTTCACCTGGTTCGGCGTAGTGTCGAGCGTCATTAGCATTTCGGCGCCGGCGTAGATTGTCCCCACGGGATTTCGGAGCTCATGGAGGATCGAGGCGGAAAGCCAGCCCGCCTCCGACTTGCTCTCAGATCGCGCGCGCGACGGATCCGCCGCATCACCGATCCCGGTGCTTTGCCACACGACTTCCGCTGCCCAGCTTGTGTCCATGGCCATTTCTTAGTCCCTTTTTTCGTTGATGCAATTCTCTTTCCATCAAATTCGCAGGGATCGAATGAAGTGATAGGTGTGTTACTCGCGCAACGGAACATCACAAGTTATATTGATCAGTTACATTCCTTTGTGCGGCCCTACTTCTTCTCGGGCTGATTATCCGGGTGAGGTGGGCGAACAGTGCACCGCAGATCGCGTTCGTTGCTGCGCCAAAATAACTGACAGCTAGTCAAAATCCGGGACACAAAATCCGTCGTTTAGAACAACGCAGAGGGAACCGAACCGTGCGCAGCCGCAACTGTGTCGAGTGGCAGGCTGAACGCCCCTGTTTACTCCATCAATCGTTCTTCGAAGCACTTTGCGAATCATGTGGAATGCCAGATGCTCTGCAAGATTGTGCCTCGTCCTGAATTCAGACCTGGCGAAAGACATCGTGTTGACGCCTTTAGGAGGGGCAAGAATTTAATGAGTTCGTCACACTTCACCACGATCAACCCCGGAACCGATGAGCAGATTGAAAAGTTTGCTTATTTCACCTCACAAGGCGCACAGGAGAAATTGCAATGAGAAACAACGAAGGAGAGTCTATGGTCGCTCGATCTACGAAAACGGCGACGGAGGCGTCATCAAATCCCGATGTCCTGCTCGTTGGTGCTGGCATTATGGGCGCTACACTCGCCGTGATCCTGAAAGAGCTTAATCCAAAACTGAAAATAGAGATGCACGAAGTGCTAGGTAGCGCGGCACAAGAAAGCTCGAACGCGTGGAACAACGCCGGAACTGGCCATGCAGCACTTTGCGAATTGGGCTACACTCCGGAGAAACCGGATGGCAGCATTGATATTTCAGAGGCTCTAGAGGTCAATACCGCGTTCGATTTGTCACGTCAGTTGTGGGCCTACCTGGTGAAAAAGGGAGCGATCAGGGACCCTCAGTCGTTTATCCATGCCGTACCCCACGTCAGTTTCGTGCGCGGACCTGAGAATCGCACCTTCCTGAAAAAACGCTTTGAGGCACTTACGAGCGATCCTCTTTATTACGGGATGGAATATTCGGACGATAAGAATCAGATCGAGCAATGGATTCCGCTGGTCATGGAAGGACGTGATCCCAGCGAAGTGGTCACAGCCACACGAATGGTCACCGGTACGGATGTCGACTATGGTGCGCTCACCGACAATCTTCTCGATTCGCTCCGTGGCACCGAGGGATTTTCAATCCATTATTCCAGTCGCGTGCAGGATCTGCAGCGTGACGGCAACACATGGAAGGTGAAAATCAGGGACGAGAACAGTGGAGAGCACCGGTATGTTCAGGCCGACTTAGTTTTCATCGGTGCCGGCGGCGGATCGCTGCCTCTGTTGCAAAAATCCGGTATTCCGGAGGGACGTCGCTACGCCGGGTTTCCAGTGAGTGGAATTTGGCTCCGTTGCGATCGGCCGGAAGTTTCTTCTCGCCATCACGCTAAGGTCTACGGCAAGGCTCCGGAGGGACTGCTATTCATCACATCACCCCATCTCGACACTCGCCATATCAAGGGGAAAGTCTCTTTGCTTTTCGGCCCGTATGCAGGCTTTTCGACAAAGTTCCTCAAGCACGGATCGAATCTCGATCTGTTCGGTTCCATCACTCCGGAAAACATCCTGCCACTACTGGAGGTCGGCAAGAGCAACCTGGCTTTGGAAAAGTATTTGGTGGGTCAGGTCTTGGAGACGTCGAACGAGCGCTTGGCTGCACTCCGCGAGTACTACCCGAACGCAACGAAGGAGGACTGGAAGGTGGAAGTAGCAGGACAGCGCGTGCAGATCATCAAGAATGATCCGGTACATGGTGGGATTCTGCAATTCGGCACAGAGCTCGTTGGCGCGTCAGATCGATCTATTGTTGCGATGCTAGGTGCCTCGCCTGGCGCTTCCACGGCAGTCTCGATCATGCTTCGGGTGATTGAACAGCACGTCCCGGAAACATTGAGGACTGGAGAATGGTCGGCCAGATTAAGGCAGATGATTCCTTCCTACGGTCAATCACTGATCCATAATCCGGCCCTGTGCCAACGGGTGCGGGCCGAAACAGCCGCCATTTTGAAGATCAACAACATCAATACCGAAAACGCTAAGACAAAGGAGACGGAAAATGATTGGAGCTTATCGGTTGCACACAGAGGCTGAGCGAAATTTGACGAATGGAGCTAAGCTGCTGGTCTCCGCGCTGGAGAACGAGGGTGTCGAGCAAGTCTCCGGGATACCCGGCGAAGAGAATCTCGACATCATCGAAGC
>DATAYL010000103.1:0-50262 GCA_036272575.1 Bryobacteraceae bacterium | reverse complement strand
AATCTGATTGCTAACAAAGCTGCCTTGGTAGACGCGCGCGTAGGCGAGGGCCATATCGTTCTTTTCGGGTTACGACCGCAATATCGTGCACAAAGTTACCAGACGTTTAAGTTGTTTTTCAATTCCTTAGTGGCTTACCGATAGTAAGCCAATTCAGACCATCCAGGCAACTCCGCTAGTTGACGATGCAGGGGTGTTTGCAGGAAGAGATTGACGGGACCGCGCTACGCGCAATTAAGCACAATACTGGGCCTGGCCTCCGCGTCCAACAGCACGCTGCTTTATGCCACGGGCGACCGAGATCGCCGGACTTCAGATTTGTGCGGGAGTGTAAGCCCGATTTCTGAAACTTGGGCCTGGCGCACAAACACGGGGCCATATCGCCGAAAGCGGCTTTTTTGCTCTTGTTCAGAAAGGTAGTCACAGAAGTTGAAAAAAATATCAACAATTTTTTTCTCACTTCGAATGAGCCATTTAGAAGGAATTTTATGTGAGAAAAAATCTGAGCGAGGTTCGTTTTCGGGGGACGCGGGTGCTATGTTCGAGTCGCTCGCGAGAACCTAGCGCGAGCGAGTTTACAGAAAGCTGGCCGGGACCATCCCGGCCGTTTTTATTTGGAGGCCAAGTATGGGTGAGTTGATCGTGATGCCAAAGAGAGACGGTGATGCCGCAAAGACAGTCGTAAATGCGGTTGCCAGCACGCCGGAGTGCGTAGCGGCGGACGCCGCGCGGACCGAGAGTGCGAGCCTGGACCTTTCGGTTTGGAAGCGCGCGCCGAAAGAACGCACAGCCGAATACTTCCCCACCTACTCGACGGTTTCAAAAGCAATACAGACTGCGATGCGCAGCTGGGTTCGCGATTGGTTCCACGAGAACACGGAGATCCTGCTTCGCCCTCACACCGCTTACCCGATCCTGGTTTACCAATGCACGCATCCTTTCTCGGGACGGCCGACCAACATGTTCACCTACGACATCCAGCAGACCGAAGCTTTGAATCGCGCATTTGCCTCCGCCGCCTATCGTCTGGGACGGGAACTCAAGACAATCGACACTAAGCGTTTCGGCTGGTTCACTCGCGAGCATTACTTCGCCTACCGCAGCAAAGAAGTTGTGAAGTACGTTGCAAAGAATCGCCGGGCGCTTTACAAAATGCTGAACGTCGAAACGGTGCTGATGGACAGCATTCTGAAGTTCGCCATCATCGACATCCCGAAGCTGGGTCTGGAAGAAGCGTCCGTCCTGCTGCGCCGCGCCTTCAACACGCAACTTCGGCGCTTCTCCGACGAGTTCGATTTCAGCAGCCGGACCGAACAGCTGCTTCGCATCGCCACCGAGGCGTTGAACTCCAAGCTGCCGAACGGGAATGTGGTCACGATGCCGGTTCGCCAGCAGCCGGTAGACGAGACTCTGCCAATCGCAGCTTAAGTCACTCCCAGTCGCGATTCGGTAAGGACGATTTTTTGAATTGAGGTCTTAACAAATGAAGAAGAACAAAAACCTGTGCCCGCTGAATGACTTTCAAGTATTCAAAGGGCGCTGTGAGCAGAGCATGAAATCGTTCGGCAGCCCTGTTATGGCGCATCATGAAGCTCGCCTGATCATCCGAGATGACCAGGCGAACGCGGAGACAGAAGCTAAAGCGATGTACGCGATCTACAAACGCTCGGAGAATCGTATCCTGCAGATCATATCGGACAATGTACGAGCGCTGGGCAGCAAGCCAGCTGCCCGGCTCAGCACGCTCGAGCAGGTTCGGCTTAAGTTTGCGGCTTAAGCGAGTGCCGCTTCCTCACGGTCGCGGTTCTGAAATGCTGGTTAAAGCTTTACGGTAACGGTCTTGATCTCGGAGTACTGCTGCAAGCCATACTCGCCGAGTTCACGACCGATACCGGATTGCTTGAAGCCGCCGAATGGGGCGCCGGCATCGAACACATCGAAGCAATTTACCCAGACGGTTCCGGCACGGACATTGTGCGCCACATGATGCGCCTTGCCGATATCACGCGTCCAGACGGCGGCGGCTAAGCCGTAAATCGTCTGGTTAGCGCGATCCACCAATTCGTCCATATCCTTAAACTTCATGATGCTCATGACAGGGCCGAAGATCTCTTCCTGAGCGATCTTCATTTCGTCTTTCACATCAGCAAACACGGTGGGCGCGACAAAATAACCGCGATCGCCGACACGCTCACCGCCGCACATCAGCTTCGCTCCTTCCTTCTTGCCTGCCTCGACGTAGCTCAAGATTTTGTTGAACTGCTCGCTATCGACCTGCGGACCTTGCTCGGTCTGGCGATCAAGGGGATCGCCGACGCGGCGGCGCCTGGCTCGTTCGGCGCTGCGCTCCACAAACTCGTCGTAGACCTTCTCCTCAACAAACGCTCGCGAACCGGCGCAACAGCATTGCCCTTGATTGAAGAATAAAGCGAAATGCGATCCTTCGACGGCATGGTCCATGTCGGCATCGGCAAACACGATATTCGGACTCTTGCCGCCCAGCTCCAGCGTAATGCGTTTCAGATTGGTTTCGGCAGCGGCCTTCATGACGAGATGGCCAACTTCGGTTGAGCCGGTAAAGGCGACCTTGTCAATATCCATGTGCCGTGCGATAGCAGCGCCGGCGGTGGGGCCATAGCCGGGAAGGATGTTGACGACACCGGGAGGGAAACCGGCTTCGACGATCAGTTCGCCAACACGGAGCGCGCTGAGCGGCGTCTGTTCGGCTGTTTTGAGGACTACCGTATTGCCGCAGGCGAGCGCCGGACCGAGTTTCCAGGCTTGCATCAGGAGCGGAAAATTCCAGGGAATGATTTGGCCGACGACGCCCACAGGTTCGTGGCGCGTGTAACAGAAATAATCGCCATTGACAGGGATAGTCTTGCCCTGGATTTTGTCGGCCCAACCCGCGTAGTAGCGGTAGCAGGCGATAACGAGCGGCAGGTCGGCGGTGCGCGCGACGTGCCTGGGTTTGCCGTTATCGATGGATTCAAGCGTGGCCAGCTCATCTAAATGTTTTTCGATCAGATCGGCTAAACGGTTGAGCAGCTTGCCGCGTTCGGATGCAGACATGCGGCGCCAGGCTGCCTTCGAGTGAAAGGCCCGGCGCGCTGCTTTTACTGCTAGATCGACATCTGCAGCGTCAGCTTCGGCGACCTTTGCAATGGTCTCGCCAGTTGCGGGATTGATGGTTTCGAAGGTCTTGCCGGAAACACTGTCAACCCAGTTATTGTCGATCAGGATTTTGGTTTGTTGAATCGGCGTTTGCGTCGATTGAGGTTCGGTCAGAACGGTTGCCATGGTTCTCCTTTTCGTCCCCCTTCGCTTACGGGATTATGATATCGCCGGGTATTTGGCGCGTCAGGAGGAACGTGAGTGGACGAACGCAACGGCGAGGTGATCCGGATTTGGAAGACCCGTCTGAAAGCCGGGCAGTCTGCGGCTTTCGAAAATGAATGCAAGGGGCTTGAGGTCTTTGAAACTCGCCGAAGGTGGAGGAAGCAGTCCGGCCAAAACCTCGCCGCCTATGATAGGCTCGCGCAACAGATCATATGCGCCGTCAAGCGCGTGAGTGACGAGATAGGTCAGAACCTGTTGACAGCGGGAACTTACCTGAATGAACTGCTCTCGGCGATTCTAGCCAACTGCCCTTCAACGGCCGATCTAGCCTCTGGATCAAGCAGAGCGTTACGAGCCGTGACAAACGTTGCGATGATACACGGATTAGCTCTACTTTGCTGATATGTCCCGGATCTTTCGATTACTCGCTGCCTCAGCTTTCTTTTTTCCATTAATTGTCTCAGCAGCACCGCGGAGATTCGACGTAGTGGTCTACGGCGGCACGGCGGGGGGAACTATGGCGGCAGTCGCGGCAGGCCGCGAAGGTCTCAGTGTAGCTCTGGTGGAACCTAGCCGGCATGTTGGTGGAATGTTGTCGGGCGGTCTCAGCAATAGCGATGTCGATGGACAGAAACAGCTGATTGGGGGACTGGCAGGAGAGTTTTTCCAGCGGGCCGGTAAGCACTATGACAAGCCGGTCGCGTGGGCATTCGAGCCGCATGTAGCCGAACAAACCCTGCTCGGAATGTTGCAAGCAGCTCGAGTAAATATTTTCTTTGAGGCGGGACTGGCGACAGCCGCCAAGAACGGCGCTGAGCTGAGGTTTATTCGGACTCAAGATGGCCGCGAGTTTGCGGCGCCGGTATTTATCGACAGCTCCTACGAAGGGGATCTGATGAAAGCGGCCGGCGTTTCATACCTGGGGGGGCGCGAGAGTCAGGAGCGCTACCACGAATCACTGGCCGGGCGGCAGGAATTGCTTCCGGGCCGGCATCAGTTCCGCTTTTCGGTGTCGGCGGATACTGTGCCGAGCGGCACGAACGGCGAGCGGCTCCTGCCCTACATCGTGCCCGAAAGGAAAGTGGCACGGACGGGGGAAAGCGATGGCAGGTTCCAGTCCTACTGCTATCGTCTCTGCCTAACGGATGTGCCGGAGAACCGGTTGCCGATTAAAAAACCAGCGGGGTACAACGAAACCCGCTACGCGCTGGCACGACGTTATTTAGCGAGCGCAAAGGGAGCGCTGACGCTAGACGACTTTCTCGGGATTGTTGCATTACCGAACGGCAAATTTGACGTAAACAGCACGGGACCTGTTTCGACCGATCTGCTGGGCGCCAATTGGGAGTATCCGGAAGCGAGTTGGGCAAAGAGGCGGCACATCGCAGAAGAGCATTTGAGCTGGGCGCAGGGTCTGCTCTATTTTTTGCAAAACGACGCTACTGTTCCCGCAACGATTCGCGTCCAGGTGAGCCGTTACGGATTACCGAAAGACGAGTTCGTTGATACCGGTCACTGGCCGAATCAACTTTACGTGCGCGAAGGAAGACGCATGTTAGGTGAATACGTACTTACACAGCACGACTTGCAAGAGTACCGGGAGAAGTATGACTCAATCGGCATGGCCGGTTACAACATCGACATTCGCGAAGTGGAATGGGTCGCTCACAACGTTTATGTATATCCCGATGTGATGGACCAGGTGTTCACGGAAGGATATCTCAGCATGCCGGTACGACCTTGGCAGATTCCATATCGGGCGCTTCTGCCCCGTGAGCAGGAGTGTTCAAATCTGCTTGTGACCGCAACCATTTCAGCTTCGACTATCGCTTATGGCTCGTTTCGCATGGAAGCCAATTACATGATTGCGGGGGAGAGCGCAGGGGTCGCAGCGGCACTGGCGGTGAAGAACAAACGACCGGTACATCAGGTTGATCTCGCACTGCTGCAGAAGACTTTGCGCGCCAAGGGCCAGATTTTATCAGTAAAAGATGTTCCGCAGCTTAACAGGAGTTCGCAATGAAGGTAACCAGGTTGGGCTCGGCGCCGCGATAATGGTGCTCGAGATGGTAAATCGCTAGTGAGCGCTGTGGATCGACGATAATCGACTCCAATCGGACAAGTGAAAAGGACATTAGCGAACGGGCAGGATGAGACCCGATTGATGCGAGCAGTCAGGAGGCAGCGATCCCGAATATGTTAACCATGCAGCCCATAGGGTACGTAAGAAGTCCATACCAAGAAACTCAGGAAATTCCCAAGGGATTTGGCGTGAAACACGAGGCGGAAGGTATCCTCCAGATAAGACCGGAATTTGAGCTCGGGCTTACGGATATCGAAGGCTTTTCTCACCTGTTTGTCATCTGGGTGTTCGATCGATCTGAGGCTTTCGAATTGCTCGGCACACCACCCATCGACACTCAGCCGCACGGAGTCTTCGCAACGCGATCACCGAGGAGACCCAACCCAATCGGATTGACTGTAGTCGAATTCCAGCACCGGGAGGCTGCGGATCTTCACGTCCGCGGACTCGACATGCTGGATGGAACTCCGATCCTCGACATCAAACCCTATCTTTCAAACGTCTCAACAGACCGATTACGGCGTGGCTGGGTGGCACGAGCCGAAGCGCTCCGATCTGGTGGTGCGTTTCGTCGCTGATCGCATGGATCTGCGTAGAGAAGACCTCCGGCGACGGACTAGAACGCACGTTAATGGTTCTTGCGCGAAATATCATAGGTCAAGTATTAGGGAGCCGTGACCCATGCGTCAAAAGGTTCACACTCAACTCGGCCGAGCCGCAGTCCAGATCTTTGCCGTCAACGATCACATGAACCAGATCGTAATCGAACATATTGACCCTACCGCCTGGAGAGCCAAGCCACCCGACAAGATCCGCACCATTGCGGCGATCTTCACGCACATGCACAATGTCCGCGCCAAGTGGGTCAGGCTTTCAGCTCCGCACCTGAAGGTTCCACAACAGCTCAATCGTGCGCACTGCACGCCGCAGCAGGCGCGTGCGGGATTGGCTGATAGCGCAGCTCGCTGTGGGGAGATGCTCGCTGAAGCGCTCGGCGAGGCTGGAGATCGCGCGGAGAAGTTTCACAGAGACGGCTGGGCTCCGCCTTGGCCTGCTGGCCCGGAGATGCTGTGCTACATGCTTTCTCACGAAGCGCATCATCGCGGGCAGGTGTGTCTGCTCGCGCATCAGCTCGGATTCCCCTTGCCGAAAGAGGTGACCTACGGGATTTGGAATTGGGAAAGCTGTGGAAGGAGTGCGGCTCGCCTGGCGGCCCTGGCAACGATTCTTAAGGAGTTCGCTCAAGGACACGGCGGTCAAGCTTCGGAGGAGCGGCGCGTTTTACTTTTGTAATGATGTCTGCTGGGAGCTGCGCATTATGATCAAAGCCAAAAAAGCTGCGGCATCGTCGAAAGATGCCGCAGCTTTCCGAATGCATCCTGATCTACCATCCGAGTTCAGCCCCGTATCCTCTGATGAAGCGGAAGCTCTCTCGACGGCACGCGAATGGAGCCTTGCGGAGCGTTCGCTCAGCGGGGTGAGCTTCGCAACAACACAGTTGTCCAAGTTTACGGCCGAGAGTTGTGTCTTCGAGCAGGTTTCATTCAACGAGGCGAAGATCGAATCAATGCGCTGTAAAGATGTTGTCTTCGCGAATTGCGACCTGGCGAATCTGCATGTGCGCAAGCTGTTCGGGACGCGGATCGAATTTAAGAACTGCAGGTTGACTGGAGTTCGGCTGATTGAGAGTGAATCCAAGGACCTGCTGATTTCCGGCGGGGACGAGCGATACGCACAATTTCGCTTCTCAACAATTGAGTCAGCGGAGTTCGAGGGCTGTAACTTCGAAGAGTCGGACTTCTATGGGGCCAAACTGAAGCGCGTCAAATTTTCCGGTTGTAACCTTCGCAGCGCGGAGATGAGTGACGTGACATTGACAGAGGTCGATCTACGCGGCTCCACGGTGGAGGGATTAAAAGTGAAAGCGGAGGACATCCGGGGAGCGATCGTTGATCCAGGTCAAGCGTTGGCGTTTGCCCATTTGTTGGGAATTCGGATCTGCTAGCAGCAGGAAGGATAAGGCGTTTTCGACCGCCTTAGCGGTTGTATCGGTGTGGTGTCTGCTGACAAGCCCGCCAGTGATGCTCGCACAAATGACGATGAAATGCCACGTCATGGAGATGCAGGATGAGACTCCGCCCGAGCAGTTGCCCCCGCCGCAAAGAATGACGGACATCGGCAACGCTCAGATAGAAATCACCGCGAATCCAGAAGCCCAAATGTGGTTCAACCAGGGATTAAACCTGCTGCACGATTTCTGGGATTACGAGTCCGCTCGCGCATTCGAGCAAAGTATTCGCGTGGACCCGGAGTGCGCCATGTGCTACTGGGGCCTGTATCAGGCCGAGTCGTTTTATCACAGTCTGGCAAAAGATTACGCGCACGAGGCGCTGGAGAAGGCGCTGAGTTTAAAAGCACGCGCCAGCGAACGCGAGCAACTCTACCTGGAGGCGACAGCGGCGGGCGACATTGCAGGCAAGAGATCAGGGCCGCGTTCGAACCGGTCGAAGGCGCAAGATTTGTGGCGCGAGTTGGTGCAGAAGTATCCCGACGATACGCAGGCGCGAATTTTCTACGCATCGAACCTCAACGGTCCAGAGGAACTACGCGCGCTGGAATCCGTGATGAAGGAAAAGCCGAATGATTCGGCTGCCAATCACTATTACATCCATGCTCTGGAAGGCAGCGATCACCCCGAGCAGGCGCTGCACAGCGCCGAGATCCTGGCAAGTTTAGCGCCGGCTTCGGGGCACATTGTTCACATGCCAGGCCATATTTTCTTTCGCATAGGCGATTATGCACGGGCGGAAAGAGCGTTTGCGGAATCGATGCAGGTGGATGAGCGCTACATGAAAGAACAGCACGTCCAGCCCGATAACGACTGGAACTATGTACACAATCTCATGTATGCGGTGGCCAATCTGATGGAGGAAGGAAAGCTCATTGAGGCGACGGGGCTATCGGCGAAATTAGGTGGAGCGCGCGGCAAGTTGGAATCGACGCTTTACATTTACTCGGCGAGGGATTCCGTTGCGCGGCTGAATTCGCGGTTACCGGTGGCACTGCGCACCGCCGATTGGGCACTAGTTCTTGAACTACTGGCGAACCGAGCGCCGGATAACAGCCAGCCACACCTGGAGTTTCTGGCGCAGCAACTGGTTCACTTCGCGGGCGGTATGCGCGCGGTCGAGACGCGGGACCTGGTCAGAGCGCAGGAGCTTTCAGACAAGTTCGATGCTGAGCTATGGCGAGCGTCCCAGAGCAAGAACGACTCGCCGCCGCAACAGCAAGCGAAAGGAGGCACACGCAAATTGCAACTGCTGCCGGATGCTCGGCTCCAGCCGGAGTTGAGCTATTTGTCGATCATGTCGCTGGAATTGCAGGCCACGCTGGCCGGGGCACAGGGAAAGACGGCGGAATCGAAGAGCTTATTTAACGATGCAGCGGGCAAGGAAAAAGCGCTTGGCTATCATGAACCGCCGAATTACATTCGCCCGGTTGGCGAGACGGAAGGGGCGGCAATGATGGCGGCGCGAGATTGGGCTACGGCTAAAGAAGCTTATGAACAAGCGTTGCTGGAACGGCCGAGGTCGGGGTTCGCGCTCTATGGAATTGCGTTGTGCACCGAGAACTCAGGCGACCGGGGCGCGGCCACCAAGGGATATAAAGAGTTCCTGGCAGCTTGGAAAGATGCCGATCCCGGACTTGCACAGGTGGAACATGCAAAGAGATTTGTTAGTGAATAGAAGGGCGGCTGCGAGGACGGCCGCACGTCCAGCATTGCTGGCGGTTGTGATTTTCGTCAGCGGCTCAGTGCAAACGCAGGCTCAGACCGGGCTACGGCTGCCTGGATGCGCGCCCGCGGCGGAGGTGAGCGATGTGGTGGACCATAAACTCGATCCAAGGCTGTTGGACCGAATGAATGTTCGGAAGCGGCTGGCCTTTCAGCGACAAACGCTCACGGATTTGATCGCGCGCTACCCACGCGAATTACTGCCTTACGAGAATTTGCGCGATGTTTTACGGCAGTATGCTCCCGATGAGTATCCGGCGTTCCGCGAGGGATGGATTAAGATGGCGCAGGACACGCCGACGATCCCATAGCTTTGTTCCTGGCGTCTGAGGCTCTTTGCGGCAGGAACGCACCGGAACGGATTCGCTTACTTGAGAAGGCGGAAGCCATAGCACCGGAGTTTCTGCGGCCGGCGCGGGATCTGGCCGGGTTTTACTTTACCGGTAAGAGGGTGGACGTTACGAGAGCCAGACAAAATCTGGCGGCGTTTTTCGCCGGTTGCCCGGTAATCACCGACGGATATCCGAATCAAGCCTAAGAGATCGTAAGCGACCGCTGGGACGCGACACACAAGGAGCCGGAGAATCAAAGCGCAAGATGCCCTTGCGTATTATCAGCTTGCGTTGCGGACCCGAGTCGAGCCGCCACAGGCTTTTCATGGAATATTGCTGGACGAATTGACCGAGGATGCTCGTTCGCTTTGGAAGGCACAAGGCGGAACGGAGGAGGCGTGGGTGGCATGGAGCAGTCCACGCGGAGAAATCGCGGAGGT
The DNA here is from genome assembly GCA_036272575.1 of Bryobacteraceae bacterium. GTDB lineage: Bacteria > Acidobacteriota > Terriglobia > Bryobacterales > Bryobacteraceae > Bog-105. The sequence continues at coordinate 40,275 of DATAYL010000103.1, read as the reverse complement.
TGCGGAAGGCCATTGGGAAAAGGCGACGAAACCGCTGCCCGATTTTGAACTCCCGGATTTGTCAGGAAAGATTTGGCGGCTGAAAGATTTTCAAGGCAAGGCGCTGCTGATCAGCGTATGGGCGACCTAGTGCGGCCTGTGGAGAAGCGAGCGGGGCTCGGGTACACGTTTAGTTTTGGTAGTCGCTGATGATGGCCGCTGGGGGTCGTGGTGGTGGACCGCTTTGCCGAGCGCTAATCTGCGTCGACGCGCTTCCATTTTTTGCCGGCGCGGATTGTCAAGAGGCCGTTTGCGTCGGTCAGCAGCAGATCTTTGTGGATGTTTCCGTTGATCTCGACGGCGCCGGCCTTGATTTTGCGAGTGGCCTCGCTGATGCTGTCGGCGAGACCGGTCGCGGCCAGAAGTTTGTCGAGGCGAATTCCTTTTTCAGTCATCGCTTGCGGCGGGACGTTCACTGTTTCGATGTCGGCGGGTTCGAGTCCCTGGCGGACTTCGCGGTTGAAGGCATCGAGAGCCGCGTCGGCTTCGGCTTGACTGTGGAAGTCGGCTACGATGCGGCGGCCGAGGCTCATTTTGGCCTGCATCGGATCTTCCCGGCGCAAGCGGGCTATATCCGCTAGCGATAGATCGGTCAATAGTTCGTAGTAGCGGTACATCAAGTCATCACTGATCTGCATCACTTTGCGGAACATTACTTTGGGCGCTTCGGTGATGCCGATGTAGTTGCCCTTCGACTTCGACATTTTTTCGACGCCGTCGAGTCCTTCGAGAAGCGGTACCATCGCGATGATCTGCGGCGGCACTCCGTAGTCTCTCTGCAGCTCGCGATGCACCAGCAGGTTGAATTTCTGATCGATGCCTCCCATTTCCACATCGTTTTTTAAAACGACGGAATCGTAGCCGGTAGCGAGCGGATAAATGAACTCGTGCACCGAAATCGGGTGGCCTTCTTTGAAACGTTTGCTGAAATCGTCGCGCTCGAGCAGGCGGGCGACAGTATATTTCGAGCCTAGACGAATGATGTCTTCGAGGCGCAAGGGCTCGAGCCAGGTACTGTTGAAGACCACTTCGGTTTTGGCAGGATCGAGAATTTTGAACACCTGCTCCTGATAGGTCAGGGCGTTGCGATTGATTTCTTCGCGCGACATCGGCGGGCGCGTGATGTTGCGGCCGCTGGGATCGCCGATGAGACCGCTCATGTCGCCGATCAGGAAGAGCACTGTGTGCCCCATGTCCTGAAAATGTTTCAGCTTTCGCAAAAGAACGGTGTGGCCGAGGTGAAGGTCGGGCGCGGTCGGATCGAAACCCGCTTTCACGCGCAGCGGACGGTTCTCTTTGGCAGAGGCGAGAAGGCGCTCGCGCAATTCTTCTTCGCGAATCACCTCGGCAAGACCCTTCTTTAAATAAGTCAGTTGTTCGTCAACAGGAGGAAAAGTCACAGGCGTATGTCTCTATAATGAACAAAATGAAATTCATTGCGCTCCTCCTGGCGGGCGTTAGTGTGATGAGCGCGCAATCGGCATTTGATCACCTGGTTGACCGGTATTTCGACGAAAACTTCCATTTGAATCCTTCGTTTGCCACCGCCTCGGGCATTCATAAGCCATACGATACGCAATTAGAAGATTATTCGCGGACCGGAGTTGACAAGCAAATCGCGCTGGACCAGAAGTATTTGGCGCTTTTTGAGAAGATGCCGCAAACGGATGATTGCGACTGGATGGTCTCACATTTGCGCGCAGATTTGCTGGCCAATCAGAGCATTCGCCAATGGGAGAAGAACCCGGATATTTATTCCGGCGGTCCTACCAGCTCTATCTTCTCCTTAATGAGTCGTAAGTTTGCACCGCCAGAGGAACGACTGCGTGATGTGATTGCGCGCGAGAAGCAAATGCCCGCGGTGTTTCAGGCAGCCAAGGCAAACTTGAAGAATCCGCCGAGGATCTATACCGAGATTGCGCTGGAACAGTTGCCTGGCATTCAAGGCTTTTTTGCAAGCGACGTACCGGCAGCTTTCACGAGCGTAAAGGATCAGGGGCTGCTCAAACAATTTCAGCAGACGAATCAGGCGACGATCAAAGAACTCAAGGATTATGAGCAGTGGGTACGAAGCGACCTGCTACCGCGCTCGCACGGAGACTTTCGTATTGGAGCAGACAATTTTCACAAAAAAGTAATGTACGAGGAGATGGTAGATCTGCCGCTTGACCGCCTGCTTCAGATCGGCTATGCGAATCTGCACGAGAACCAGCAGAAGCTCGTTGCGTTGTGCAAGAAGATTGACGGGAATAAGACACCGCAGCAGATTGCGAAACAGTTCGAGAAAGACCATCCGCCGCCGGATCAGCTGCTGCAGACGTTTCGCAACACGCTTTCGGGACTGATCGATTTCATCAATCTGCATCACATTGTAGAAATTCCGTCCCAGGTGCGACCGATTCTGGAGGAGACGCCGCCATTCATGCGCGCGACGACGACCGCTTCAATGGACCCGCCGGGGCCCTACGAGAAAGTCGCGACGGAGGCTTATTTTAATGTGACTCTGCCGGAGAAGAACTGGCCCAAAGAGCGCATTGAAGAGTTCATGACGGCGTTCAATCGGGGAACCATCGAGAGTACGGCGATCCACGAGGCATATCCGGGACACTACGTGCAGCTTCTCTGGTTCCAACGGGTTCAATCGAAAGTACGGAAGCTGGTGGGCTCGAACTCAAATATTGAAGGTTGGGCGCATTACTGCGAGCAGATGATGATTGATCAGGGTTATGGGAAAGACGATCCCGAGCTAAAGGTTGGGCAGCTGCTCGACGCGCTGCTGAGGAATTGCCGCTACATTGTTGGAATCGAGATGCACACGGGCAAGATGAGCTACGAGCAAGGCATCGACTTCTTTATGAAGGAAGGCTACATGTCACATGATTATGCGGAACGCGAGACCAAGCGCGGCACGTCCGATCCAACCTATCTTTACTACACGCTGGGGAAGCTTGAAATTTTGAAGCTGCGCAAAGACTACCAGCAGAAGATGGGGTCGCAATACACGCTCGAGGGCTTCCATACCAAGTTCATCCAGCAGGGTGGCGTGCCGATCAAATTGATTCGCCACGCGATGCTGGGTGAAAATGCTTCAGCGGTGCTGTAATTTTTGGGCACGCCGCATATACTAGTCCAAATCACAGATTTAGCTTGATTGCGATTTGGGGGGTGTATGGTTTGGCATCGCCGATATGCACGTATTTATTTCTTTACCGGCCCGCTGCTTTTGCTGTGCCGGTTAAGTTTGGCCCAGATAGGGACGAGTTCCTTGCAAGGGGTGGTAACAGATCCATCCGGTGCGGCCGTGCCGGGGGCGTCGGTCAGGCTAACAAACACGGCCCAGGGTTTGGCACGTAACAGCAAGACCAATTCGTCCGGTGAGTACCGATTTGTCTCCCTGCCGCCTGGAACGTATTCGTTGCATGTCGAGAAGCAGGGTTTTGAGAAGTTCCTCGAACAGAATTTGCAATTGCTGGTAAATCTTCCCGCGACCGGGAACGTGGCGTTGCAAGTGGGGTCGGTTTCAGAGCAGGTCGAGGTCACGTCACAAGCCGCAGCGATCAATACGACGGACGCTTCGCTCGGGAATGCCATGGGCGAGCATCAGATCAAACAGCTGCCGCTCGAGAGCCGGAACGTACCGGACCTTTTGAGTTTGCAGGCGGGTGTGGTTTATACGGGCAACAACCCTAGCATCGACACGAACGTGGATACGCGGAGCGGTTCGGTAAACGGCGCGCGCAGCGACCAAAGCAACATAACGCTGGACGGCATTTCGGTAAACGATCAAGGGGGACACGCATTCACATCAGTGTTACCGGTGACGCTCGATTCAGTCGAGGAGTTTCGCGTTACGACGAGCAACTACGGCGCGGATCAGGGCAGCGCGTCAGGAGCCCAGGTCGCTTTGATTACCAAGAGCGGCACGAATTCATTTCACGGTTCGGCTTACGAGTACAATCGCAACTCTTTTGTAAGCGCAAATGATTATTTTGTGAAGGCGGCACAGCTCGAATCCGGCCAGCCAAACGAGCCTTCGAAGTTGAACAGGAACATCTTCGGGGTGAGCCTGGGCGGTCCGATACTGAAGAACCGCCTGTTTTTCTTTCTGAACTACGAAGGTTATCGGGACGCGGAAGCCGTGAGCGCGCTGCGCACTATTCCGAGCGGGACTTTACGCGACGGAATTATTCAGTATGTCTGCCAGAATCCGTCATCTTGCCCAGGCGGATCAGTTACTGGGATCAGCGGCAAGCAATATGCGGTGACACCGGGCGATATGGCACTCAGCCCGCAGCAGATTACTGCCATGGACAGCGGCAGCGGCGGGCCGCACGGACCGAACCCGACTGTGTTGAAGTACATGAATTCGACTTACCCGATGCCGAACGATTTCTCGACGGGCGATCTGCTGAATACAGCTGGGTATCGTTTCCACGCGCCGACTTACACCGTTCGCGACTGGTACATCGCAAAGCTGGACTACAACCTAACCTCGGATGGGCGGCACCGGATTTCGGTGAGCGGCGCTCTCGCGAACGAGAGCGATCAAGGCGCCCCTTTTCTGCCGGGCACTCCATCAGAGGAGACAACTGTCAATTACAACAAAGGCATCGTCACGAATTACACGGCGGTGTTGACGCCGACATTATTAAATAACTTTCGCTACGGTTTTATTCGCGAGAGCAATGGCATCTCGGGCGATAGTACGCAACCATGGATACAGTTCCCGGAGATTGACCAAGGCATTACATATTCGTCGGCCTTTCAACGCCCCATCCATAATTTCAATGACGATCTTTCGTCGGTGCACGGCAAGCACACGCTCCAATTCGGTTTTCAGATTTCGCTGCTGCGCAATCCGGAGACCAATTCGAATCAGTCATTCAGCAACGGAGTTACGAATCCGGAATGGTTGTACAACTCCGGATTAGCCGGCAAGAATGTAGCGTTAGATCCGGCGGCAAACGGTTATCCCGCGGTTGCGCAGGATTTTAATACTTCGTACGATTACCCGCTGACCGCGATGCTCGGCATGGTGACGCTGGTGAACGCCAATTACAATTACCAGCGGAATGGTCAGCCGCTAGCGCAAGGGACTCCAGTTTCGCGGCGTTTCGCAGAAGATTCATATGAAATGTACGCGCAGGATTCCTGGAAGGTGAAGCCGAATCTCACAATCACTTACGGCTTACGCTACTCGCTGTTCTCGCCCCCTTGGGAGACGAATGGACTGGAGGTCACACCGACTGAGAGCCTGAACACGTATTTCAATAACCGGGCTACAGGGATGTGGAACGGTGTTCCATCGAGCGCCCAGCCGCTAGTCGCTTATAACTGGGCGGGACCGGCGAATGGCGGCAAAGGGGGTTATTACGACTGGGACTTCCACAATTTCGCGCCGCGGCTGGCAATTGCTTACTCGCCGGGATTTCAGGAGGGAATTCTGAGCAAGATATTTGGCGGACCGGGAAAGAGCAGCATACGGGCGGGCGCCGGGATTGTCTATGACCGCCTGGGTGAAGGCCTGGTTAACACGTTCGATCAGAATGGCTCGTTCGGTCTTTACACCGAGTTGACGAATCCATCCGCCGTGCAGACTTCGCAGACGGCTCCACGCGTGACCAACATGAACACAATTCCGACGACCGATTATGCGGGCAATCAAATTTTTGTTCCGGCGCCTCCCGCTAATTTCCCGCAACCGTTTCCAAGCACGCTTGCGACCGGCGGGTCTGCCATCACCTGGGGGATTGATGACAAACTTAAGACGCCCTACTCTTACACGCTCGACTTCGCGGTGGATCGTGAGCTGAAAGGTGGGTTCTTGCTCACGATGGCTTACGTGGGGCGGCTATCGCATCGATTGCTGGCGCAAGAGGATTTGGCAATGCCGCTGAACTTGTTCGATAAAAAGGCAGGCATCGACTACTTCACGGCTGCGACTGCACTCGCGAAAGTTTATCGTCCGCAGCTCGCGGCCGGAAACTCCACGCCGACTGCCTCTTTCAACCCCTCGCAATTGCCGGCCAACGTCCGGCAATATTGGACAGACATGATTCAGCCGCTTGGTTCGAACGGTGCGTATTCTATCGGTTCGTGCACCGGTAACGGGGGACCCACATCGACTAAGAGCCCCGTCACCGCAGCCTTCGATCTGTTTTGCGGCAATAGCTTAAATGAATCGCTGGCGCTTTATAATCTGGACACGTACGGCATTCAGGATGCAAACCTGCCGAACCAAGTTTATTTCCCGACAACGGGGCAATACACGTACTACAGTTCCCAATATTCTTCGCTTTATGCCTGGCGGACGAATACCAACGCAAGCTACAACGCCGGCGAAGTGACTTTAAAGAAGCGGCTTACCCACGGCGTCCAGTTCGACGTGAATTACACGTTCTCCAAATCAATCGACCTGGCTTCCGACGCGGAACGCGTGGGGCCGGCGAGTTCGACAAGCAGCTTGAATAACGTGATCATCAACGCCTGGGACCCCAAACAGCAGAGAGCCGTCTCATCGTTCGACACGACGCATCAATTGAATTCGAATTGGGTAATCGAGCTGCCATTTGGGAAGGGTAAGCCGATCGGTGATAATGCGAACGGCCTGCTGAATGCGTTCATCGGAGGATGGCAACTGTCCGGGCTGGTACGCGTAACTAGCGGATTTCCGGTTAACGTCGATAACGGGTACAGCAACTATCCAACCAATTTCGAGCAGGAAGGCAATGCCAATCTGGTAGCTCCGGTGCAAACGGGCGCGTATCCAGTGACGAGCGGGCCCGACGCGGGGAACATCAGCATTTTCAAGAACGGGCCCGCGGCGATCAGCTCGTTCGATTATGCATATCCGGGGCAAGCCGGAGGACGCAATCAGATTCGTGGACAAGGGTACTTCGGGCTCGATCTCGGGTTGGCTAAACGCTGGCTGATGCCCTGGAGCGAAAAGCAAAGCATGCAGCTGCGTTGGGAAGTATTCAACGTGACAAATTCGGTACGCTTCGACGTGCAATCGAGCTTGCTCTCGTCTTCCCTGACGCTGGGAAGCGCCAGCAGTTTTGGCAATTACACGGGATTGCTGACCAATCCGCGCATTATGCAGTTCGCGCTGCGCTATGAATTTTAGCTGGCTGAGGTATCCTGCCTGCAAGATACATGGCAAGTTTTGCTGCGGTGAAGGACACGCGATCCGGCTATAACCGGTTTCTGTTGTTAGTGGCGGGGTTCGGTGGATTGCTGTATGGCGTAGATGTGGGCATTATCGGCGGCGCGTTGCCGTATCTAGAAGCCACTTCGGGATTGAACGCGGGACAGCTTTCGATCATTGTGGCAGCGGTGCTACTGGGGAGCGTAATCTCCACGCTGTTTGCAGGACTGCTGGCGGATTGGATGGGACGCAAACCGCTTATGGTGCTGAGCGGGATCACATTTGTGCTGAGCATCCCGGTGATTGCGCTCTCGCACGGCTACGGACCACTCTTTCTGGGGCGTTTGCTGCAAGGAATCAGCGGCGGTCTGATCGGGGTGGTGGTTCCGCTTTATCTGGCGGAATGCCTGGTGGCGTCGAATCGAGGCAAAGGAACGGGCGTGTTTCAGTGGCTGCTGACGTTAGGCATTGTGTCGGCGGCGCTGATCGGTATTTATTACAGCTACCGGGTGGCGGATGTAACTCGGGTGGCGGACCCAGCCACGCTGTTCGCGTTCAAAGATCAGGCGTGGCGACGCATCTTCTGGGTGTCGCTGCCGCCCGGTCTGTTGTTTGTCATTGGGGCGTTATTTGTGGCGGAGTCACCGCGCTGGCTCTTCCGTAAAGGTAAGAAAGAGGCAGCACGCGCCGCATTACTTCGTTCGCGAACGGAGACGCAGGCGGACACGGAACTGCGGGAAATGGAGGAAACCGCGACGGCGAAGCAGACGAGTTCGGCGGGCGCAGCGATTAAGGATTCCTTGCTCAGACGCAAGTATGTGATTCCGTTTGTACTGGCATGCATAATTTTGTTTTGCAACACCGCTTGCGGCATCAACTCGATCATCGGGTATAACACCAATATTCTTTTGCAGAGCGGACTTTCCGACGTGCAGGCGCACTGGGGCTACGTGATGTTCACGGTAATCAATTTCCTGCTGACGATGGTTGGGCTGATGCTGGTGGATCGCAAAGGGCGCAAGTTTCTGTTGGTCGTGGGAACGGCGGGCATTATCGTTTCGATGATCGTGACGGGCGTGCTATTTCTGCGGACAGAGAAGCAGAACGTGGATGAACATGAAGCGGTTCAAGCGCTGGTGAACCCGGACCAGACGCTGGTGCTCAAGTTTGATCCAGCGACAGCCGCGAAGCTGAGTCAAGGGAAGGCGATTGATCCGGCGCATGCGTCGCTGGTGGTGGTGTATTCGTATGGCGACTTCACGGCGGAGACGACGGTGGTTCGCTCGGATGATCCGGGGTCAGCGCCGATGCATATTACGCGCGCGAGTGCAGTACCGGCGAACAAGCTGGAGGCGTTCACCAAAAATCCGCTGGCGGACGTCGTCGCGGCGGCGACAGCTCCTTTGAAAATACAGAAGGCGCTGATCAGTCCGATTCCTCCGGCGACCAACGGGTGGCTGGTCGCAATGAGCCTATATGCATTTATGAGTTTTTACGCGATTGGGCCGGGCGTGTGCGTCTGGCTGGCGCTCTCGGAATTAATGCCGACGCGTATTCGTTCGAACGGCATGAGTATCGCGCTGGTGATTAATCAGATCGTCTCGACGACGCTGGCGGCGATTTTCCTGCCGATTGTGAGCAATTATGGCTATTCGACAATCTTTTTCGTGTTCGCGGGGTTCACCGTCGTTTACTTTGTAACGGCGGCGTTTTTCCTGCCGGAGACGAAAGGCAGGACGCTCGAGGAGATCGAGGAGCATTTCGAGGGGAAGGCGGCGGCAGCAGCTTAGCCGAAGTTTCTTAAGAAACACTCCCTCACAGTGGCGGTTCAGAACGGGCGGCGGCGAGGTCTTCGGGGCGCCCGACGTCGCGCCAGGGGCCTTCGATGGGGGAGATGCGGAGGTCGAGCCCGTCGGAACGCATAATATCGAGGGCGGTGGTGAGTTCGTATTCGCCGCGGGGCGATGGCTGGAGTTGGGCGAGGTAGTCGAAGACCACGGGACGGAAGGCGTAAAAGCCGGCGCTGTTCCAGCGGGTGGTAGAGGTGCCTTTCGGCGGTTTTTCGAGGATGCGGGAGATGCGGCCGTTTTCCGCGTACACGGCGGCGCCCTGCCAGGGGTCGTCCACGGCCTTGACGGCAACGACGGCGGCGATTTCGGGCTCTTCGAAGAGGATTTGGGCTGCCCGGCGGTATTCGACGGGATCGCAGAGGATGTCGCCGTAGGTCAACAGAAACGGTTCATGGGCAGCGAAAGTTTGGGCGAGCAGCGCGCCGGAACCGGTGCCGTTGACCGGATTTTGCCAAACGAACTGGACCTGTTGAGTCTTCGCCTCGCTGAGAAACGCGGGCTCATCGCTTTGAGTCTTCGCCTCGCTGAGAAACGCGGGCTCATCCGACTTCGTATTTTCAAAATGAGCGCGGATGACGTCGCCATAGTACCCGATCACGATCAAGAATTGGGTGATTCCGGTGGCCGCCAAGTGTTCCAGGATGTACTCGAGCATAGGGCGACCATGGATGGGGAGCATGGGTTTGGGAATTTCCTCGGTCATGGCACCCATGCGGGTACCGCGGCCAGCGGCCAGGATAACGGCTTTGGAGAGCGGCGAACTAGGCAGAAAGTGCTCCAGCCGACGGTTCGGCATAGATAAGGTGTTGATCCGGTTGGAAACCAGGGCGGTTGGCGTAGAAAGTGGTAATCAGGCGATCGCGGAGTTGATCACGATAAGCCAGCTTACAGAGCGCGATGACGCAACCGCCGAAACCGGCGCCGGTGAGTCGGGCGCCATAGGCGCCGGCGCGGAGGGCTGATTGGACTAATTCGTCGAGTGCGGTGTTACTTACGTTGAGGTGGTCGCGGAGGCTGGCATGAGAGGCCGTGAGGAGCTGCCCGAAAGCCTGGATGTCGTTTTGGCGCAAGGCGGAAACGGCGGCTTCGACACGGCGGGTTTCGGAGACGACATGGAGAAACGCGTCCCGCTCGCGCGCGGCGAGATGGGCGGTTCCGTTGGGAGTGGCGGGAGCGGCTTGAAACGAGGGCAGGCCGAGTTTTTGGAGGGCGGCGAGACCAGAAGTACGGCGGGCGTTGTATTCGGCTTTGGTGGCGCCAGATTTTTCGGCGACAGTCAAGCTGTGGGCCACCACAAAGGCCCAATTGGGGGGAATCGGGATGGGTTCGAATTTGAAAGGGGAGAAATGGACGAGGAGGGCGGCGCCGGGTCGGGAGGCGAGGACGGCAGCGTGGTCCATGCCGCCGCCGCGAGTGCCGACATACTGTTCGCCTTCGGGTAGCAATTCCATAAGTTCCTGAATCGTGGGTCGGATGCAATTGGTCTCAAGAAGGGCGAGGGCAAAAGCGGTGATGAGGGCCGAAGAGGACGACAAGCCGGCGGCGGGGGAGAGATTGCTGGAAATGGCGACTTTGATGCCGCGGGATAGGGGCCAACGGGGGACGAGCATCTGGACAGCAGCTTTGAGATAGTTGCCCCAATCGCCAGGCGGGAACGGCTGACCGTCGGCCAAAGGGAAATCGCGATCGGGATATCCGGCGGATGCAGCGTGAACGACCGGTTCCGGGCAGGTCTCGAATGATAGTGATACACGGCGCTGAATGGCCATGGGAAGAACGGGGAGCTGGTGATAGTCAATATGTTCGCCGATAAGATTGACGCGGCCGGGTACCGAGATCACCTGGGAGTAAGACATGAAATTTTTAGGATGGCATGCGGGAACTTTCAAAGAGCGTCTGCCGTAGTTAGTCAATAACGGTCTACCAGGCTGGCCGGAGTTGTGTGAACATAGTAGCCAAGCCCTCCAGTAAATAGAAGCAGGATACGTGTGTACGAAAAACTAAGTCAGTTTCGATTGCAAGTAGTGTCGGCGAGCCTCGCGGCGTGCCTGTTGATGTTAGCGGCATGCGGGAAAAAGCAGGCGGCGGGGAATCCGATGGCCATGATGATGGCAATGGAAGTTCCGGTGCGAGCGGTAGCGGCCGAAGCAAAGGATGTGCCGTTGACAGTGAGCGCGGTCGGGAACGTGGAGGCCATGGCGAGCGTGGATGTGAAATCACGCGTGGCAGGGCAGATTCTGCGGGTCGCGTTTCAAGAAGGGCAGAACGTAACCAAGGGTCAGTTGTTGTTCGAGATAGACCCGGAGCCGTTACGGCGGCAGATTGCGGAGATCCAGGCGGATCTGGCGAAGGACAAGGCGCTCGAGCAGCAAGCGCGGGCCAACGTGGCGAAAGACCAGGCGACCATAAAGCAGACGCAGGCTGCCGCGGATCGGGGATTGGAGCTATCGAAAGAAGGAATCTATTCGAAGGAGCAGACCGAGCAGGTAGTGGCTACGAACGCGGCCGGGCTGGCGTCGCTGGACGCCGATCAGGCGGCGGTGGTGAGTGCGACGGCGTCCATCAAGGCGGACACGGCGCGCCTGGGCCAAACGGAGTTACAACTCGAATACACAAACATTACAGCGCCGATTTCGGGCCGGGCGGGAGCGGTGAGCGTCAAGGCGGGCAATCTGATTAAGGACAATGACGCATCACTGGTAAACATTCTTCAGATATCGCCGATTTACGTCAGCTTTGGCGTACCCGAGCAGTTGCTGGGCGAGGTACAGAAGTTCAATACGCAAAGGCCACTGCAGGTGGAAGCAACGGTGGGTGATGAGCAGATGACAGGGCGCTTAAACTTCATCGACAACACAGTGGATAATACGACCGGTGCGATCAAGCTGAAGGCGGAATTCGAGAACGCGAAACATGCGTTGTGGCCCGGTCAGTTTGTGAACGTGCAGGCGAGGCTAAATCTCGAGCACGGGCGCATTGTAGTGCCGAGCAGCACGGTGGAGAACGGTCCACAAGGCAAATACGTATGGGTCATCGACACTGGTAAAAAGACAGCGGCCATGCGGCCGGTGAATGTGCTCAGGTTGTACAAGCCGGCGGCGAAAGTGGAAGAGGCGGTGATCGGGAGCGGCCTCGAAGCGGGCGAAATGGTGATTACGGAAGGTCAGCTGCGGCTGATGCCCGGGGCGAAGGTGCGAATCCTGGAAGGATCGGGTAGCCAGCTAGGGGCAAGTGGAAAAACGGGCCAGGGTGAGAACGGAGATTCCTGAGATGCCGGGCATGTACTTCACAGATTTCTTCATTCGGCGCGCGATTACGACGACGCTGATCATGGCGGGCATTCTGGGTTTTGGACTGCTCAGCTACTTCTCGCTGCCGGTGAGTAATTTGCCGGCAGTGGAGTACCCGACGATCGAGGTTTCGGCGTCGCTGCCGGGCGCGAATCCGGATGTGATGGCGTCTTCGGTCGCGACGCCGCTGGAGAATCAGTTTTCGACAATTGCGGGCATCGACAGCATGTCGTCATCGAGCTCGCTCGGATCGACATCAATTACTTTGCAGTTCGAGCTAAGCCGGAGTATCGATGCGGCGGCGCAGGATGTGCAGGCAGCGATTGCGCGGGCGCAGGGGCTGCTGCCGACCGACATGCCTTCGCCTCCTTCGTATTCGAAAGTGAATCCGGCGGAGCAGCCGATTCTGTATATCGCGCTTAATTCAAAGACAATGGCGCTTTCGCAGCTTGACCAATACGCTGAGCAGACCATGGCGCGGCGGATCTCGATGGTGGGCGGAGTGTCGCAAGTGGAGGTCTTCGGCGCACAGAAGTTTGCCGTGCGCGTGCAGGCGGATCCGGCCAAACTGGCGAGCTACCAGGTGGATCTGGAGCAGGTGCGGAGCGCGCTGGCGAGCGGGAGCATCAATCTGCCGGCCGGTTCGCTTTACGGTTATACGAAGAGTTACACGGTTCAATCGAACAGTCAGTTGACTTCAGCGCCACAGTTTGGCGAGTTGATCGTGACCTACAAGAACGGCGCTCCGCTGCGCTTGAAGGATCTGGGCAGGGTGCTTGACAGCGTGTCAAACGACAAAACGGCGTTCTGGATTAATGGCAATCCGAGTATCGTGCTGGCCGTGCAAAAGCAGCCCGGGGCGAACACGGTGAAGGTGGCGGACGCGGTAAAGACTCTGCTGCCGGTGATGCAGGAATCGATGCCGGCGGGAATCCAGGTCGGCAAGGCGTTTGACGATTCAATGAACATCCGGGAATCGATTTCGGATGTGAAGTTCACTTTGCTGATTACCATTTGCCTGGTAATTGCGGTGATCTTCGTGTTTCTGCGGAACGTCTCGGCAACGCTCATTCCAAGCCTGGCAGTGCCGTTGTCCTTGCTGGGAACGTTCGCGGCCATGAAGTTGCTCGGCTTCACGATCGACATGCTGTCGATGATGGCGATGACGCTGTCGGTTGGCTTCGTGGTCGATGACGCGATCGTGATGCTCGAGAACATCGTGCGGCACATGGAAATGGGAAAGCCGCGTCTGCAGGCGGCGATCGATGGCGCGCGCGAGATCGGCTTCACGATCGTTTCGATGACGGTTTCGCTGGTAGCGGTCTTTATTCCGGTGCTGTTCCTGAGCGGAATCATCGGGCGGCTGCTGCGCGAGTTTTCGATCACGATTGCGGTGGCGGTGCTGATTTCCGGCTTCATTTCGCTGACGCTGACCCCGATGCTGTGCAGCCGGTTCCTACGGCACGAGAGCCATCCGACGGGCGCATTTTATCGAACTTCAGAGAAGTTCTTTGTGTGGCTGAATAATTTTTACCGGCGCACGCTGCAAGGGGTGATGCGGCACCGGCCGATTACGCTGGCCGTAAGCATCCTGCTTACGGTGGCGACGATTTATCTGTTTGTAATCATGCCGAAGGGCTTCATGCCGACGGTGGATCAGGGCTTCATGTTTGGAGGCGCCGAAGCGTCGCAGGACACTTCCTTCGACAAGATGCTCGGACTGCAAAAGCAGGTAAACAACATTCTGGCGAAGAATCCTTGGGTCTCGAGCTATGGGGCAGGCGTGGGCGCGGGACCGGGTGCGGGACAGAACCAGGGATTCATGTTTGCCGAACTCAAGGACGACAAGCATCGACCGAAAGTGAACGCGATCATTGGGCAACTCGAGCAGCAATTTATGAAGATTCCGGGCCTGATGGTGTTCCTGCAATCACCGCCGCTGATTACGCTTGGGCAGAATGAAGGCCGCAGCCAGTATTCGGTAGCGCTGCAGGATGCGGATACAAAGGAACTTTATAAGTGGGCGCCGGTGCTCGAGGGGAAGCTGCGTTCGATTCCGGAGCTGAAGGACATTTATAGCGATTTGCGGTTGAGCACTCCGCGTCTGGATGTGGATATCAATCGGAATTTGGCGATGTCGCTGGGCGTGAATCCCGATGCAATTGCAAATACACTTTATGACGCGTATGGCAACCGGCGGGTGACGACGATCACGGCGGCGTCCGATCAGTACGACGTGATCCTGGAAGTGCTGCCGCAGTATCAGCGGGATCCTGCTGCATTGCAGGATTTGTACCTGCGGTCAGCGAGCGGAAAGATGGTGCCGCTGTCGTCGGTGATGCAGATGAAGCAGACGGTGGCGCCGTTGAGCGTGAACCATATCGGGCAGTTGCCGGCGGTCAATTTTCAGTTCAATGTGAAGCCCGGGGTTTCGCTGAGCCAGGCGACGAAGCTGATCGATGAGGCTTCGAAGCAGATCGGGATGCCGGATACGATGTCGTTCAGCTATCAGGGGACAGCGGCAGCGTTCCAGAATTCGCTGCGCGACCTAGGAATTCTCCTGTTGATCGCGGTGCTGGTGATTTACCTGGTGCTGGGCATTTTGTATGAGAGCTTCATTCACCCGATCACGATTCTGTCGGGATTGCCGGCGGCGGGAATTGGCGCGCTGCTGACGCTGCTGATCTTTGGCGAGGATTTGAATCTGTATTCGTTTGTCGGCATTATCCTGCTGATCGGGATTGTGAAGAAGAACGCGATCATGATGATTGATTTTGCGCTGGAGGCGGAGCGGAAAGAGGGCAAGTCGCCGGAAGAGGCGATTTTCGAGGGCTGCATGCAGCGCTTCCGGCCGATCATGATGACGACAATGGCGGCTTTGCTGGGGACGCTGCCCGTAGCGTTTGGGACTGGCGCGGGCGGCGAGGCGCGGCGGCCGCTGGGTATTGCGGTGGTCGGCGGATTGATTCTTTCGCAATTGTTAACGCTATATATTACGCCAGTGATCTATGTGTATCTGGACCGGTTCACGCACGGGCGGGCGAAGAAGACGGCACAGGAATGGACGACGATGTGGCCCGGAGAAAAGACACTGGTGAGGAGTTAGTTGCGAGCGGCTCTGGCAGAGCTATTCGCCGCGAACTGCTCCCCAATGACAACAGCCGTGCGGCGAGAGGGGGTGGCGAGCTCAGCTTCGATAATCGCGCTAAATCCTCCAACGGCCCCGCGAATCGCTTTTTACAGCGCCATGATGGCGTGCGTGAACTCCCATCCACCTTTACGATACGCTGTCCGTACGCGATGGACTGTCGTGAGCCTCTTCTAAACATCGCTTACAGTCAACAACGCGGCCGATAAACGGCTGGCGTCCTTCTTCCGTCAGTACCCATTGGCGGACCTGCCAAGGCGGGGCATGCCTCATGTGAAGGCTATGGCCGCACGAAAGCTCTGCTACCCAGTCATCGTGCTCGTCTTGATGAAAACCCGTGATGGTCCTCTGCACCGTTCGGCAATAACACTCTAGCGCTCAAGAGTAGTGAACGTTTTTGCGCAGTTCCTGTCCAGTTGGTCGGTGAGGTCGATCTTGATCAGGTGATTTCCGATTTATGGTCGGCAAACTGGACAGTAGACCGAAAACCGCGCGGCCCCCTACACAATAACAACGGGAACGGGCGCTTACCCGGTTGGATGCCCACAATCATGCGTGGATGAGTAACTCGGCGATGATGCATCGAATTGGTTATCTGTTGATCGCTTAACGTATTAGCCGTCATTGACCTGGGCTGGCCATCCCGCGTACCATTGCGCCACGGCACGATCGGCGGAACCATCTCGCACTGCCGTATCCTCGACAATCTAGTAAACGAAGCCTGAGAGGGTTGAATTCTTATGTTCACTAAAGCACGGATGCGTGGACTAGTTGGAGGCGCAGCTATTCTTACGCTCTTTGGCGGTTTTTGGTGCATCTCTGCCCTGGCCTTTTGGCCCGCGCGTCCCGGCTGGGGGATCCCAATAGCGTCCGCAGCAACGTTTGTGTTGCTCGTTCTTTGTACTCTCCGGTGGATAACGTCAGCGAAGATGCCTGAGAGCCACGATCCTGCCGCAGCGGCGAAGGGAAGACGTGCTGCCGTTATCTTTGGCATCATATTTGGATTAGAAGGGGGATTGATTGCGCTAAGTTCAGCGTTGCTGGCGGGCTCGGGCCTCGGTGATTGGATTCCGGTGGCGGTTGGCCTTATTGTTGGTTTGCATTTCCTTCCTCTCGCATACGTCTTTGAAGTGCCGCTCTACTATTGGACCGGCGGTCTCACAGTTGTCGGCATACTGGGCTGCCTGTTCATCCATGCTGTCGGTCCGAGACTACTGTGTGTGGGACTGTTGATGGCGGGAGTGCTTTGGTTGACCACCCTCTTGGTCCTGCTGCAAACGCGTTCGGTGCACACTTGAGGTGGCGCTTCGAGCACTGAGAGCAGAGTGGGAGATCAGCCTGCGAGGACCTCTTTTGACGCTCTGCCCGTTTACTGTTGTTAACCGCGGATCCAGACTGTTGCCAGTCGGGGCAGATGACTCATCCGATGTGTGGTTGGCAATCTGGACATTGACCTAAGGCGGTCGGGATGCGGCCAGTGTCGAGATTGCGCGTAATAGACCGCAACCGGAAACTGACCCGGTGCCCGGCGTGACTGATGATCGAAGCTAGGCAACTGGTAACAGGACCGGAACGAACTCCGCAAAGGGTCAAAGAGCTTAGCTTTTTCCGGTTTGATACTCGATAGTAGGCAACCGGCAATTAGGTTCGAAGCGCCCATAAACGGATTCGGGATACTGATTCGTGATGCAAGCCCTTGAAGTGACCGGTGTGCCAATCCCCACGCTGCCGGAGGTTTTGCGCCTCCGGTTAACGCATTCGTGGGGGTGGAAATGGAGGCGCGCTGGTCTCTTTGTTAGCCGAATCGCGACCGTGCCCGATCGGTGCGACCATGCTCTATTGAGAAAGGAGCAAATCTATGGCTTCTAGGATCGAGCGACGAACCGTGGATCTGAGCGCATACCCCGATCTGGTAGTTATATACCTCGGGATGCGGCTACGCAAACTCGCTGGGATCAAGCGTCTCTTCGGTGTCGGCCCTCAGATCGCCAAAGCGGGTCAGGCACGGCCCGAAGGGCTCTTGCACTGCGACAATGGCATCATTTATAGCTTTTTCCCGCTTCATGTGGGAATGCGCTGGTATTGGAAGGATTTCGAGTCGATGGAGCGTTGGGCTCGCTCCGAACCACATCGCCTCTGGTGGCAGGAGTTCCTGCGCGATTCGGGTGGCGCCGGCTTCTGGCACGAGACCTATTTCATGCGCGGTGGCATGGAAGCGATATATGACGACACCAAACTTCCGCCACTCGGCTTTGAGACGTTTGCGCCCCGAGTTGCCGCACACGGACCCATGTTCTCCGCCCGCACCCGCCTGCGTCTTACGGGGGAAACACCTTCTCAGCCAGAAGGCACGACAGAGCCGGAATTGATGAAGTAGTTAATTTTCATTTCATGCAATAAGCGGGTACGGACCGGATCATTGGCTATACTTCACTATCCGATTTGTGGAGGCCTGGTGCATCACCCAGGAGCACCCGGCAATTGATGAATCGAGCAGGTGGACGTCGACGAAATTTGCACGCCCGCATGCCGTGTGCCGACTGCACCGGACGCCATGCTTGATCCGTTTTGGAAGACTGGAGAGGATTTTCGTTCCGAGATATCGGTGTGTCCAGCCTTCCCGAACACGCTTAATCCAAGTGGAAGGGAACCAAATGGTTGATGTCACCGAGGGTGAAGATGAAACACCGCAGATTATCGGAATCCGTTGAGCAGAGTTGAGTCAACGTACTAGACCTCTCCAGGTAATCGTTTTGGAAACCTTCCCTCGAATGCCGTGTCCTCTAGAAAGATGGCAATTGCGCACCATCTGGCAGCCGGGGAGAGGGCTTGAGCAGTGTCTGGCATGATCGTCGAACAGCCGTTGACGAAGCTGCACGAAAGGCGCAGGGCATGGGGCGCGGGGCGTCTCTCGCTCGTGGGCGCGGGCATCGTTATGGCCGGTGTGATGAGCTACGTTGCCTATCTCGCACTGAACTGGCCGTTCAAAAAGCAAACTGTAATCGATGCGTTGCAGCAAGCTTCATTGCGAACGGTTACGATTGGGCACTTTCGCGAAACATTCTTTCCAGTCGGGTGCGTGGCGGAAGGGGTGCGCTTTGAACGTCACGAACACAAGGACAAAGAGCCGATTATTTATTTTCGGAACCTAACGGTGCAGGGCAGCTATGCAGAACTCCTGACCGCGCAGTACAGGCTTCGGCTCGTGAAGGTGACTCAGATGCACGTCACTGTACCTCCGGCGCGAGTGCACGGAAAGCCAGATCCGATTATGCCCTTGAACCGGACAAACTCCGTGCGGGCACTCCAGATCGACAAGATCATCGCGGATGGAGCTGTGCTCGATTTTGCACATGAGGATGGCACGCCGCCTTACCGCATAACCGTGGAGAAGCTGGTGGCGGATAACGTTAAGAACAACTCCGCAATCTCTTACAAGACGATCATCCAGAATACACTTCCACCGGGTAAGATTCGGTCCAGCGGCGTTTTCGGCCCGTGGGACCCGAAGACTCCTGCGAACACGCCGCTGCGTGGGTCGTACTCATACGAGGACGCGAACCTGGCGGCGTTTCAAGATCTCAGCGGAACTATGCAGGCCCATGGAACGTTCGGCGGCAAGCTTGGGGAGATTCGCACCGCCGGAATAGTAGACGTGAATAGATTTCATGTGACGGGTTCAAGCCACGAGCGTGAGCTGAAAGCGAGCTTCCAGGCGCGGATCGACGGGACCAAGGGCAACACTTTCCTTGATGGCGCGCGCGCTTCTTTCGATCGCTCAGTAGTATCCGTAAAGGGGACGATTACTGGCCAAAACGGGCGTAAGGGCAAGACGGTCGCGCTGGATTTATTGTGCGAAAGCGGGCGAATTGAGGATATCTTGAATCTGTTCATCGCAGCGAAGCGGCCGCCGATTGTTGGGGCATTGCAAATGCAGACGCACCTGACTGTTCCGCCGGGTAGAGCCTCCTTTCTAAACCGTATGCGAATGTGGGGTGATTTTGGCATTACCGGAGGAATTTTCACCGACGGCTCGACTCAATCGGACCTAAACCGGCTCAGCAAGAGCACTGGAAAGGAGGCAAGCGCGTCGATTGACAACGGCACGATCAGCTTGTCTGATCTGAAGGGGCACGGCGATATCAGAGACGCTGTAGCGACCTTGACGCATCTAAGCTTCCAAATACCTGGAGCAACTGCCGACATAAGAGGAACTTACAATCTGATCGACTACGACGTTGATCTACACGGACGGCTGTACACACAAGGTAAACCTTCGGCGGCGACGACGGGATTCAAACGCTGGGTGCTGCGGGTAGTTACACCGTTTCTGAAGAAGAAAGGAAGCACGCGCATTGTGCCGATTAAGATTACCGGCAACTACCACAAAACCAATGTGGGGCTGGACCTTCCACCAAAGAATTGAAGCTTTTCTAACTATCGTGTAAGGTGTCAATCTCTGCTGCGATGTATTAAAGAGCATCTGAGTATGAAGGCAGCGGTTTTGGGAGCGCCGCAAGACGTTTCGAAAGGGCCCCTGGTGATTGAAGAGGCGCCGAGACCTGAAGTGAAACCGGGGCACGTCCTCCTGCGAGTCCGCGCCTGCGGTGTATGCCGAACAGATCTGCACATTGTTGAAGGTGAACTGCCCGCACGGATGCAGAAGCTGATTCCCGGTCACCAGATCGTAGGCGAGGTCGTGGAGGGAGCGACAAGCGATCTTCCACTGGGTACGCGCGTGGGTGTCTCCTGGATCGGAGGTGTTGACGGGAAATGTCCGTATTGCCGGCGCGGTCGCGAGAATCTTTGTGATTCACCGACATTCACGGGATACACCGTACATGGAGGCTATGCGGAATATGCACTGGCGCGCGCCGATTTTGTTTTTCCTCTTCCGATGGACCTCGACGATTTGCACGCCGCTCCGCTGCTGTGTGCCGGCATCATTGGATTCCGAAGTCTTCGAGTAGCGGGTGTAGAACAGGGAGACCACGTCGGCCTGTTTGGTTTCGGCGCTTCGGCGCATCTAGCAATTGCGGTTCTACGGTCCTGGAAATGTGAGGTATATGTCTCGACGCGCGGCGAATCACATCGCCGGCTGGCTGCCTCGCTCGGAGCCCGGTGGGTAGGAAGCGAGAAGGAAAAACCGCCCGCAGAACTCGATCGCGCGATAACGTTTGCGCCGAGCGGTGACGTTGTGGTTGCCGCGCTTGGGTGCCTGCGAAAAGGAGGGGTGGTGGCCATCAACGCTATACATCTGGATCGCATTCCGGAATTCAATTACGATCGCCTGCTATGGGGGGAACGCCAACTGCGTAGCGTGGCAAACATGACACGCTCGGATGCACGAGATTTCTTGAAGATTGCTACTACGATCGAACTCCGGCCCAAGGTACAGTCTTTTCCGCTGGATCGCGCCAATGATGCCCTCGCTTCGGTGAAGAGCGATTCGGTGGACGGCGCCGCTGTAATAATTCCATAGAACACCCAATAGATGGGGTCCGCAGCCCGAACTGTTACGGTGCGCGGCGAGGAATCACTTTTCTTACACCTGTAACATTGCTCACCTAAACTGGTCGGGATTGCGAGTGCTACCTTCATGAATCGCAGAACTTTTTTGAAGCAAACCGGAGCGGCAGCAGCTGTCACCCCGCTGGTCGTAGCGGGCTTAGATGCGGCAGTGTCTCAGATCCAACACGTAGTTGTCGTGATGATGGAAAATCGCAGCTTCGATCACCTGTTCGGCTGGCTGCCCAATGCCGACGGCCAACAAGCTGGCCTGACCTATTTGGATAAGAATGGGCAGGCGCAAGCAACGCATGAACTGGCCCCCGATTACACGGGATGCGCCTTTCCCGATCCTGACCACAGCTACGCGGGCGGCCGCACCGAGTACGCCAATGGACTGATGAGTGGATTCCTGCAAACCGCGAACCCCGGCTTGAACGCCATCGGTTACTACAACGAAACGGACCTACCGTTCCGTTCGGCTCTCGCTCGAAATTACCTCACCTGCGACCATTATTTCTGCTCCATTCTTGGCCCCACGTTTCCTAACCGCATCTTTCAGCACTGCGGGCAGACGGATCGTCTTGGAGACGATCTTTCCCTCTGCACTCTCCCTACAATTTGGGACAACCTTCTCGCGGCGGGCGTCAGCCACAAATATTACTTCAGCAACATTCCCTATCTGGCGTTGTGGGGTTTGAAGTACCTCGACATCTGCGCCCTTTACACCGATTTCCTAGCGGACTGCGCGGCGGGAACTCTGCCGGCGGTTTCCTTTGTCGAGCCCACCTTCACCACGTTGACGAACCTGGACGAAGATGATCACCCCTTCTCCGATGTTCGTAACGGCGATGCGTTCCTCGCCAAGACTTTCCATGCTGTATCAACCAGCCCCAACTGGTCGAACACGGTTTTCATTATCAACTTCGATGAGTGGGGCGGATTCTATGATCATGTGGCGCCACCGCGCGCGGTTGCGCCGAACAACACGGATCCCGACCTGGTAGATGGAAAAGCATTACTCGGCTTCCGGGTGCCCTGCATCGTCGCTTCGCCCTGGACCAGAGGGAACCCAAATAACCCGACGGTCAATCAAACCGTCTTCGATCACACTTCGGTTTTGAAACTGATCGAGAGTGTCTTTGATGTCGCTCCGCTCGCCACGCGCGAACAATCGAGCGATGTCGGCAATTTGCTCGACGTGCTGAATCTGGATAGTCCTCAGACTGGCCTTCCAACTCTGCCGCAGCCGGGTTACGTTCTCCCGTCGAGTTTGTGCTTCAGTAGCATCAATCCCGCAGATATACCTGCAGGAGTGAGCGCGGAATTAGTGCCGCAGCCGCTGGCCTCTCGCGACGACGAGGAGTCCACTATCTTTTTGAGGATGATCAACAGTGGGATGCTCAAAGGCTTCCCGGGTCATCGGGACTCTTGAAGCGATCTCTAATTCGCGGGAAGCTTGGGGCGAATCAACCCGATAAGCTCATCCGCCGTCGGCAGACGCCCGGTCTTTTTCTTGGAGTAGATCTGTTCGCCATTGACGAAAACATCTAGTGCGCCAGGCGCGCCGGCACGCAAGCGAATTGGCACACCAAACTCTTGTTCGATGTGGGTCTTGAGGCTCACGGCCTCAGCTTTGATGTCACTTCAAAAGAAACAGCGCTTTATCTCAATGGCCATAGCTGGTGCTCCGGCACTGGAACCATAATACCCTCGTATGTCGCCTGGTGGGCGGACTTCAATCCACACACGACTTCAGCGTCGCAATCACCGCTTTGCATTCACCATGTAACGCTGCGCGTCAAAAAACTGTCGGGATCGATATTGATGGTCTCCTGACGCCGCTTGATTCCGTTAACCAGCAGGATCTGGTGCACACCGGCCGAAAGATGGAGTGTGGCTGGTGTTTGTCCGTATAGCTTGCCATCGACAAACACGCTCGAACCCGCTGGAACCGATGTCAGCACCAAAACACCGGCATCCTGCGACATGGAAATCAGTAAGCGTGAGGTCTCCGGCAGGTTGAAGATGCGCCGCGCCAGAGTATAACCCTTCAAGTCGGCCGTGAGCGTATGGCGGCCGACCGGAAGGGACATGGTGCAAGGTGCATTGCAGGTGGCGTCCTCGCGTCCATCCACCACAATGCGCGCGCCTGTTGGTTCGCTGACAAGATCAACATCGGCCGTGCTCGTGCCGCCGATCCCGGAGTTTTCCGGCTGTTTGATTTGCGGTCGCGTGACCGGAACCGTGGCAGCGGGCGAAGGCTTATCTTCAGGCGGCGCCGCGGCGGGCTTAGCCGGAGTGGGAGCCGGAGCGGCAGTCGGTGGAGTTTTATCTCGCGTTGAAATGGCCGGCGCCGCAGAACGCTGCGTGTCTGCCACGGGCGGCGGAGACGCGGGTGACGCATTTGGATCCAGTATTTGCACTGGAACGGCGGATCCGGAATTTAACCGCACAATAAACACCACTGCCGCGGCAACTGCGAAGCAGAGAAGCATAATTAACGCGAGCTTCTTGCGCCCGGTTGCCGGCTGGGCATATTCGTCCCAGACCGCTTCCGAATACGACGGCGTAGCCGTTCCGCCGCCGGGTTGATTTTTCGAGAAAGTGACCCATTGGGGACGATCGCCAGGGAGCAGATATGTTGCGGTGTCGCGCCCGCCGGCGAAACTTGCCGCCGATTGTGCTTCTCCTAACGCAATCGAGAGCGCGCCAATAAAATCACTAACGGATGGGAAACGCTCTTCCACCCGCCTGGACAAGGCTCGCGCCATCACTTTGCCTACGGTTGGACTGAGCGTTGGATCGCTTTCCTCGATGGGTCTTGCTTCGCCTGCGCAAATCTGCTGGAACAGCGCGGCGACCGATTCTGCCTCAAACGGCCGGTGCCCGGAAAGCAGTTCATAAACGACAACCGCCAGTGAGAATTGGTCCGACTGGCCATTCACCGTGCCGCCTTCAATCTGCTCCGGAGACAAGTAGTTTGGTGTGCCTGTAACGCTTCCACTGGAAGGGCTTCCCTCCGTGAGCGTCTTGGCCACGCCGAAATCGGTGATTTTCGCGACACGTTCCGAGCCCACTCCGGTGGCGGAAATCAGGATGTTTGCCGGCTTCACATCGCGATGAATCACGCCTTTGCGATGCGCATAATCGAGTGCTTGAGCGACCTGACGGAGATAGACAAGAAGCTCATCCCGTTCCGGAATCTGGTGCTGGCGTAGCATCTCGTCCAGCGACGGGCCGGGCACGAATTCCATGACGATGTAGACGAAATCGTCTTGCGTGAGAACATCGAAAACAGTGACGATGTTGGGATGGGAGAGTGTTCCAGCCGATTGCGCTTCGAGCAGCAGTCTCTCCCCCACCCGCTGCCGGGCATTCGTGTCGGTCAGGTCGGTAAGGTGAATAGTTTTGATTGCAACCGTTCGACCGATAGCGGGATCAAGCGCTTTGTAGACAACGCCCATCGCGCCGCGGCCGATTTCGCCCGCAATCTGATAACGGCCGACGGGGTTCACCGCTTTCAGTATAGCCAGCGGGGCCTCCTGTAAGTTGCTAAAAAGACACAGTTAGCAATGAGATTGCGGCCAGTTGTTACGATGGAACTAACTCCATGATTCCAGAGGTGATTGAAGAGGGACTAACCTTTGACGACGTACTTCTGCAGCCCGCATACAGCCAGGTAACTCCCGCAGAAGCAGATACAACCACGCGTCTGACGCCGAAAATTGAGCTGAAAATACCAATCGTGAGCGCCGCCATGGACACAGTTACAGAGTCGCACATGGCGATTGCTCTCGCGCAGCAAGGCGGCATCGGCATCATTCACCGCAACATGCCGATTGATAAGCAGGCCGAAGAAGTGGATCGCGTGAAGCGCAGTGAAAGCGGAATGATCGTCGATCCGGTAACCATTGAACCGGAACGGAAGATCTCGGACGCGCTCGAAGTCATGAGCCACTATCGGATCTCCGGTGTGCCAGTCACCAAGAACGGCAAGCTGGTCGGCATTCTCACCAATCGCGATCTGCGCTTTGAGACTCGTTATGACTTACCCATTTCGGAAGTCATGACAAAAGAAAATCTGATCACGGTTCCGGTCGGCACGACACTCGAAGAGGCCGGCAAAATTTTGCACCAGCATCGCGTGGAGAAATTGCTGGTAGTGGACGACGAATACGCGTTGAAAGGCTTGATCACAGTCAAGGACATCCAGAAGAAATTGAAGTACCCGAATGCGGCCAAAGATTTGCAAGGTCGGCTGCGCGTAGCGGCGGCGCTGGGCGCGACGGGGGATTATCTGGAACGGGCGCAGGAATTAGTCCGCAAGAAAGTTGACGCCGTGGCAATCGACTCCGCGCATGGACATACGCAGCGCGTGATGGATGCGATCAGGATCATCAAGCGGAGCTGTCCGGATGTGGAAGTGCTCGCCGGAAACGTCGCGTCCTATGAAGGCGCTCGTGACTTGATTAAGCTCGGGGCGGATGGAATTAAAGTCGGCATCGGTCCGGGATCAATCTGTACGACGAGAGTTGTGAGTGGCGCCGGCGTGCCGCAGATCACTGCGATTTCGCAATGCGCCAAGGCCACGCGCGACGCCCGCATCCCGTTGATCTCCGATGGTGGCGTGAAATATTCAGGCGATATCACAAAGGCGATAGCAGCTGGCGCGGATTCGGTTATGATCGGTAGCTTGCTCGCCGGCACCGATGAGAGCCCCGGCGAAACCATCCTCTACCAGGGCCGCACGTTCAAGAGTTATCGCGGTATGGGCTCCATTGGCGCAATGCCCTCGGGCAGTTCGGACCGGTATTCGCAAGCAGCCAACGGCAAACTGGTGCCGGAAGGCATCGAAGGGCGAGTTCCCTACAAAGGGCCGCTTTCCGAGATGAGCTTTCAACTAGTGGGCGGATTGCGCGCCGGCATGGGCTACTGCGGCTGCCGCAATATTGCTGAATTGCAGGAGCATTCCCGTTTCCTCCGCTTAACGGTTGCCGGTTTGCGCGAGAGTCACGTGCACGACGTCATCATCACCAAAGAAGCACCAAATTACCGCCTTGAATAGCAGTGGCGCGGACGATCTTGTGGTCTGTGTTTTCTACTCATAGCGCAACGCCCGCGTAGGATCGATTCGACTGGCGCGCACAGCCGGCACGAAGCCGGCCAGCCCGGCAACGGCCACGAGAGTAATGGTAGCGGCGGCCAAGGTGAGCGGATCGTTCGCAGGCAGGCCGTAGAGCTGGCTTTGCACAAAACGGCTGAGCCCAATAGCTAAGGGCACTCCAACAATGGCGCCGAGGCCAATTAAGAGCGCCACCTCCTTCATCACCATCCAGAGGACGTTGCCCTGCAAAGCGCCGAGCGCCATGCGAATGCCGATTTCACGCGTGCGCCGCGCGACCGTATACGCCATCACACCGTATAACCCTACGACGGCCAGCAGCGTCGCGAGAATTCCGAAAATCGAAGAGAGGCTCGCGACCAGCCGCTCGGTGCGCAGGGACTGGCCGATCTGCGCTTCCGTTGTGCGCATGGCATACACCGGAATGTTTGCGTCGAGCTGTTGCACTTTATGCCGTAGCATCGGCATCAACTGCTCCGGCTCGAGCGTCGTGCGTACATACACTGTCATGCCCAACGGAAAATGGCTGGCGAGATAGGGAGTGTAGGCCTGAACCGGAGTTTCGTCGCGCAGATTGTTGTACTTCACATCCGCCACCACCCCGATCACTTCCATGTCGGTTTTCGTGCCCGGGTCGGAGCCGAAGCCGAGATGCATGCCAATCGGGTTCCTGCCCTTGAAATACTTCTTCGCGAATTTCTCGTTGATCAATATGGTGGTTGGGCTCCAGTCGTCGGCATCCGGCCCATGTTTGATCTCCTCCGTGTCCTTGCGAGTGAAATCGCGGCCGGCAAGCACCGGAATTCCCATGGTGCTGAAGTAATCGGGACTGACCGAGTTCATATAGGGCAGCGGATGTTCACCGGCCTTGACAGTGTAGCCCTGCACCGTCATCGAACTCTCCCAAGCGCGCAGTTCATCCGTCAGGCGGTTATAAAAGATCTTCGAGCGCTCAGCCGTGTAGCCGTTGAGCGACGGATCGATTTCGAAGCCCAGGAGATGCTCCGGATTGAAGCCCGGGTGGAGGTTACGCAGATTGGCCAGCGTTCGCATGAAGAGCCCGGCTCCGATGAGCAGTAGAAGCGAAAGCGTGACTTGCAGTGCAACCAGGGCTTTACGCAGCGGTACGTTGCCGGCCACCACCGAACCAGCCTGGTTCTTGAGTGTCGGCGCGATCTCTGATCGGGAGCTCTGGAGCGCCGGAATCAAACCAAACAGCAGCGCGGTTACCAGCATCACGATCAGCGTGAAAGCGAGCACGCGGAAATCCGGCAGCGAGGAAATTGCCAGATCGCCGGTCGATTCACTCGGCAGATAGGCATTGAGGAGAAAACGGTCTGCCCAGAACGCAAGTAACAAGCCAAGCACAGCGCCTAGTGCCGAAAGCAGGATGCTTTCGACCAGCAACTGGCGAATCACTCTGGCGCGCCCTGCTCCAATCGCCAGCCGGATCGCAAACTCCCGCGCGCGTGTAGTAGAGCGCGCCAGCAAAAGGTTTGCCAGATTAGCGCAGGCGAGCAACAGAACGGTTCCCGTCAACGCGATCAGCACCCACAGCGGCGTCGCCAGGCTTTGCCGCAGATACGAGCGGCCTTGCGAGCCGGGCAAGGCTTCAATCGTGCACTTCAGAAATTGTTGCCGGTCGAATGGTGCAACATTTCTAAATGCCGCCTGTGTCACTTCCAGCTCGAGCATGCTGTGCATGAAAGGCTGCAACGACGCTGTGGCTTGCGCGTAACTGATGCCCGGCTTTAATCTGCCGAATGCGTTGACCCAGCGCGAGCGGCGGTCTTTGAGCGCATCCCAGTTGGGCGTTATCTGCGCCTTCATCATAATCGGCACGAAAACTTTGGTTGGGCGGCCTAGCTCCACGCCGTCGAAGCCGGGTTGCGCGACTCCAATGATGGTCAGGGCGCGGCCGTTGATTATAATCTTCTTGCCGAGAATCGCCGGATTCGAACTGAACCGGTTACGCCAGAAGCTATAACTCAACATGGCCAGCGGAGGCGCTCCGGGCGGCCCATCATCTTGAGCGGTAAAGGTCCGTCCGAGATAGGCGCCGATACCCAGCACCGGGAAATAGGTTCCGGAAACGAGTTCTGCGTTGATCAGTTCCGTATGGCCACCGTAGCCCATGCTGGTTTGGGTTGGGAAGCGGCAGAACATGCCGCTGAAGACGTGGTTGTTGTCCTTGAAATCCTGATACATCGGGAACGAAAGAGCGTTCATGCCCCAGTTGCTGCCGATGAAATCGCCCTTCATGGTAAGCAGCGTCAACTGCTCGGGTTGTTTGACCGGCAGCAAACGGAGCAGAACCTGGTCGAGCAGGCTGAAGATCGCAGTATTTGCGCCGATGCCGAATGCCAGAGACAGGATCGCCACGGTGGTGAACAGGGGCGTGCGGCGAAAGCCACGCAGTGCGTAACGAATGTCGTTCCAGAGTGTGATCAATTCCGTTCTCCTAGTCGATTCCCCAGGTGGGGGACGGTCTGGTCTGCCGGCGTCGGGACTCGTCCCGGCGCATTAGTCGATACCTTGATTTCGCAGCCGGATGATTTGTCGGGCCGTCAAAGTTGGCAGACCGTGCGCCTGCAGTCTCTGCACGTAATCCGGCGTAACGCCGTGAACCCGAAGCGCGATCAACTCGTGAGCTTTGAGTCCCTCGATATTTTTTGCTCGCATCGCGCGCGCGAAGGACAAGCTCACGTCATGCAGCGCGGCGGCCAATAGACTGTCGTCAGACATGTCCTCAAAGCCCATTGCCGCCATCTGTCGAGCGTATTCCGGATGAGGATGAAAGGTAAAAAGCCCAGCGCCTTCCGTAGCTTCGAACAAACCTTCACAGTCGAGGGTCCCGGCGTCGCGCTTAATCGAAAAATGGACGTTGCGTTTAGTGTTTCCGGTGAAGTCGAGTCCTACGA
Organism: Bryobacteraceae bacterium; assembly: GCA_036272575.1. Lineage (GTDB taxonomy): Bacteria > Acidobacteriota > Terriglobia > Bryobacterales > Bryobacteraceae > Bog-105. The sequence goes on along the minus strand of DATAYL010000103.1, from coordinate 11,247 downwards.
AATTTTCTTTCCGCCAAGCCGAACTGCTGGAATTATCATGGTTCGCGTCGCGAGTGTAATGGACGGAGAACGTAACAGTATCAGCGCTCTCGCCCGGACCCATGGTCCACTCGCCGCGCTCATCGGCGTTCAGGCCGAGCGCTGCGATGAGTAGGAGAGACGCACTGAGGGCGTGGCATCGCATGGCTGTCTTAGAAAACGCCCGCGACCTTAAGCGCGATCAGTTGATGCAGACTCAAATCCTGGAACCCGTGCTCACGAACCTTTTTCACGAATTCCGGTGTGATGCCTTGCACCTTGGCTTCGATAATCCGGTTTGCGAAGAGATCTTTCAATCCAGCCGCCCGCAGATCACGCACATATTCGGGCGTAACGCCCTGGACTTTGAAGGCGATTACTTTTCTCAACGAAAATTCATCTGATCCAAACTCCCGCTTAAAGGCAGCCGCCTGTTCCGGATCAACACCTTGCACTTTCATGGCAATAATCTCGCGGGTCGTAATGTCATGCCAACCGGCGGCGCGCACGCGCTTTACATAATCCGGCGAAACACCTTGCACCCTCATGGCGATGAGGTCGCGGGTGGACGGATCGAGTCCGCTGGCGCGCATTTCGCGGACATATTCGGGAGTCACGCCCTGTACCTTGAGCGCGATGAGGTGATCGACGCTCAGGTCCTTCAGGCCGGCGCCCTTCAACTCTTCGATATAGGAGCCATCATGATCATCGGAAGACGGCGCGGCCGCGTCTTGCGCGCTATCTGAATCCGGCGCGGCGGGAGGAACGGGGGCGATGGCAACCATTGGCTCCGGAGGTTCCGGCGCGGCGGGAGGAAGCGGCGCAACCATCGGAGTCGGACTCGGAGGCGGCGCCGGTGCGGGTAACGCCGCTGCTCGCGGCTCGTTCACTGGGGCGGGCGGCGTCGGCGGACTAGGAGGAACCGGCGCCTGATTGAACCCCGCCGCGCTCAAGATTGCTCCGGCAACACACACGCAGGCGATCACCGCCAGTCCACCTTGTGGTAATGCCGTTTTCATTGTATTGATGCCGAGAATACGCGCAATTCGCTGCTTCAGCACTCCACTGTTCGCACCTAGTGCCAGCGCCGGCGTGGAACGCCAAGTCTCCATGAGCGCAAGAGCCCGCGCATAATTCCCCGGGTCGCCCGACAGGCGAACGGCCGTATCATCACAGCAATGCTCCCGTTCATTCCGGATGAAGCGATTCACCAGCCAGACCGCTGGATGGTAAAACAGTACGGTCTCCGCCGCAATCTGGAATAAATTCACCAGGCAATCAAACCGCTGGATATGGGCCAGCTCATGGAGAATGACGGCTTCGAGCTGAGCGGGCGTCAATCCGGAAAGCGCCGTAGCGGGCAGCAGCACGATCGGCTTGAACCAGCCAATAGCTGCCGGCGCATCGCTCAATTGCGATTGCAGATAGCGAACCTTTCTCGCCAACCCCAAACGAGCTTCGAGTGATCGGCAGCGCGCCAGCAACTCGTTCTCTAACGCGCGATATCCGGTATGCGTCAAGCGTCTGACAACGAGATAACCGCCCAAAGCCCGCAGGGACAAGGCAACGACGCCGAGCAACCACGCATCTACGAGGGCGGCCTGCCACTCTATCGCTTGGAACGACTTTGCCGCACTCTGCATCGGCGCATTACCCGTTGCACGAGCCACTGTCTCCAGGCTGCTAGCCGCTACCTGAAGCGAGGAGGGCTGATCGTTAATCTGCTGTTTGCTTGACAGCGCGATCGCCGTGATCGGCGGAGCCGCCAGCATCAGCACAAGGGTGGTCAGCCCCGCTGCATACCGTATGGCGGGCCGCCGGGTAAACGCGATGAAAATATAAAGGAGCAAGGCAAGCGCCGCGCCTTCCCAAAGGAAGTGAAGCAACGTCCACCCGATCAGCTCAGTTGTGGCGGAATTGAATGCGAAAGTCATTAGCGTGCCTTTCCTTCGTACTCGTCCAGAATTTTTCGAATTTCGTCGATCTCTTTCTGGGAAGTCTTTTTGCCGGAAAGAGCGTGCATCATCAGCTCACTCGCCGAGCCGGAAAACGCCCTCTGAAGCAGATCGCCCACCAGCTGCCGTTTGGTGCTGTCCGCCGGCTGCTTGGCCTTATAAATGTGCGCGCGCTCGTTCTCATCCCGGGTCACCATCCCTTTCACGGCCATGATCTGTAGCATTTTGAGAACCGTGGTGTAGCCGGTCGGCTTCTGCCGCAACAGCACCTCGTGGACGTCGCGCACAGTGGAAGGGCCTCGCTCCCAAAGCACCCGCAAAATCTCGAGTTCTGAAGAAGTTGGCTTCATGAGGCCACTTTAATACGAAGGCGTTCGTAGTGTCAACGAAAACTTTCGTACAAGCGAACCAGCAGTGTCCGTTTTTGAGACACCACTGTCTGGTGGCGCAGACGAACTTGCCGTGTGCGACCTCTCCGGAATTGAAATTGGATTCGAAATTTGACTTCACCATCATTCCCGGGTGAAACTCTCCAGGGAACTCGATCTCCTGTTAACCCAAGAACGCCATGCTGGCCAGACTCTTCAATTTCCGCCCACGCCACCTCGAAACCGGTGACTCGAGCATCATTAACTTGCTTGAGAACACCTGGCACGATATTCGCTACGGTGTCCGTCAGCTTGGCGAAACCCCTGTTCTGGCAGCGGTTGCCGTGCTTTCGCTTGCGCTCGGGATCGGCGCCAATACGGCTATCTTCACGCTGATTAATACAGTCATGCTCCAGTCCCTGCCCGTGCGCGATCCGGGCCGCTTAGTGCTTTTCAACGACAGCATCGCGAGCGGCGTATATAGCGGCAACGATTTTTCGAGCCTCGAATTTTCCTATCCGTCATTTCAATATCTTGAATTGCACAACGATGCGTTCGCCAGTCTCTGCGCATTCCGCCAGGGCAGCGACCGAGTCCTTCTGCATGTTGCGGGAACATCCCATTCGGGACCAGAGGAACAGGCGAGCGCGCAGCTTGTCGCAGGCAACTACTTCGACACGTTTGGCGTAAGTTCCGCTCTCGGCCGTCTCTTCGAAGTCTCTGACGATACGGTTTCCGCGGCCCGCGTCGCCGTTATCAGCTATAGCTTCTGGCGCGATCGTTTCCATCTCGACCGCTCCATCCTCGGTCAATCCGTAATCATAAACGGAACCGCGTTCACCATCGTCGGTGTCGCGGATAGCAGTTTCTTTGGCGAGCGCATTCGGACTGCCCCCGATTTTTGGCTCCCGCTTTCCACGCAACCGCAAGTGCTTCAACGTGATGATTGGTCAAACAGCCGCAGCCTGTGGCTCACGGCGCGGAATGTCTATTGGCTCAATTGCCTGGGACGTCTCAAACCGGGCATTAGCCTTGCAGCCGCGCAAGCCTCTGTCAACCTGCGTCTGCGGCAGTTTTATGCCGAGCAGGCCGGCTCGCCTCTGGCGCCGGAGGTTCGCCGGAAAATCGAAAACGTCCGCGTCGAGCTCAAGCCCGGCGGTGGCGGCATCTCCGGCCTTCGCTATCTCTATGCGAAGCCGTTGCGCGTCCTGATGGCCGTTGTTGCTCTTGTGCTGTTGATTGCCTGTGCGAACGTCGCTACGCTCCTGCTCGCTCGTGCGTCATCTCGGCATCAGGAGTTTCTGGCACGGGTTGCTTTAGGCGCTTCCCGCATCAGGCTGCTGCGCCAGGTTCTTACCGAAAGCGTCTTACTGTCTCTGGTCGGTGGGATCGCCGGCGCAGGGTTTGCCTGGTGGTGTGTCCGCCTGCTCGTGATCCTCTTGCACTTCGATCCCGTTGTCAAAGTAAAGCCCGACCCAGCCGTCCTCACCTTCACCGTTATCATTTCACTGCTGAGCGGCATCTTGTTTGGCATCGTGCCTGCGATTAAATTCAGCGGAATGGATCTGCGCCCCGGCAATGTCGCCCGAATCGCCAACGTCGGCCGCCTACGCTTCGCAACCCAGCACGCGCTCATCGTGCTACAGGTTGCTCTATCGCTAATCCTGTTGCTTAGTGCTGGTCTGTTGGTTCACAGCCTGATCTCTCTTGAGCGCCAAAACCTCGGATTCCGCCGCGAAAATATATTGCTTGTCCGAACCGATGCCAGCCTGGCGGGCTATCAGGCCGCCGAATTGTTCCCGCTCTTCCGTGATCTCGGGGCACGCCTCAATCACCTTCCCGGAGTCATCTCTGCGTCGATTACTCGCTTTTCCCCGGAGAGTGGCAGCAGTTCCTCAAACTCCCTCGGCATCCAGAGCCACTCTGTCAACTCCGCCCAAAAGTTAGATATCTACGACGTTTCGGTCGCTCCTCACTTTTTCGAGACCCTCGGTATGCCGCTGTTACTTGGCCGAACCATCGATGCACGTGACACGCCCGCATCCACCCCGGTTGTTGTTGTCAACGAGACTTTTGTGCGCCGGTATTTACCCGATCAGAACCCGATCGGCCAGCACATTTCTTTGGGTTCGCCCTTCAAGGAGCCCGGCTTCGAGATCGTTGGTGTAGTCGCTGACTCCAAGTATTATGATTTGCGCGAGAATGCCGAAGCCATGGGTTTTTTCCCGATTTGGCAGCGACCGGTGACTGGTTTCGAATTAGTGCTCCATACGTTCGCGGCGCCCGCGGGAGTTGCTGCCGAAGTGCGCCGTACCCTAGAGCAAGTGAGTAGCAGGCTACCAGTTTTAGATGAAACCAGCCTGGATCTTCAGGTCGAGAAGTCCGTGCGCGAGCAAAAAATGATCACCAGCCTGTGCAGCATCTTCGGAGCCCTCGCTCTTATCCTGGCAGCCATAGGCATTTACGGAACACTCGCCTATTCAGTAGCGGGCCGAGTGAAAGAGATCGGCATCCGCTTGGCTATCGGCGCGCAACGATCAAATGTGATCTGGCTCGTCCTGCGCGATTGCGTGCTCTTGATTGCGGCCGGCGTTTCAATCGGGCTGCCCCTCGCGCTCGGCAGTTCTCACTGGCTTAAGAGTTTCCTCTTCGGAGTTCCCATCATTGATCCGTTCGCGCTCGCCGCCGCAGTTCTGTCGATCCTGCTGCTGGCGTCATGCGCCGCGTATCTTCCTGCTCGGCGCGCCGCTAGAATCGAGCCCATGCGCGCCTTGCGCCACGATTAGTTCCCAAAGCTTCTATCGTTAATCATGCCGGAGCGCAGCCATGGGGTCCAACTGTGACGCGCGGCGGGCCGGAATATAGCAGGCTAAGAGAACTGCCGCGATCAGACAGCCGGAAACAGCTGCAAACGTCAACGGATCGGTCGCTCGCACGCCGTAAAGCAGGTGCGAAAAGCTCGACAGTACTCGGGTGAGGGCTATTGCTGCGACCGCGCCGATCGCAACGCCCATAAGAGCGAGTCGCATGCCCTGCCCAATTAACATTTGCAGAACGTCCCACCTTGCTGCGCCAAGCGCCATGCGAATTCCAATCTCCGGCACGCGCTGAGCCGTCGAGTAGGAAATCACACCGTAGATTCCGATAGTCGCCAGCAGCAAGGCCAGAACCGCGAATGCAACTAGCAGAATCATCGGAAAGCGCTGGCGAGCCATCGAGCCCGACACCAGATCACGCATGGTGCGGACGTTGTAGACCGGTTGATCGCCGCCTGCTCCATACACGGCGCTCTTGATCGGGGGCAGCACAGCGGCAGGATTGAGCGAAGTGCGTGCAGCGAACGTGACGCCGTTGCGAAAGATCGGCAAACCCTCATCGGGGAGCTGATAGAACGAGTAGTAAATCTGCGGCTGCTCACCGGCCGAGCCGTCCATCCCATGCTGTTCGACGTGACCGACTACGCCTACAATCCGAGCGTTCACAGCGCCGGCTGCGCCCCAATGGGGAATAGTTATGGTCTGGCCGAGGGCGTCGCCATGCGGGAAATAGGCGCGCGCCAGCAGACTGTCAATGAGACAGACCAGTGGCGCATGGATATTGTCCGCTTCGGTGAGAAATCGGCCGCGCAGAAGGGAGATTTGCATGGTGCGTGGGTAATCGGGACCGGCCGGATAATAGGTGGCCCGCGGGATCTCCGCCATGGATGCCGGTTGGTGTCCTCCAAGCCAGAACGGACCGGAATTGTCACCGCGCCCCAAGGGTAAGAGCGCCGTCAGGTCTGCGGATTCTACGCCCGGAATCTCCCGGAGGCGCGCGGTGAGTTGCCGGTAGGCGGTCCGGGTACTTGAAGCGGTCTCTGTCACGGAGGGGGAAAGTCCAACCTGAAAGGTGATGACATGCTGCGTTTGGTAGCCCGGATTCACGGCCCACAGATTGCGGATAGTGCGAAAGAGCAGTCCGGCGCCCGATAACAGGACCAGCGCAAGCGCGATTTGCACGACTGCAAGAACACCTTGGGTACGCCGATGACCGGCGGTCGAACCACGACCTCCCTCTCTCAGCCCGGACTGAAGATCGCTATTTGCGTGCTTGAGCGCGGGCACAAGCCCGAACAGCATGCCTACCACGGTTGAGACGCCCAGCGCGAAGAGGAGGACAGAAGCGCTTACGCCGATATCCTCGACGCGCGGCAGACTGCCCGGCACGGCCGCAAGCACTGCGCTGAGTCCAAACTTTGCCACTGCCAGCCCAAAAGCTCCGCCGACCAAGGCCAAAAGGACGCTCTCGGTGATCAATTGCCGGATGATCTGCATTCGGCTCGCGCCCAGCGCTCGCCGCACGGCAAATTCGCGTGTGCGCGCTGCGGAGCGCGCCAACAGCAGATTGGCGACATTCGCGCAGGCGATGAGCAACACGAAACCGACCGCTCCGAGGAGTAACAGAAGCATCGCGCCGGCTCCGCCGACCAGTTCTTGCTTCAGCGGAATGATAAATGTCCCCTGCCCTTTTTCGGTGGTGGGGTGGAGTTCATCGATGTGCTCCTGCAGCGTGTTCATTTCCGCCCGTGCCTCACCGAGGGCCACTGCTGGGGCCAAGCGTGCAAGACAGAGCATCGTGTGAACCGTACGATCGTTGTGGAAAAATGGATCGGCGCGGCCTATCGGAGTGAAGACATCGGCTGGCTGGTCTTCGAAACGAAACGCAGGCGGGAGAACGCCGACGATCGTATATCCAGTGCCATTCAAAGTGATGGATTTGCCTATAACCGCGGGGTTCCTGTGAAACCGTTCCTGCCACAAGCGATGGCCAATAACCGCCGCGGGCATGCCGCCGATCCGGTCTTCATTAGAAGAAAAAGAATGCCCGAGAGCAAGGTTCGCACCGAGGGTCCCGAAAAAACCGGAAGAGACTTCGTAGCCAGCAATGTGCTCGGGTGAACCGGGATTTGTCAGGTCAAAACCAACGGGCCGGAACGCGGCCATTTGCTGGAAGGAGTGTGCATCGCGCTGCCAATCGAGGAAGTCTGGATAAGAGAGGTACGTCGGGTATTTGAGGCTGCGGTTGTAGAGGGCGACGATTACCAGGCGGTCTGGTTCGCGATATGGCAGCGGTTTCAAAAGGACGCCGTCCAGCGCGCTGAAGATGGCGGTATTAGCGCCGATGCCCAAGGCTAAGGTTAGAATTGCCGCGGCGGCATAGGAGGGTGTCTTGCGCAAGGAGCGGGAGGCGTGACGAAGATCGCGTAGAAGACGACCGAGTGGCTCGAACGCCCTTTGATCCCGGCACTCTTCTTTTGCCAGATTGAGCGCGCCGAATTCCCGGCGAGCACGCAATTCCGCGTCTTCCCTAGTCAATCCCTTTTGCATATAATCGCTGACCTGATTTTCCAGATGCGACTGAAACTCGGCATGCATCTGCCGTTCCCAGCGCGGCCGCTTTAGCCAGGAATTCCATTTCATTTTTTTCGACTCCTATTCGGCGGTTTCAAGAACCAGCGAGATCGCTTCGCATAGACGCGCCCAGCCCGCCTTTTCGGCATCGAACTGACGGCGCCCAGCCTTCGTCAGACTATAAAATTTGGCCTCCCTGCCGCCTTCCGTCGTCTTCCAATCGGATTTAAGCCAGCCTCTCTCTTCCAACCTGTAAAGCGCCGGATATAGAGATCCCTGACGAATCTGGAGCGCATCTTTAGAAAGCTGTTGAATGCGCTGGACGATCGCGTATCCATGGATCGGCCGTAGTGCGGCCACTCTCAAAATCAGCATGTCCAGTGTTCCTTGCAGGAGCTCAGCCTCGCCGGGGCGATTTTCGGGTGGTCTAGCCATTCGAGGTATCCGCCTACGAGTATACCCAGAATGGCAAAGCATTCACTCCACGTGTATGTTTATCGTGAAAGTTGCTCAGAATAGAATCGGCTTAGGAACGTGAGCAAAAGGACATCCTGATTCTTGGTTTTTTTGTGTCCCTTTTCAGCTCTAGCTGTAGCTCACCGAAGGAGGACTATCTGGAATCAGCTGAGACGCGGGAGCAAGCAATCGACCTTCTCAAAAGCGCCTGCGCTGCCTTCAACCGGGGAGATATTGCCGCGGCTGGGCCGAAGGCCGTAGTGAACCGGAAGTTCATTGTTTCGGGTGATCGCATTGTGGTTTTGGTTCACGTCCGAACCCGTTTCCAGAACCAGTAGCGAATGGCGTGAATTGAGACTCGCTGATGTCTACACCTTTCGAAACGGGAAACCTGTCCAGATGCGAGCGTTTGCTGACCGAAAGGAGGCGTTCGCTGGGTCGGAGCCAAAGAACCAGCCTAGTTGCCTCGAATTCCCCAATGTACAGATCCAAGCAGCAGAGAGTCCTTGCACGAACATTATTCGTGCTGCTCTTTAGTGCTCTGTCGGCTAATGCTGGAGCGCAGAACGAGGACGCAGCAATAGCAACGCATTTTCGGGCCGGACAGGAGGCAGCAAGCAACCAGCAGTTTGACCGCGCCATCGCCGAGTTCACTACGGTTCTAAAGCTTGATCCAACTCTGGTGCAAGCGCGCGCCAATCTCGGCCTGATGTATTACTCGAAACATGAGTATAACGAAGCTGTTACCGAGTTCCGAAAAGTGGTTCGCGCTGCGCCCGATTTGCTTCCTGGAGAGCTCTTCCTTGGTCTGAGCTATGTGAACGTCGGTAAACCGGATGAGGCGATCCCAGCTCTGCGCAGAGCGTTGCAGTTAGATCCGAATAACGAAGAAGCCAGGCGCGCTCTGCTGCTGAGTTATCTCGAACGAGACCAATACGACCAGGCAACTGAACAGCTCAGTATCTTGCAAAAGCAGCCTGCAGCGGAGGAACCTCTGTACACGATTGCGCAAGGATACCTTGAACTGGGAAGGCGTCTCACATCCGGCATGGCGAAGCAGTATCGCTCGTCCGCCTGGGCGCACCGTCTTGCGGGCGATCTTGCCGGAGATCGTGGTGACTGGCTGGCGGCGGCAGATTCGTATCGACACGCTCTAATCATTGATCCAGAAATCAGCGGCGTGCATGCTGCGCTGGCAAAGGCTCTACGGGCTGCGGGAAAAGAAAACGAAGCTGTTGCCGAGGACGCCGTGCCTAAACAGCCCGCCAGCGTACCGGTGAATTGCGATGCGGACCAACTCCTAAGCTGTGAAAGGCGTCTTCGAGCGAAGCCAACCGCAGAAATCTTTTACCGACTCATCCGCGCCAATACGGCGCTCGGAAACACCTATTTTGCAAAACTGCAAAGCAGCTTCCCGGACTCGGCTCGTGCTCACGAGTTACGGGCAGAAATATATCGCCTGCGTCAGGACTTCCCGTCGGCTCTCACAGAGTTTCAATTGGCGCTGGTGAAACTGCCTGAAGATTCCGAGCTGCACCAAAACGTTGGAGAGATGTTGCTTTTACTAGGCCGAGTAGATGATGCGGAAACGGAGTTGCGCAGGGCGATTGCGCTTAGCCCCACAAACGCTGAGACTGAATATCTTCTCGCCCAAGTGTCGCTCAAGAGAGACAATTTAGAAGCGGCCATTTCTCATCTGAAAACGGCATTGCAGCATGATCCTAACTTGATCGAAGTGCACGCCCTGCTCGGCACCGCTTATATGCACGTGGATAAGCCGGCACTAGCCATTCCAGAACTGAACTATGCCCGAGCGATCGACTATCACGGCGACCTCGCGTTCCAGCTGTTTAAAGCCTACCGGGCGCTCGGCAACTCTGCTGCAGCGGACGAAGCGCTCCGCCGATCCAAAGAGCTACGAAAGAAAAGCAATGACTTTGCCGTGTCACAAATCAGCGGCGAGGACGCCCTCGCCGATCAGCAGGTTGCAAGCCACTAGTGGAATGTCTCGGCAATTTCTTTAGCGGAAGAGGGACAGACCGCTCTGTCCACGCGCGAGCCAGCGGAGCCAAGTTCCGGAGATTTATGGCGCTTGGGACAGAGTGGTCAGTCCCAGGGCCGCGCGAAATCCTAACTTATGCGTCGCGGGCATCGCGTGATCCTCGCCACGACTCCTTACTACAGGCCGAAGGTAGGAGCGGTTGGCATCGGATTGCGATCGATTCGCCCCGATTGGAATCCGATAGCCCCAGAGCTCATTCGCCAATGCGAGCATCTGAAGAAAGGCCCTGAGGTGCTCTATCGAAAAATGCTTTTGCCAGAGCTGAGAGGCAGACTTGCTTAGGTGCCGTTGATCTGGGTCCATTGACGTACCTGATAAGCCGGCTCGCCTACCGGTCCGTTCCGTTCGATACGCCCGGTCCTCGTCGAGCCGTCCCAAAGCAAATGAGCGCGAGTCAATTTCGGATCGAACGAGCCATCTTCCTCGAAGAGCACAGAGCCCCTAATTGCCGATCCATAAACGCGCACTTCGAGATCAAAGGCTCGTGGATCGGCCGCATGCGGCGTTGCCTCTGCCAACGGCAGCATGCTTCCGTCCTTGACATAAACCGGGATTGTTTCCAGCGAAACAGGAATTGTCATTTTCACATTGCCGGCGAGCTTCTTGCCTGTCCAGAAATCGAACCAATCTCCCGCCGGCAGATAAACCTGACGTTCGTGGATTCCAGCCACAACCGGCGCAACCAACAGGAAATCACCGGCCATGTACTGATCGTCGATGGTCCAGGTTTCCGGGTCTGCCGGATAGTCCATCACAACTGAGCGAAACGGAGCAAGCCCCTCCCGGTGATAGCGAACGAAAGCCGCATGGAAATAGGGAAGCAGCCGCATACGTAAACGGATCAGTTCGCGACACGCTGCTTCCACGTGCTCCCAATCGGGTGCAAACTCGCCGGCGTTATTCTTCTTGGCATCCACTTGCTTCCAGGGCGGATGTTTGATGTACCAGGCGTTGACCATGGCAAGCGGCGAAAACACAACTGTTTGGAGCCGGCGAAT
>DATAYL010000102.1:0-3517 GCA_036272575.1 Bryobacteraceae bacterium | reverse complement strand
GGGCCTCATCCTCCTCGGTGGGGCGCTGATTATGGCCGCATTCATGTGGGATTTTCGAAACACCGCAAGGGGCGGGAATCCAAACCCATTTAACTGGCTTTTGTTCGCAGGCGGAGAGGGAATCGGCCTTGGAACGTTCGTCACTAGCCTCCAGAAATCGCGCGGTCGCGCCACAACAGACAAAAACGTACTCAACACGCGCTACTAAGGTCGCTACCCATATTTCGTGTAACCAGGCGGGCTAAAGAGAAGGTCAGGTCCCGGTTGCCGACCGCTCGGGACGTCCGCTGAAATCGCGGATAGTGCGTTCGAAAAGCACGTTACCGCAATGGGCGTTTAGCCAGGCCTTCGATTTGCGTACCGTGGGATCACTCCCGGGCTCGCGTCATCCGTCAGCAAAACGGAAGAAATTATCCCAGCGCGATTCGTAAATCCTTTGGGACTACACCGGATCTAGCGTGGCCTCAGTGCAGTCCTTACAGAGTGCCGATTCAGCGAGTTCGTGCGTTTGCTTGGTCCTCGAACCGCTTTCAGGAGCGAGCGTTTTCAGTTCGAGGGAGCCCGCTTCCTGACCCCGACCGCCTCTCGGCCGTGCGGAACATGCCACAGAGGCAGACCGGGCTGACGTGATTTGCGAGTTCTTCGGCGAGTTTTGCGAGTGACCCACCGTGCGATTGCGGCTAGACTGGCTTACAAGGACAGCAGAAGAGCACGTTGTCCTGAGTCTTGGCTATTAAATGGCGGATCGTTTTCGAGTTCTCTCGGTGATGGGCAGGCAGCTTGAGGAGCTGGGCATTTCCACGAATGCCGTGTTGAGGCTTGCGGGATTGCCCTCCGAGTTGTTCCAGCAAATACGCATTTGGCTGACCACGGATGAGATGCGCGCTTTGTACAACGCCATCGCGGAAGTCAGTGGTGATCAGGCGATCGGGCTGAAGCTGGGTGCCGAGGAGCGACCTGAATACTACAGTCCCATCACTATCGCAGCGCTATTCACTCGCTCGTTCCGCGATGCTCTGAACCGTGCCGCTCGATATAAAAAATTGACCTCGCCGCAAGAGATCCGCATCTCGGAGCGCGGTAAAGAGTATGCGGTTGAGTTTGTGTGGCTGTTGGCAGAGGTCACAGAATCGCCCATTTGGATTGACAGTTGCTTCTCCTGGACGGTGATGATTGGCCGGCGTGGAATTGGTCGCAGCATTCATCCGTTGCGGGTAGAGTTGCGCCGCCCGACGGCAAACAAACAGCCCTATGAGAATTTCTTTGCATGTCCGGTGCGGTTCGGAGCGCGCCACAATCGGCTCTTCTTCCGAGTGGAAGATATCGACCAGCCGTTCATCACGTCCAACCCGGATCTGCTCGAACTTATAGCGCCGCAGTTAGAAGCCGAACTGAGACAGCATCTGATGAACAAGTCGCTGAAGGAACAGGCGAAGGGAATTTTAAAGCGATCGCTTGCTGGGCAACCGCCGCGGTTGGAAGATGTGGCGGCCGAGCTGCGCATGGGCGCCCGCACCTTGCAACGAAAGCTGCTGGAAGAGGGTGCAACCTTTCACACGTTGATGGAAGAGGCTCGACACGAGATGGCACAGCACTATCTGCGGCAGCGCTCGCTCGAATTGAACGAAACCGCGTACTTGCTTGGATATGAGGATCCCAATTCGTTTATCCGGGCCTTCCACAAATGGGAAGGGACATCGCCGGGCGAGTGGCGATCCATTCACTCGGAAACAATCCAGTAAGCTTCGCCGCGACGAGACCGATATCGGCGGGCACGGCGCCTAGAGAAAGAGAAGAGGACAGACATGAATAATCCGTTGGATTTCAGCGGAAAGGTCGCACTTGTGACGGGAGCAGCTTCGGGCATGGGGCTGGCCACGGCACGCGCATTCGCGGAGGCAGGCGCTGCCGTGGTCCTAGCCGATTTCCGGGAGGACGCGGCCAAGACGGAAGCGCAGAAGCTTGCGGCTGCCGGTCATAAAGCAATCGCAGTTGGATGCGACGTGAGTGATGACGCTCAGGTTGCGGCGATGGTGGAGCGCACGGTTGCAGAGTTTGGCCGGCTGGACGCCGCGTTCAACAATGCGGGCGTGATGGCGCGTATCGTCCCAACTGCCGAGAGCACCCGTGAGGAATGGGACCGGGTGATCGGGATCAACTTGCGGGGTGTTTGGAGCTGCATGAAATATGAACTGCAGGAAATGGAACGCCAGCGCAGCGGCGCCATTGTCAACAACGCATCAGTTGGCGCTTTAACCGGCAATCCCGGCATTGGTTCCTACATAGCTTCCAAGCACGGCGTGGTCGGCCTGACACGGACGGCAGCACTGGAATACATCAAGCACGGCATTCGAGTGAACGCAGTCAATCCCGGTCTGATCGATACACAAATTGCCCGAGATGTGGTCAGCGGGGACGAACACGCCTACAACGAAATCGCGAAGAATGTTCCCATCGCCCGCGCGGGAAGGCCCGAGGAGATCGCCTCAGTGGTGTTGTGGCTCTGCAGCCCAGGAGCGAGCTACGTGGTGGGTCACGCGCTTACGGTTGATGGAGGAATGACAGTCGTATAGGAAAGTCACATATGCAAGGAACTATGCTCTATGGTCCCCGCGACATTAGATTTGAAGACCGGCCGGAGCCCAGACTCATCAAGCCCACGGATGCCATCCTGCGCCTCTCAGCCACATGCATCTGCGGATCGGACCTGTGGCCGTATCGCGGCATCGCTGAGGTATCGCAACCGACACCAATGGGTCACGAGTACTGCGGCATCGTTGAAGAGGTCGGTAAGGAGGTCAACAACATCAAGCCCGGCCAGTTCGTTGTCGGCTCGTTCGCTACCTCTGATAACACCTGCGTGATCTGCCGGGACGGCTATCAATCATCATGTCGGCAACGCGAGTTCATGAACAGCGCGCAGGCTCCTCTATTGCGAGTTCCTCTGGCTGACGGCACTTTGCTACCAACGAGCGAGTTGCCCGCAAAAGAGCTGATTCCGAGTCTGCTTGCGGTGTCCGACGTTTTGGGGACCGGCTGGTTCGCCGGGGACGCCGCAAAGGTTAAGCCGGGGTCAACCGCCGTAGTTGTTGGTGACGGTGCGGTCGGTTTGCTGGCTGTACTTTCAGCCAAGCAGATGGGTGCTGAACGAATCATTGCGATGAGCCGCCACGAATCGCGGCAGAAACTCGCCCGAGAGTTTGGGGCGACCGACATCGTAACCGAACGCGGCGATGAAGGCGTTGCACGAATCAAGGACCTGACGAGGGGACTCGGCGCCGGTTCCGTACTAGAGTGCGTCGGCACGCAGGAATCCATGATGCAGGCCATCCGTTCGGCACGTCCAGGTGGCTTCGTGAGCTATGTTGGTGTTCCGCACGGAGTCGAACTGGACGGACCAGAGCTGTTCTTCGGTCACGTACATCTGCACGGCGGCCCAGCGCCGGTTCGTCGTTATCTTCCCGAGCTGATCGATCTGGTGCTGAACGAGAAGATCCATCCCGGCAAGGTGTTCGAT
>DATAYL010000101.1:0-9810 GCA_036272575.1 Bryobacteraceae bacterium | reverse complement strand
ATTTTGGAAGCGTGGTATCCCGGTGAATCCGGCGGCCAAGCCATCGCGGAAACGGTAAGCGGAAAGAATAACCCAGGCGGCCGGCTGCCGATCACGTTTTATTCCTCGGTAAATCAACTGCCGCCATTTGACGATTACTCAATGAAGGGAAGGACTTATCGTTTCTTTGGCGGCCATCCGCTATTTGGCTTTGGAACGGGACTGAGCTATACCGAATTCGCTTATTCGAGTTTGCACATTTCGAGTCGTGAGATCCGAGCGGGCGATACGCTGACGGTCGAAGCCGATGTACAAAATGTGGGGCCGGTGAGAGGTGATGAAGTGGTTGAATTGTATCTCAAGCCACCAACGGGCGTGGAGCGCGGAGCCGTATCGTTGCGCGGCTTTACACGTGTGTCGCTGGATCCAGCGGCGAACCGGCACATCCGCTTTGAACTGAGCGAGGATGGTTTGAGCGAGGTTCGGGAAGACGGTTTGCGAGCCGTTCTGCCGGGCAGCTACGAGATATCGATAGGGGGAAGCCAGCCAGTTCCGGGCTCGAATAACCTTACGGCAGAATTCACGATAAGCGGTTTGAAGTCGCTAGGACGGTAAAACAGATCAGTGGGAATTCGCGCCGGATTGTTCTCGTGCCGGCTGCTGGCAGGACGAGACCGCGCGATGCAGGGCAATTAAGATCTGATCAAGCTGCACGGTGTCATCGGCTTGGATGATTACTTTCGCGGTTGGCTTAACGGCGTCACGCCGGAATGCCATTTCGGGACCGCTGTGGCTGGCCTCGGTCCGTCGCTGATCGGTCAGGGGATTCGCTTCGGGATAGGGAGATGCCGGAACATAACGTCGGTTAGCCGTAAACCGTCGTCCGCAGGTGTTGCAGGCAAACGGCCAGAGTCCCATCGAGGCTTTTAAGTCGTCCGCCAAGTTCCGACGTCGTGAACGGTAGATATCTTTACTTTTGCAGCGGGGGCAGTTCATGTTTACACAGAACTCTTCGGCCGCAGGCGTTTAAAGCTTTAGGGCGGGGAGGCAATCATTTCGAGAGCGTAAACGCGTTAAGGCAGCCTAACCAATGCTGGCCGCAGCTTGTCTCAGTTCCAGAGTGGGCGCCGACGCAGCTCTGGAGTTTTCTATTTGTGAGAGATCGTACGAGTCTGAGTGCCCTTTTGAACAGGTGAGCTCAATTGAGACTGCGCCATCACGACCGGCTGCTCTGGGTAAGGTAGGAATGGGGACGAAAACTTCGCTACCGCACAATCTGCAGCGGCACTTACGATATTCCTGATTTGTACTCTTAATCGAGGTGCTCATTTTTTTAGTAGGTTTCTTTCAGCGACCTGCGGATTTTTCGCTAGAGGGGGGAACGAGGCCCTTCAGCCGCATATAGACGCTAAGACCTGCGTATTGCTCTACGTCGTGCAGGGTGTTGCCTGTCAGGGTGCCTAGCCTGGTTCGTTGGCCTCGCGGTGTCTTGATTAACTCGGCCGCATTGGCATCCGTGAGAGAGGCGTAGGCTTTATCGCACATACTGAACGAAGTTTCTAGCGCGCTTTGGATATCCGCCTTGGTGGCAAGTTTGGGCATAGACGAAGCATTATCGCTGGTAAGCGCGGGGCAGGTGTGCATCTGAGCCACGACGACATGCGAAAAAACGTCACCCAAGCTGCGCACCTCGGGAGTGGGCTTGAACGCATAATCGCCATCGGGTACTTTGGCCGCAGCCGCTAAAATGTTTTTCTTGACTGATTGATAGGCCTGCCTGACTTCTGTCGAGAGAGGGCCGCTAGATGCTGCCCCATCCGATTGAGTAGAAACTTGAGCCTGCAGGACGCCGGAAAGGATAACGAGAATGACCGCCGGGAAACACTTCAGTTTCACGTCTTAGATTTCCTCCTTCGTGAGGAACAACATCCGTCATTCTAACCGACCGGGTACCAAGTTTTCTACGAGTCGGCTGCTTACCCGAGTTATCTTGGGCTTTTGACGCGGGCTATCGCGCCTTTGGGTTTTGTTGGATGATCGAGTCAGGGCCGTTCCGAAGGGGCGGAACTCTGTGTCTGTACAGAGGCGTTGCTGAGCAAGTGCCAGATTTCCTCCGTGGCTCGGCGCTTTTCCTGCTGAATAGAGCGAACCAGTGTTTCGGATTCCGGGTCACTGGCGGCCGCGGCCATTCCGGCAAGCGCTTCATAATACGCAACGCCCCCGTTCTCAGCGGCAAAAACAATTACCAGCTGCTGATCCGGCGTGAGGTCTGTGTCGGAATCATTGTGAACCACCTTCGGGCGAACGGCGAAGAGGCGGCCCAGCAGACCCGATCCAAGCGCGTTTCGACCACCTAAGACATCTAAATGCTCGGACAGCTTTTCGCTGTGCCGTTTTGCGTCAACCGCGCAGTGCTCCAGAAGTTTATGAACGGGAGCATCGTGCGTTTTGCCGATAAACCCATGCAGCTGACTTTCCAGGCCGTTTTCGATTGCGATTGCTTCTTCCAGATAGCGCCGTATAACGTCTGCACTGCTCTCCGACACTGCTGTGGCCCCCTTTTCTTACTTCATCGCGGTTCTGAGCCCCGAGATTATCGGCTCAGACCGCGCGCTGGGTTATTCGCCCATGGCTTTGCCTGATAGGTCCAATTGCGGGTTCCGTAATCGCTAAAAGTGATCAGGATCATGATGAATAGCCAGACCAAGCCCGCGACCACAAACAATCTCGTGAGCGTGGTCACATGGCGGACTCCCATGAAGATCCAAACCACGAGCGATGCCTTTGTTACTGCGATCGCCAATGCCAGAACGATGTTCCATTCGCCTACATCGACGTAAGAGGCCGCGCTGGTCAAACCGGTGAGAACGATCA
The DNA here is from genome assembly GCA_036272575.1 of Bryobacteraceae bacterium. Classification (GTDB taxonomy): domain Bacteria; phylum Acidobacteriota; class Terriglobia; order Bryobacterales; family Bryobacteraceae; genus Bog-105. The sequence continues at coordinate 6,957 of DATAYL010000101.1, read as the reverse complement.
GCGTAGCCCAAACAGCTACCAGGGTGCTAACTTTGGGAATAACTGAAGAGTGTCCGCTCATCCGCGATGTCCAATCAAATAAAGTAACGGGAACAGGAAGATCCAAACGATATCGACGAAGTGCCAGTAGAGTCCGATCATTTCGACCGGTGAATAGTAATTCGACGTAAAGACGCTGCGCTTTGCCTGAATCCACAGATAAGTGAGCAGACCTAAGCCAACGACCATGTGGATGGCGTGCATGCCGGTCATGCAGAAATAGAGAAAGAACAGGATTTGAGCGTGCTGCGTATAGTAGGCAGGTTCGTACTGGAAGCCGAAGCCGGGTACCAAATGCTCCACCCATTTGCTGTGATATTCGAATCCCTTGATGACCAGGAATATGGTTCCGAAGATCATCGTGAGGGTAAGAAAGTTCATCAGCTCTTTGCGCTTGCTGAGCTGAGCAGCCCGTACGGCGAGAGCCATCGTCAAACTGCTGCAGATAAGCACGGCGGTGTTGCTCCCGCCGAGCACCACGTCCATATACCTGCTGGAGCTCGCGAACGCGCCCGGATACAGACTCCGGTAAATCGCATAGCTCGTGAACATTCCGCCGAAGAACAGCACTTCGGTGATCAGGAATGTCCACATGCCCAGTGTGGACGCTTCCATCTGCTGTTCCGCCGTCGCGAAGTGATGGCGAAGATGGGTTACTTCGGCCGAGGGTTCTTCATGACCCACGGGCACAAGTGTGTCAGCCAACGATCTCCTCCAGCTCTCCGTAATTGTAAGCTTCTTCAGTGACAATCGGAGTCGTATCGAAATTAAAAGTAGTGGGGGGCGACTGAATCTTCCATTCCAAACCCGTCGCATTCCACGGATTGTTGCCCGCCTTCGGACCGTATTTCAGAGACCAGAAGAAGTACACCATCGGAATGATATAACCGAGCCCGAGGATCGAAGCTCCTGCTGTCGAAAGCACATTCAGCGCCTGAAACTCCGGCGGATAGGCGTGATACCTGCGCGGCATTCCCAGGTATCCGAGAATAAACTGAGGGAAGAACGTCAGGTTGAAACCGATGAAGATAATCAGCGCCGCAAATTTGCCCCACGCTTCCGGATAGAGCCGCCCGGTAATCTTCGGCCACCAGAAGTGCAGGCCTCCCATGAACGCCATCACCATCCCGCCGACCATGACATAGTGGAAATGCGCCACCACAAAATATGTGCCATGCGTTGCAACGTCCATTCCCAACGATGCCAGATAAAGACCCGTGAGGCCTCCAATCGTAAAGAGGCCGATAAACCCGAATGCGTACAGCATCGGCGTGTCGAAAGACACCGAGCCTTTGTACATGGTAGCTGTCCAATTGAACACCTTGATCGCGGAGGGAACCGCAACCATGAAGCTGAGGAAGGAGAAAGCGATGCTCGTATACATGCTTTCGCCCGTCACAAACATATGATGGCCCCAGACCACAAAGCTCAGCACAGCAATAGCCATGCTCGAGAAGGCAATGAAGTTATACCCGAACACTCGTTTCTGCGAGAAGCAGGCAACGATTTCGCTGATCACCGCCATGCCGGGCAAAATCATGATGTACACCGCGGGGTGCGAGTAAAACCAGAAGAGATGCTGGAACAGGATCGGGTCGCCGCCGATATTCGGATCGAAGATTCCGACATGGGCAATGCGCTCAAACGCCAGCAGCACCATTGTGATTGCTAGCACAGGCGTCCCGAGAACCTGGATCAGGCCAGTGGCGTAGTTGCCCCATACAAATAGCGGCAATCGCGACCACGTCATGCCTGGTGCCCGCATTTTGTGTACTGTAACGATGAAATTAAGACCAGTCAGAATGGAGGAGAATCCAGCCATAAAGACTCCGAAGACGGCGGACAGCACATAAGAATTCGAATAAGTGCTGCTGTATGGGGCGTAGAAAGTCCAACCGGTGTCAACGCCCCCGCGAACGATGGCGTATATCGCCCATGCGGCGCCGAAGATGTAAAGATACCAGCTCAACAGGTTAATTCGCGGAAACGCCAGATCTTTTGCCCCGACCATTATGGGAATCAAAAAATTTGCCAGCGTCGCCGGTATCGAAGGGACGAGAAAGAAGAACACCATCACGATGCCGTGCATCGAGAACAGCCGGTTATAGGTTTCGGGAGCGAAAATACCTTGCGGCTCGAGCAGGTTGATCCGGAACAAAACCGCCATAAATCCACCCACGAAAAACATAAGGGTGATCGAAATCAGGTAGAGGATGGCGATTCGCTTGTGATCGGTGGTGAACAACCAGCTTTTCCAGCCATGCTCTACATTGAGGTAGTTCACCTCCTGTGACCTAATCTCTGGCGTACCCTGTGTTTGTGCAATTGTTGCCATTTTGGTTCCTTACTGCTTGATCGTTTGCGGAGCCGTCGACGCATCCCGCGGTGCAAGTACCACCGGCGGTTGCTGGCTGCCTTGCTGGGATTGCGGCGTGGTCGGCGAGAGCGACTTTATGTAAGCAATCAATTGAATGATGTTCGCTTCGCTGAGTGTTTCTTTGAAGGTGGTCGGCATGATATCCCGTTCGAAACCCGCTACGATTTTTGCGTTCGGGTCAAGAATCGATTCCCGAATATAAGCATCATCGGCAGTTACCGTTCGGCCGTCTTTCAACTGAACCGATTTGTTATAGAGGCCGCGTAGGTTGGGGCATCTGCCTTGTTGGTCGAGCAAATGGCAGGTGGAACAACCATTTTGCACAAACAGCTGCTGACCCTGTACAGCCAGGTCGCCGCCGCCCTCACCACCGCTGAGCCAATTGGCGTAGTCGCGCTGCTCCATCACATCCACCCATCCGACCATACCGGCATGCTGATTTCCGCAATACTCGGTGCAGAAGAGGTGATAACGTCCCGGTTTAGTGGGGGTGAACCACAGACTATCGTAATGCCCAGGCACAACATCATGCCGCACGCGAAAGGCTGGGATCGAAAAGCTGTGAATCACGTCTTCAGAAGCCATAGTCAACTTCACAGGCTGGCCCACCGGAACGTGCAGTTCATCGATTTCACGAGCGCCGTCCGGATACTGAATCTTCCACATCCATTGCTTGCCGGTCACAAAGACTTCCATCGCGTTCTTGGGTGGATTTTGCGCTGCGAAATAGATTCTCGCACCCCACCAAAACATCACCAGCATGATCAGGAACGGCAAAATCGACCAGGTGAGTTCGAGTTTTGTCGATCCTTCTATTTGGGTGGCCTTCACTCCCGGCCGTTTTCTATATTTCCAGGCAAAAATAATTACCGCGGCGAAAATCAGCGCGGTCATGATCGCCGACACGATCGTCAAAAACCAATAAAGTGAGTCAATCGGACCGGCTTGCGCTGAGGCGGCAACGGGAAAGAGCGACAAGTCCGCCACGATCGGAAGGTTAACCCACACGGTGTGCCTCTTTCCACGTCACGTGTGTTCTGTTCTGGTTATCGTCTCGCATTAGGTAATAAATAAGCGCAAATAGAGCGAGTACCGTCAAACTGCCCGCCACTTTCAAGATGTTCAGAATCGCCAGCGTATATTTGCCCTGCGTGGCATCGTAATGGAAACAAAAGAGAAGAACGTAGTCCATCGGGCTGCCGATCTTATGTTCCGAAGCATCGACCAGGGCCATCCGGACGTCGGCCGGCGCGTAATCGATACCGTAGAAATAGCGCGATAGCTTGCCTTCGGGCGTCGCCACCATAATTCCGCCGGCGTGGACAAACTGTCTGCTTGTCGTGTCGTAGCGAAAACCGAATCCAGCGGCGCTCGTCAGTTTCGCAATCGCCTCCTGATTGCCCGTGAGAAAGTGAAATCCCGCATCGTATCCCGTGCGCCCCACAAACTGGCCCTTGTACTTTTCTTTAGTCAGCCTTGCACTCCGCGCGGTATCGTTCGGGTCGAAACTTACCACGACCACGTTGTAATCCCGTCCGGGTTGCAAGCTCACTCGCTTGAGACTGTCCACCGTTTCATGCAAACTCATGGGGCAAAGACTCTGGCAGTTGAAATACACCAGCGACAGAACCACGGGCTTCTCGCCGAAGAACTTACCAAGCCGAACGGGCTGATCGTTTTCATTGTGAAAAACCAGGTCGAGTGGCAGCTGACCGTTCAGCTTCTGCTCGATCTTTACGCCGTCGGTTATTTTGGGACGGCTATACTGCGCGGGGAGAAGAGCGGCGCAGACGAGGACCAGTCCTGCCGTTCTGAGGACACAGCCCGTTAAACCTTGACCTTCCCTATTGCGCATGTTTCTCAATCTCTCCCCGAATGGCAGGAGCTGGAGAATTAGCGGGCATGTTGGTCAGTGAGCCTGCATATCCGCGACCTCCGCCGCCAGGTGTGGTGAGTCCTACCGGCGCATTTGGTTCCACCTTCAGCCGTGCCACCACAGATCCCATGGCGTCATTGATCGGAATATGATAATGCCCTTGCGCATCGCGTCCAGAACTGTTCAAAACTTGCTCTTCGTGCGCGCGCATTTGCGGAAGGTCTTCCCAAGGCTGAACCTGCAGCTGGGGAGCAGGAGGTACGACGCGCTCCGGTGCCAGGGGACTCGCAAGCGGCCCAATTGGATTCCGCTGCTGGATGTATTTTTGAATGCCAATCGTCAAGGCGAAAACGATCACGAGGGTCAGTCCAATGACGGATAGCGACCCGACCACCATGCCCGCGCTCGCATCGCCGCCTTCATAGCTCGTTCCTCCGTGACCCATGTGCGGCTCTGTGTGTTTCGGGCGCTCTGAATGAACCAGTTCGTTCGGCTTGTGTTGCCCAAGATCGTTCTTCATACCACCTCCGGCACTGGCGCGCTTACCCGTGGATCATGCAGCGGCAGCAGCGGCCGGCGCCGCAACTGTCCGAGGAAGACATAGATCCAAACACCGCCCAATCCGAAGAACGCCGCAAAATCCGTCCAGTAAATCGCGAATCCGTGGCTGGTATGCAGTAGGGAACTGTTGCTCGCGTTGCGGAAGGTAGGCGCAACAATCCAAAAGACGTCGATGACTCGCGCCAGCAAAAGCCAGATCGCAACTCTGATCAGCCGTCGCGGGTCGCGCTTACGAGCCTGCGATAGAAGCGCCAGAAACGGAATCGCGAACATGGAGAGAGCGGTTACCAGCGCCAGCCATTTCCAGAATCCTTGTACGCGGTCGAGATACCATACCAACTCCTGCGGCAGGTTAGCCGGCCACACGATGATCAGCTGCGACGCGCTCAAGTACGTCCAGAAAATTACAAACGCGAACATCATGTTTCCGAGATCATGCAGGATATTGGCATTAATTCGACCGCCGAAGCGGTCTTCGCGCGACGTCAGAATCATGGCTAACAATGTCAGGGCGAAGCACTGCACAACGTCGCCAATCAGAATCATGGCCCCGTAGACAGTTGAAAAGAACTGCGCGTCCGCGGAGAGAATCCAATCGATGTACGCAAAAGTTGCAGTAACCGTGAAAATCAAAAGACCTGGAGCGCTAAACGCACGCATGCGCTCCCGTAGAGTTGGATCGCCTGTGCGGTCTTGCTCATCCGACATACGGTTTACGCGCAAGCCCCAGAACAGCCAGATGGCGAAGTAAACAATCACGCGTGCGATGAAGAAAGGGATGTTCAAATAGGGTTGCTTCTGGCGCAACACATCGCTGTGCGCTAGTAGGTCCGGATGGGTCCAAGGATAGAGATCTTTCAAACCCAGCAACAAGATAAGTGCAAACACAAAAATGAGCGGAAGCGTGCGCATCTGCGCTTCGAGGAAGCGCCGCGCCGTGACGCCCCACTTGCCGCCCACGGTGTTATTTAAAAGTAAAATGCATAAGCCACCGAGAGCGAATCCACTCCAGTAAATAAAGGCGAAGAGATAGGACTGAAAAAACTCTGCGCGATTAGCGAAAAATCCTGCCACACAGAGCAGCAGCCCCAGCCCGCCAACTACGCCTGAGATGCGCTCGATATTAGCCGCCTTCGGTCCAAGTCGAATTTCCGGGACGGGAATACTTTCCACATGTCCGTGACTGCTCACTTCATTCCTCCAGCAGGGCCGGCGCTCGTGATCGCCTTTGCGACTGCCGTGCCGTTCTTTGTCTTCTCAAATTGCTGTGCCACTTGCGGCGGTGCATTCTGGCTCAGTTGCAAAGCTCGGATGTAAGCGGCGATCCGCCAACGATCATCGGGCGCCACGCGCGACGCATAACTGTACATTGCCCCGTAGCCGTTTGTCATAACGTCAAAGAAGTGGCCCACCGGAGCATCGATTAAGCGCTGCTCCAGGTAACTCGGCGGCTGCCGCAAACCGCGGCTTACCACCATCCCGTGGCCATCGCCCAAGCGCCCGTGACACGGCGTGCAATAAATGTTGAACCGGTCCTGACCCCGCTGCACATCTGCTTTCGTAATTTGAATGGGGAAATAGTCCACGTCTTTCCCGTTCAGTTTGCCCGTATAGCGGGCTTCATCTGTGCGTAATTGCCCTCGCGCTACCGTATCGGCAATGGTCGGCCGTTCAGATCGTCCGTCACCGAAAAAACTCGTGGCCGCGTAGGGTTTGTAGCGCGGCTGATCGTGCATGTCTTGACGGCAGCCCACGCTGCACAAAACAGCTCCCAGCAGTGCGATTCCAACTCTAGGCCGGGACAAGCGATACCTCTCTTCCCCCGAGCTCCCGCAGAAACTCCAGCGTTTCCTCGGCCCGGAATTTCGGATCGGAGGACTCGATGCACAGGAAAAATTTATCCACTGACGCCCTTTCAAAGGCAGGAACATTGAATACCGGATGATAGGGTTTAGGCAACCCATTCATCGCAAACATACTGATCATCGACGTGAGCGCTGCGAATAGAATCATGCATTCGAAAGTGATCGGTATGTAAGCCGGCCAGCTATTCAAGGGACGGCCGCCTACGTTGTGCGGATAGGCAACTACCGTGATCCACTCC
>DATAYL010000100.1:0-13764 GCA_036272575.1 Bryobacteraceae bacterium | reverse complement strand
CGAAAGGACGCAGTGCCGCTCTGGCTGCACGATGTATACGGTCATCAGCATGACCGGCCACGGCCGATACTGGCGGCCCGGAAGCTTGCCGAGCGTTCCGATCTCGGCCAAGGCGACCTGTTTCTCGCCTGCGCTATTGGCGATGAATCCGCAATACGCCGCGCTCTTGCGGATGATCCTGCCAGCGTTAACTCGCTGGCTAAGAACTGGCGCTGTCCTTGCTGCAAAGAGATGCTCGATATGCCGGCTTTGGTCGCGGTAACGCATTCCGGGCTATTGCAGGTTCCCGAATTTCGCGATCGGCTGGAGCGCTGTGCACGCATCTTGCTGGATGCCGGGGCGGATCCGAATCAGGCGTGGTCGCATCAACCCAGCGGCTATCCGCTCAGCGCGCTGTATGGAGCAGCGGGGAAGAACCACGACCCTGAGTTGACCAGGATGCTGCTCGATGCCGGAGCTAATCCGAACGACAACGAATCGCTATATCACTCGGCAGAAAGTCCTGACCTAACTTGCACGCGGTTGCTGCTGGAAGGCGGAGCAAGGGTCGAAGGCACAAACGCAGTACATCACATGCTGGATCGCGACGAGCTCGACGGGTTGAAACTGCTGCTTGCCTACGTGAAGGATTTCAACGCTCTGACGAGCACCATCGGGAATCCGTTGATCTGGGGGATAAGACGTCACCGTTCCCGCGCGCACGTTGAGGCTTTGCTGGCCGCGGGGGCCGATCCCCATGTAAAGACCTCGCACGGTGTTCCCGCGTATCACTTCGCACTACAGAACGGACTGCCGGAGGTCGCCGAGGCCCTGGCCCAAGCGGGAGCAGGCCTGGCGGTTGGAGAAGCCCTGAGCATCGAAGATCAGTTCGTCGCTGCGTGCGCGCGAGCCGATGAAACAGAGGCGCGGCGGATTCTTGCCGAGCGGCCCAATATCTTCCAATCGCTTTCAGATTCGCAACTGAGGCAGCTTCCCCAATTGATGGAAGGCCGCGCGACGGATGCAGTCAAACTCATGATCAAACTGGGGTGGCCGATTGCCGTGAGCGGGGGCGACTGGAGCGCGTCGGCATTGAATCTCGCGGTGTTTCAAGGCAACGCGGAGATGACGCGTTTCCTCCTGGAACACGGTGCGGCCTGGACCGAGCGCCACGGCTTCAATGACAATGTCCACGGCACACTTTCCTGGGCATCACGCAACAACGATCCCGAAAGCGGAGACTGGGTCGGCTGCGCGAAGGCGCTGGTGGAACATGGGATGCCGATCGATCTCCAAGGCGCTTACTCTGACGACGTCGCCGATTTTTTCGCCGCGCTACAAGTCAAGGCTTAAGGCTCGTCTGCTGTTCGTGGGCGCTGAGACCCTGGGCGGTGAGTGCCTCATGCCATTTGGGGCTGTATCTCTCCAAAAAGCTAACACCCGCTATCCGGTTTCTCCGAATGGTTGCGCTCATTACTAGTTTTTGGAAAGTCGAATCTGCTCCGTGCTGAAGATATTTTATTCCGGCAGAGCGACTTCCAGCAACCGTGGAGATCGGATTCAAAGCAGTTGATCGAACGGTATTCGCGTTGCCTTCCAGTTGGTCAGATCCACACACGCAGATCTGGATCAGGAAAGAAGGAAGACAATGAAAACCCGCTTATTGGGTGTAGTTCCGCTGGCAATGATGATATCGACGCACCTGATGGTGGCGTCGGTGACTCCTATACCGGCGCCGGAGTTCATACCGATGGCGGCGCCGGAAATTAGTCTTACCGAAGCAGCAGGAGCCACAATCCTCATCGAAAAGAGCTTCACGCTGCAGGCGGGGGGAGATACGGCGAGTGTTCGGCCGCGCGGAGGTTGCCAGCAGTGTCAACAAAGATGTGTACGTTGAGACCTATACCGCGTGCGTAGGACCGGACGGAACTGAATCCCAACACGGAGGGGCTGCGCAAAATCGTGAGGGGAAAGACACGCCCGTCGGGCCGAGTTATCCGTGGCCAGGGCATCTCGTCCTTTACCCCTCACTGCTGTTCCAGGCACCGACGAAGGGTACGTACTCATGCCGTCTTGTGGCGACGATCGGGGATGCCGGTACGCTGACCGCGCTCGCGAGAGATTACGACGGGTTTAGCATTACATGGTTACAGGTCAGCGCCGCAAACGATGCCGGCGCGGCCTGGTGGCAGAACCCGCCCTGCGACGAATTTGGTAACTTCCCGTGCACTTATCTTGGCGGAGCCTCGGGTCAGGTGCAGTCGTACGTGTTCGATAACGACGGCAGCCCTGAAAAATTGTGGCAGGCAGCGAGCGACGCCGCCTTTATCGATGTGAGCGACAGTCTTATGCTTACCACCTGCTATGACGGAACCAAATCCTGCTCAAATGGGAACAAAGGCGGTCATAGCGGGACCCTGGTCGATTCTCACCTGGAACTCATTCAGTTCAATTCGACTCTCGGGGTGTGCAACGTAACTCAGAGCCCTGAACAAACATCGATGGTCGGCACCGATGCCCACCATTACATGATTTACCATTCGCTGTTGACCGTGCCAATCTACCCGAGCTGCGGGTCGCGCTTATTCAAAGTGAGAATATCCGTCGAATATGTGTCTGGGAGCCCGGTCAAGATAGACGGCACGACGTTTACCCATGCCTTTGCCATCAACAGCATTTACGGGACGGCACCGCCGGTGCCCAACTTAATCGGTCTAAGCGAGGGTGTCGCTCGCAACGACGTTACGACCTCGGGGTATGCCGTCTCAAATGTGTCTCATAGCCTCAGCGCCTCTCCAGCGGGCTCGGTAATCTCGCAATATCCATCCGCCGGCATCATCGACTTACCTGGTACGGCGGTGAACTTTACGGTGTCAATCGGTGGCGTGACTGTACCCGAGTTGCTCTCGCTTTCCCAGAGCAGTGCAACCCGCGCTATCACTGCGTTAGGTCTTGTTCCCAGCGTGTCCTTCTCTAAGGCATGTATCGAACCCGGTGCGGTACTTACGCAAAGCCCCCTCCCCGGAACTCTCGTAGCGCCAAGCTCTACGGTCTACATCACCGTCGATAGTGGTGCACGTCAGACTTGCATCATTAAGTAGTTCAACATGGACGGACAGCGTCGGAAGATTGGGGGGATGTCTAGTGAATTTGTGCCTGGGCGACGTTGGCGGCGGCCGGTTTGAATTGCGAATCAAAGACAGACTTCAATGCCTGGACGGAAATCGGTCCGTTGTATCGCCGTCCATTTATAAACAAGGTGGGCGTGCCCTCCACACCCAAGTGGTCGCCGTCCTGCACGTCACGCACGATGAACTCATTCACAGCAGTGGAATCGATATCTGCTTCGAAGCGCTTCATATCGAGTCCCGATTGCCGGGCATAGGCAAAAATGTTCGCTCTCGACAGTTCGTCGTGATGCGCAAACATCATGTCGTACATCGGCCAGAACTTGCCCTGCTTCTGTGCAGCTACGGCGGCCGTGGCGGCCAGATGAGCCTGCGAATGGGTATCGAGCGGATACTCCTTGAAGATTAGGCGTACTTGCGTCGGATAGGCCTTCAGAACCGAGGACAGCTCAGGAGTAGCGGCGGCACAGTACGGGCATTGAAAATCGGAGAACTCGACCAGCGTGATCGGGGCGTTCTCCGGACCGATAGATGGCGCGCCCGCGGTGGGAATGGACACCGGATCTTCAAGCAATTTCTGCGGCTGTTCTCCCTGAATGTGTCCCCATTTCGAATTGGTAGCGGCGGTTTTGGCTTCCTCTTCGGTCTTCCCGTGCGAGACGGCATCTACCACGGCAGCGGCCATTCCGGTGCTGTAGGAACAGCTCGGATCGACCACCCGGCACTCGGCCAACTTCATGCCGCAACCGCACGAACAGCCCTGTTCACGCAGGACTTTCAACACCAATTGTTGCTGCGCGGCGGTTAGGTGGCTTAGATCGACGCCCGGAAGAGATGATGCGGTCTTCCACTGCTGGCCCATCACGAGAGCCGTGGCGACAAAATAGGCACCGGCGGCGAGTGCGCTGCGCCGGAGGAAAGATCTCATTTCCTTATTGTAAGGCGGCAAAGTGAAACTCTCGCCGGCCGGAACGGATCAGCGAAGAGGGGAACTTATGAAAATCGGCTTTATTGGGCTCGGTCAGATGGGCTCGGGAATGGCGGCGAATCTGGTGGCCGCCGGACATGATTTGGCGGTTTACAACCGGTCGCGGCAAAAGGCGGAATCGTTTGCAAAAGGGAAGGTTCGAGTGGCGGCTTCGCCCGCAGACGCGGCGACCGGCGCCGAGGTGGTGATTAGCATGTTGGCCGACGATCACGCGGTGAGCGAGGTCGTTTTCGGCGAACAAGGATTGGCTTCAGCACTCGGGAAGGATGCGATACATGTTTCGTCGAGCACCATCAGCGTGGCGTTGGCGCGCAGGTTGACCGTCGAGCACGGCCAACGCGGGCAGGGATTTCTCAGCGTGCCGGTATTCGGACGGCCAGAAGCAGCAGCATCTGCGAAATTGATTATCGTGATGGCCGGCGATGAACGCGCCATTGATAAGTGCAAGCCGGTGGGCGACGTCTTGGGAAGACAGACCTTCGTGGTGGGCGCCGAGCCGTGGCAGGCAAACGCAGTGAAGGTTTCGGGAAATTTCATGATTGCCAGCATGCTCGAGACCTTCGGCGAGGCGTTCGCGGTGATGGGCAAGGCCGGCATCGAGCGGCAAAAATTTCTCGAAATTATGACGGAGTTGTTTGGTTCACCTGTTTATAAGAATTACGGCACGATGATGGCGGACCAGAAGTTCGAACCGGCCGGGTTTGCGTTAAAGCTTGGATTGAAGGACGTGAAACTCGCCATCGAGGCGGCGGAAGGACTGCAGGCGCCGCTTCCGCTGGCGAGCTTGCTGAGAGATCAATTGATTTCGGCGCTGGCGCATGGGCAGGAGAAGCTGGATTGGTCGAGCCTCGCATTGGTAGCGGCGCGCAACGCGGGACTATAACTAACTCGCAAACCGGGTCACGACCCACTTCTTCTGATTGGTGTCGTACTCGAACGAGATCGTGGCATCGAACTCTTTCGGGCTGGGGCGGCTACCGCACCTGACGATGTGATCGAGGTCAATCGTGGTGGGGTGATTGGTTTGGTCCGGCAATTCGAGGTGGTAATCGCAGCCGGGATTTTGCCGGTGAACATATTTCATCCAGTCTTGCGCTTTGTTGTTGTAGTGCAAAAGCTCGCCTGCCAGTTGCGGGCTGAGCGAGGGTATCTCGGACTTCGGAGGGGCTCCGCAGGAGAGCAGGAGAAAAAGGAAAAGCGCGGCGCCAGCTGGTCGGAGCATTTTTCTATCGTAAGCCTTGTTGATCAGTGATCGAACTCTCAAGGTTAAACCCTGCGCCGGAGGCGGTCGAGCTCGCGGCGGTCGCGTTTGGATGGCCGGCCTTCGCCCAGAGCTTCAAAACGCGGCATGGCTTTGCGCTCTTCCGCCACCTTCTGGCGCAATTCTTTGCTGGCGTCGGTTTCACGGTAGAGCGTCGCGGCGACGGGAGCTGGACCGCGCACTTCACTGAGCAGCAGAACTTCAATCTCAAAGTCGCCGGTGTCGTTCTTCACCTGCAACCTGTCGCCTGGGTGAACCTCGCGCGAGGCTTTGAGCCGCTGTCCGTGGCACTCGATCCGGCCGAGTTCACAGGCTCGCGTAGCCAGCGAGCGTGTCTTGAAAAAGCGGGCCGCCCAAAGCCATTTGTCGATTCTCACAGGGGCCTCATGCTGCTCATGCGTCCATTTTCGTATGAGAGCGGGATCGGCTTCGCGAGCTGAGTTACTGCAGTTTCAAGTACAGGGGGAGGCTTTCCGCAGCGTGTCCAATGGCGCGGGCGAGGCTCAGCTTGGCGAGATTGTGAGCAAACAGGCTGGTGATGTAGTCGAGGTCGGCCGAGGCTACGCCTTCCTGCGACTGGACCACTTCGACCGAGTCGGTGACACCGGCCTCGAAGCGTTGGCGGGTGAGAGCGAGAGTTTCGCGCGCGACCTGTTGGTTGTTACGCGACACTTCGACCTGACTATCGGCCGCCTGCAGATCCAGAAAGGCGTCGCGCACGTCGCTTTCGATGTGGCTGCGTTCGTCTTCCAGCTCCGCGCGGCGTTGGTCAAGAGCGGCATTCGCCTGCTCGATGTCGCCTTCCGTGCGGCCACCCTGCCATATCGGAAAGCGCAGCGTGCCGACGACGGTGAACGTGCCATGCGATTGAGAGGGGTTGGTGCCGATGGCTCCATAATCCGCCGAAAGGTCAAGCGACGGCAAACGTTCTGCACGAGCGGCAGCCCGGGCCAGCTCGGCTCCTCTCACCTGTGCTTCGGCGGCTTTGAGATCGGGCCGTGCCGCGAGCGCTTGCTTAAGAGCGTCATTGAATGTCAAGGAAGGCGCAGCGGCGAATGGGACTTCGTCAGTCAACTCGTACCCATCGTTCGGCGGGAGACCAGTCAAGCGCGCCAAGTTGATTTTCTGTTTGGCCAGGTCGTTTTCGAGTGTGGCCAGGCGCTGGCGCTCGGTTTGTTGCTCTACCAGTGCGCGATTCACGTCGATCTGCGCGGATAAGCCGACCTGACGCCTCTGCAGGGTCTGCTGATAGAGCGCGCTGGCGGTGTCGAGTTGAGCGTGCGCCGAAGCGACACGGGCTTTAGCGGCGATCGCCTGCAGATACGCGCCGCCGACGGCCAACACCACCAGGTCACGAGCATCTTCGGCGCTGCGTTGATTCGCGCGCGTCAATTCTCGAGCAGAGCGGTAGTTGTTGAGCGCGGTCATATCCGCAACGGTTTGCGTCAGAGTGGCGCGCAAATCGAAGTAATTGAATGGCCCGACAATCGCAGGGATGGCAAAACCGGGTATCGGCGCGTTAAAGCGAACACCCAGCGCACGTAAGTTGACTTGTTCGTCGGTTTCGCGTAAAGCACCGTTCAAGTTGGGCAGAAGTGAACTGCGCGCCACGCGCTGCTGTCCGTGCGCCTGCCGGACGGCCTGCGAGAGACCAACTGCGCCAAGGTTGTAATCAAGTCCCCGGTGTACCGCTTCGCGCAAGCCGAGTTTACCTGAAAACGGTTGCCGGCCCGTGACGCTGCCTGAGTATGGGCCTTGCACCTGGACATTTGTATTCAGGGTGTTGACGCTGCTGGTCGTGCCGGGAATGGGCGTCTGGCTGGCGTTAACGGATCCGTTCAGTCCGTTGCGTCCGGAGAGAGGCAGTTGCGCCGCCTGTGTTCCGTTGGCGCCCTGCGACGGGGGACCTCCTAGCTGCGCTTGCGCGCAATTAGAAGCGGCGAGTATTGCCATGATGCAAGCCGCCGGAAAAAAGTAGTTCTTCATGAGTGTCTATCCGAGTTGTTTGCGAAAACGCCACACGCTGAAGGCGAGCAACGTCAAGGTGAACAAGGCTAGCGCCAGTAAGTTAGGCCAGAGCGCATCGAGACCGCTGCCCTTGAGTAGCGCGCCGCGCGCGATGAGGCCGAAATGCCGGATGGGATTTGCCAGTGTAAGCGGCTGCATCCAGTGCGGCATGGCTTCAACCGGCGTCAGGGCGCCGGAGAGTGAAGCGAGCGGCGGGTTAACGAAGAAGCTCATCAACTGTGACTGTTGCGCGGACTTGGTGAAGGTGGCAATGAACGTACCGATGCCGATGCCGCATAGCACGCAGAGGGCGGCGCCGCTGAGAACGAGCAGCACGCTGCCGTGGAAGGGCACGCGGAAAACAAGCTTCATCAAAGCGGTGGCAAACAGGACCATCAGCAGCAGGAGCAGAAATAGCGGCGTAATTTTCGCGATGATAATTTCGGCTGTGCCGGCCGGCGTCATTAGCAGCTGCTCGACAGTACCGGCTTCACGCTCTTTGATCATGGCGGTGGAGGCGATCAGGGACCCGTTCAGGATGAGGAGCACACCGAAGACGCCAGTGACAATGAACCAGGAACTCTCAAGACCGGGATTAAACAGAAAAGCAGGCAGCAGAGTCACCTGGCCGCGGCGGCTTACGTCACCTGCGGCAATCTGAGTGAACTGTGCGTGAATGCCGCCTTGTTGCAGCAACGATCGGTTGTAATTTTGGATGATGCCGCCGGCGTAGCCTTGACCGATAGCTGCGGTGTTGGCGTTGACCGCATTGAGCAGTACCTGTACATTGGCCTGCCGTCCGCGTTGCAAGCTGCGGGCGAAATCATACGGGATAACCAGGCCCGCATCGAGGTCACCGCGCGAGATAGCCGCCCCCAGATCGTTTACCGAAAAATAGGTATTTGCCAATCGGAAGCTACGGCTTTCGCTCATGGTAGCGACCAGTTCCCGGCTCTCCGGTGTATGGCTATCGTCAACAACGCCTAAACGCAAGTTCGAAACGGTCGCATCGAGAGCAAAGCCAAAAAGCAGCAGTTGCAGGGTGGGAGGAACGATGAGTGAGATTGCCAGGCGCCGGTCGCGACGAATCTGGTTGAACTCTTTGCGTATTAACGCGTCCAACCGTTGGAGGAAACCTTGTTCAGCGATAGCGGGCATTCATTCACACCTTCAGTTGCATGCGGCGCATATTGCGCCAGGCCAGCAAATAAAATATGGCGCCGATAACGCCGATAAAGAGAACGCCGAACCACATAGCGGGCCAACCGCCGCCTTGCAGCAGAGCGTCACGCACCACTTCGATGTAATAGCGCCCCCAGATAATACTCGATATCCAGCGCAACCCGGCGGGAATATTCTGGACGGGAAAAATCAAGCCGGAAAGCAGAAAGACGAGCAGGAAACCGCCGAGGGCGACGGCTTGTATGGAGGCCGCCTGATTGGGTACCGCAGCGCCGATAAGAGTGCCGAAGGCTGCAACGCAGAACGCGTAAAGCACTGTGGCCACGATGAAGGGTGTGGGGTCGCCCGCGATACTGAGTCCGAAATAAGTGAAAAGAGCGACGAGCGAAAGCAGCCACTCGCACAGTGCGATCAACATGAACGCGAAGATCTTGCCAAGCAGAAATTCATGAGCGGAGATGCTCGAGACGTAAACCTGGATGATGGTTTTCTGCTCGCCCTCCTTAGCCATCGCGAGGGCAGCGAGTAGAGGTGGAAACATCGAGATGCCAAGCACGAATATTCCCGGCCCGTAGAATTTTTTGGATTCGCGCCCCGGGTTGTACCAAAGGCGGATGTCGGCGCGTACCGGATCGAGTTGGGAGGCGCTGGAGTTGCGCTGGACGTAAGCGCTCGCAATCTGGCCGGCATAGCCCTGGATCAATCGGGCGGTGTTGGCGTCGGTGGCGTCGATCATCAACTGAACATTGGCATTGGCGCCGCGTGCGAGATCGCGTCCAAAGTGGCGCGGAATGATCAAGGCAGCCCGCGCGGCATTGGTCAGAAATGCTTGTTGAGGTTGCTTGTCGGGCGGCCACGACACGACGTGAAAAGTCACGGAGGCGCGGAACGCTTCGCTGAAGTCGCGGGATGCGGGCGAACTATCCAAGTCTTGCACGATCACCGGCAAATCCGTGACGGTTAGTGAAATAGCCGTCCCGAGCAGGAAGAGCAGGATTAAAGGAAGCACCAGGGCCAGCGTCAACGCCAACCGGTCGCGCAGGATTTGAATGAGTTCTTTGCGGGTTTGAGCAATGATGCGTCTCATTCGAATTACTCTTCCGCAGCTGCTTTCCCTTGCTGGCGCGCCTTCTCGACGATGGCGATGAAAACGTCTTCGAGCGAATAGCTTGCTTCGCGGGCGCCGCGCACGTGGACGCCTTCGGCCGCCAGCTTTTCGGTTGTAGACCGCTTGCCTTCCTCTACGCTCTCATCCGTGATGACATGCAGCCGGTCACCGAAGATTGATACGCGCCAGCGATCGCCGCTTTGTTTCAAGGTGTCCGCGGCACGTTGCGGCTGGTCCACCATAAACTCCAACAGGTGACCGCTCTGTTCTGCCTTGATGCCGCTGGGCGTACCTTCCGCAACCAGCTCGCCGGCCACCATGAAGCCCAATCGGTTGCACTGCTCGGCTTCTTCCAAATAGTGAGTGGTGACCAGGATAGCCGTGCCCAAGTCCGCCAGCTGGTTGATCATGCGCCAAAATGCCCGGCGCGCCAGCGGATCGACACCTGAGGTGGGCTCATCCAGAAAGAGAACTTGGGGCTCGTGCATAATGGCGGAACCAAAAGCGACACGCTGTTTCCAACCGCCTGGAAGGCTTCCAGTGATCTGATCCTGCTTGCCCTCAAGACCCGAAAACGCCAGCACCCAGCGCTTTTTTTCTTCGCGTTCGCGAGGCGGCACCCCGTAGACGCCGGCGAAGAAATCAAGATTTTCGCCGATCGTCAGATCATCGTACAGAGAAAACTTCTGCGACATATAGCCGATGCGGGAGCGGACTTTCTCGGACCGGAGACTACCGCGTTCACCGGCGAGCTCCATTTTGCCGCTACTTGCGGCGAGCAGGCCGCACAACATCTTGATGGTGGTGGTCTTCCCTGCCCCATTCGCGCCGAGCAGCCCATATATTTCGCCGTAACGAACCTGGAGGCTCACGTTCTTTACCGCCTCGAAGGAGCCGAAACGTTTCGTCAGGCTAGTTGCACCGATGGCCACCTGATCGCGCAGATTCCCGTGCCTGTCTTCTTTGCCGGGAAAACGCGGCGCTTTCATCTCCTGGCCGATGGCTCGCAGCGTCGCAACAAAAGTGTTCTCGAGCGTGGGCTCATCGACGCTGATATCTTCGACCTTCAGCTGGGCGGCGGAGAGCTGCTCTTCGATCACCGACTTTCCCCGCTCGGCATCCGGCGCGATGACATCGAGCCGATCACCAAAGCGCTGAACGTCGACGATGTCTTTGCGCTTTTCGGCTTCCACCGAGAGCCGTTCTTCCGCTTTGCTGAGATCATTGGTGCGTACTTCAAGACGCGTCGCGTGAAGATTATGACGAAGCTCAGCGGGTGTGCCGAGTTTGCGAATCTCACCGAGATGCAGCAGGGCGACACGGTGACAACGCTCGGCTTCATCCAAGTACGGCGTGGCTACCATGATGGTCAGCCCGCTTGACGAAAGATGCGCGAGCGTGTCCCAGAACTCGCGGCGCGAGACCGGATCCACGCCGGTGGTGGGCTCGTCGAGCAGGAGTACCTGGGGTTGCGCCACGAGTGCACAGGCCAGCGCCAGCTTCTGTTTCATGCCCCCACTCAAACGGCCCGCCAAGCGATCCAGAAAGCGTTCCATGTCGAACATCGCCAGATAGCGATGGCCGCGCTCCTCGATTTCGCTACGCGGGA
Source organism: Bryobacteraceae bacterium (assembly GCA_036272575.1). Taxonomy (GTDB): domain Bacteria; phylum Acidobacteriota; class Terriglobia; order Bryobacterales; family Bryobacteraceae; genus Bog-105. The sequence continues at coordinate 2,502 of DATAYL010000100.1, read as the reverse complement.
CGCGCCGCAGGTCGCCAATATAACGGATATTCTCGGCAACGCTCAGGTCCGGATAGAGACTAAACGATTGCGTGAGATACCCGGTTTGCGAGCGGGCTTCGCGGGCTGGACGGCCAAAAATGCTGGCGGCTCCGGAAGTAGCTTCCATCACACCGCCGAGAATCTGGAAAGTGGACGTCTTGCCGGCGCCATCCGGCCCGATCAGGCCAAAAATTTCGCCCTGCCGCACTTCTAAATCGATGCCGCGAATCGCCTCAATTTTGCCGTAGCGCTTCCAAAGCTGGCGGACGCTGATGGCAACAGTTTCGCGAGCGCCCCGATCATTGGAGATGCCACTGAGAGGCGCGGCGTCCCGAGGCGTTTCCGCGGCGATCATTTGGGCCTCTTCCATGCGGGCCACTGGTCGCCCGCTACCAGCACTTCGCCGTCGGACGGCATGCCAGGCTTGGCATACCCGATGCCGCCTTTCAGCTGGAGCTTGAGCCCGACCACTTGCTTGACACGGTCGTCCCGAAAGTAGGTGTTTTCGGGAGTGAAGGTCGCTTGAGGATCAATACGCGAAACGTAAGCGTCGATCGGCTTATCAGGATTCGAATCGAGGAAGACGCGGGCTGCCTGGCCAACCTTTACCTTGCCGATCTGGCCTTCGGGGACAAAACCGCGGAGATATACCTTGCTGAGGTCGAGCATTGTGACAACGGCAGTTCCTGCCTGGACGACTTCACCGGGTTCAGCAGTGCGCGTCACGATGGTGCCATCGAAAGGCGCGCGCACGATCAGATCCTGGCGATCGGCTTGCGCCTCGGCAAGCATCGCGCGGGAACGCTGCGCGTCGGCTGCCGCGCTCGCGATCTCGGATTGTTGCTGCACGAGCTGCTTGCGTATACCGGCCGATTGCGCGCTGCGAATACCAGGGTTCGCAAGACTGGCCTTGGCGACGTTGAGCGAGCCGCGCGCCGCATCGACACGGCGCTGGGCGGCGAGAACCACTGCCTCCTGAGTACCGGCCGTAGTGACCGCCTGCCTGCCCTGCCGGTCTGAAACGGCACCCGTGCGGGCGAGCCGTGTGTAGGCGTCTTTATCGAAGAGCGCGAGTTGCAGAGACGCCTGCTGCTGGGCGAGTTCGGCTTCAGCGGCGGCAAGGTCGGCTTCGGCCTGATGTACCCGGCCTTCCGCGTCCGTGCGGGATTGCTCTGTCGTGAGTTCGGCCTCTTGCAATTGTTCATTGAGTACGGCTACCTGCTGTTGCGAGGAACGCAAGCGCGCTTCGGCCTGCTCGAGAGCGGCCTGGGCCTGCTCTTCGCGGGCGCGCACCTGGCGATCATCGAGGACGGCAATGGTGTCGGCTGCTCTTACGGAGTCTCCTTCACGAAAATGGATCTCCAGAATACGGCCGCTGGTTTTTGGAGACACAGCGGAATCATCGCCTTCGATGCGACCGCTCAGAATGACAATGTTGTCGGGCTGTTTCGGTTGCGCCAGGAAAACTTTCCAGATGACGAACCCGGCAATGGCGAGTCCACCGAGGATGACGAGCACCGGAACAAACCGGCGCCGTTTAGTTTGCTCGTCGGGTTTCGCCGGCAGTGCGGGTTGCGTCTGGTCAGGCGTTTGCTTGGATGGCGCCTGAGGCTGAGGCTCTATAGTGGGCTGTCCGCTCATTTGTGTTTTCCTCGCAAGGTCTTTTACGGAACTCTCGCCGGACGAATAGCCCTCAGGACCCTCGAGTTCCTTCCGACATGGGGCTGCGGCTCCTTGCCGGTGTGTTTCTGCTTAATCCGTTTGGCGAGTGCATGCAGAGAGCACAGCGTGAAATCCGCAATGTGGGTAGAGATCTGCTGTAAACGTTCCGGAGTCAGCTTCAGATCTGGCCACAAAAGATGGATCACCGGTCCGGCGATTACGTAATGAACAACTTGGCCGATCAAGCTATGCGCACAGAGGCGAGTGGTATCGTCGTCCGGCGGAAGGCCGAGAATCTGCCCGATGATCTCGCGCACTTTCTCGTAGTTCGGCCGCATTACCTCATCGATGACCCGAGGCAGAGCCGGGGTAGGACTGGCTATCTCGTGCGCCATGATTCGAATGTTCCAACCGGAACGATCGCCGCCAAACATGCGCTGGAACATCGCTTCGATAAACCTACGGAGGGCATCTTCCGGCGTCTTGCTCTTCTCAAGCGCCTGCCGCATGGCCTCGCCGTGAGCCGCGCAAATAGATGCACGAAGAGCCTCCGTATAGAGGGCCAGCTTGTCGCCGAAATAGTAGTTGACTGCGGCAACATTTGCGCCGGCGCGGGCACAGATTTCGCGCACTGTGGCACCCTGAAACCCGTGCTCGGCAAAGATAATTCCGGCGGTCTCCAGCACCTTAGCGCGTGTCGCGTCGGAGTATTTGAGGGGCTGCAGGACCTGCTTGCCGGTATCCATTAAAACAAGAGTTTAAAACATCTGTTTTACGACGTCAAGAAGCAATCGGACTCGGTCGATCAGGTAAGAGCAA
>DATAYL010000099.1:0-4756 GCA_036272575.1 Bryobacteraceae bacterium | reverse complement strand
CCTCGATGCCAGTGAGGGTAGACATTCGACTATTGATTGTCAAGTCAGGTCGAATCTCAAATAGGGACTTCAGGACAATGCGCTCATCCAGCCGAGATGGAGGCCAAATTGCGAGTCCCGGATGCATTGTCGTCCTCGCGGCGGCAACAATTGCCGCTTTAGGGGAAGGCGCAATCAGCCCACAAGGGAGCGGAACAGTGCCCGCGAACACAGAACTCTCAAACGAGAAGCAAGTCGTTACCGAACTCTTTGAAGAATGCTTCAACCGGGGACGTCTCGAAAACCTTCCAAATCTGGTAGGTCCAAGTTATCAGGGGCCGAATGGTCAGAGTGGACCTTCTGCCTTCGGTACAACGATTGCAGGTATACGAGCCGCCCTGCCAGACGTTCATTACACGTTGAACGAACTGGTAGCGGAGAACGAACGCGTCGCTGCACGGTGGCATCTAGAGGGGACTCAGGACGGCCCCTTTCGGGGCTTCCCCGCTACACACAAACACGTCACCAGCACCGGCATGGCCATCTTCCAATTCAAAGATGGCAAGATTGTAGCTTCATGGCTCCAGACCGATCAGCTTGGATTCCTTCAGCAGATTGGCGCGCTGCCGCATGAAATCAAACCCCGGCTGCCCCACTAGCACAAGCCTGCTGGCATTGTTGTGACCTTGGGGCGCTGAGCAATTCACCGGCTTTCAATAGGTCAAAAGGTAGGAGCTTTACAAGGGCGTTGCTGAGCTATTCCCAGAACCATGACTTCAGGCCAAATGCGCGCATCGAGGGTGCGATATTGGCCCGTTCCAAGTTCCGAGTGTGTAGTCGCCTACACTTCCCTAATCGAAAAACCGGTTAGTTTCCGGGTTGGAGGTCATAGTCCACAATCCGCGGATTTTGCGATTTAGCGCACCTCAGGCGCGTCGATGAGCGATTTGGCGATTTATCGCTCATTGAACCATTGCATCTTGCGCTAGTGCCAATTGTCGTTCGCCTCCTCTTGACAATCGAATGGTCGGTATTTAACCTCTTGGCTATCAAGAGGAAGGTGAACCGTGGGCCAGAGAGATGTCGTCCAAGGCACTCTGGAGATGCTGATTCTGAAGACGCTCGCATTGGAGCCCATGCATGGGTACGGCGTGGCGACCCGAATCGAGCAGATGAGCCAGGGCGTGTTTCGCGTCAATCCAGGATCGCTTCTGCCCGCACTGGCCCGCATGGAACGTGCCGGGCATGTGAAGAGCGAATGGCGGGCGAGCGAGAACAACCGGCGGGCCAAGTACTATGCGCTGACTGCGCGCGGGCGTAAGGCGCTGTCGGACGAAGCCGCGTCCTGGAACCGCCAGGTATCTGCCATTGCACGCATTATGGAAGCCTGAAGAGGAACCCAGCAGAGGGATTTGAAATGAGTCTGATTTCGAACGCGGTTCAGGGATTGCGATCGCTCTTTCGAAAACGCGCGATCGAAAAAGAGATGGACGAAGAGCTGAGCGCATTCATGGAGTCATCCATGGCGGACAAACTGCGCCGAGGGATGACGCCTGAGGAGGCTGTCCGCGCCGCGCGCGTCGAGATGGGCAGCGCAAATGCGGTCAAGCACCACATTCGTTCCGCAGTATGGGAAGCGAACGTCGAGATATTTCTGCGCGACCTTTGGTATGGCATCCGAACGCTTGCGCGAAGTCCGGGCTTCGCCGCCATTGCGATTCTCACACTCGCGCTGGGCGTCGGCGCGAACACCGCGATCTTCCAGTTGCTCGACGCCGTCCGTCTGAGAAACCTGCCGGTTCGGGATCCAAGCGAACTTACAGTAGTCCACCTTACCGACCTGCCAGGCTGGAGGGGCAGCCACGAAACCGATTATCCGGCACTGAACACTCCTCTTTGGGAATACATTCGCGACCATCAGCACGTCTTTTCGCAAGTCATGGCATGGAGTCCTACCGCTCTCGGAATTACTGAAGGCGATCATGAACGATTGGTTCCAGGATTGTGGGTGAATGGAGACTTCTTCAATGCCCTTGGGGTGCGGCCCGCGCTTGGAAGAGTCTTCACTTCTTCCGACGACCGGCCGGGCTGCGGAGCCGCGGGCGCGGTCGTGAGTTATGCATTCTGGCAGAGCCAATTAGACGGTGACCGTCAAATACTGGGTCACACGCTTAACATCGGCCGGCATGCGGTTCCGATCCTGGGAGTGACATCTCCCGGTTTTACGGGACCAGAGATCGGTAGCTCTTTTGATGTCGCGGTTCCGATATGCTCGCAATCCGCGTATTGGACAGAGGGCAACTGGCTTAACTCAAGCACGGATTGGTGGCTAACCGTAATGGGGCGGCTGAAGCCAGGTGATTCTCTATCCTCTGCGAATGCTGGGCTTCAATCTCTTTCACCAGCTGCTTTTGAAGCAAGCCTCCGCAAGGACTATCCGTCTGAAAACATCCGGGACTATCTCCGCTTCAAATTGGTGGCAGATTCAGCGTCGGGAGGGGTCTCCTGGCTGCGTGATAAGTATGAGTCTCCGCTATGGATGCTGCTGGGTCTTGCTGGCTTTGTGCTGTTGATCGCCTGCGCAAACCTTGCCAACCTGATGCTCGCGCGTGGCAGCTCCCGCGTGCGGGAGTTTGCCCTACGCTTATCTCTCGGAGCAACACAAGGCCGCCTGATCTGGCAGCTCCTCTGGGAAAGCTTCCTGCTCGTCCTATTCGGGACGATATCGGGTCTGATACTTGCAGGATTCCTCGGCAAGACCCTGATAGCTTTGCTAAGCACTCAGGGCGGGTCGCTGTTTTTGGATATGCACGCAGATTGGCGCGTGTTGGGATTCACGGCATTTCTGGCGGCGACAACGGTATTGCTTTTTGGATTGTTCCCCGCCTTTCGGGTCACCAAGCTGTCGCCGAGCGAGGCGATGAAAAATAGCTCGCCCAGAACAGGAGCAACAGGGAGCAATCGACTGCGCCGGGGGTTAGTGATCACGCAAGTTGCCCTGTCGCTGGTTCTCGTAGCTGGCGCAGAACTATTTGCACGAACGCTGACAAACCTGCTTACGGTTGACGCGGGTTTTCGACAGGACAACATCCTGATTGGTCAATTTGATCTGTCGCGCCTCCCGGTTCCAAACCGCCCGACGGTGAAGAAGGAAATCATCGACCGGCTGCGCAATCTCGCCGGTGTTAATGCGGCAGCGGAGGTAGGCTTCGTTCCTTTGGGCGGCGCGGGCCAAGATAACCGGGCTTGGGCCGATGGCGAAAATCGCCAGTCTGGATTCGATCCGAATTTCAACTCAATCGGCAGCGGCTATTTCAAAACGCTTGGCACACCGCTTCTGGCCGGGCGGGACTTTGACGAGCAGGATACCCCCGACTCTCCTAAGGTCGCGATCGTCAACCAGGAGTTCGCGAAGCGATTTGGAAGGGGCCCAAACCCGGTGGGACTGCGAATTCGCCGAGAAGCCACGCCGCACACGCCTGAAACGACATTCGAGATCGTGGGTGTAGTGAAGAACGCCAAATACAACGATCTCCGCGAAAAGTGGCGGCCGATCGTCTACCTTTCCACCTCTCAGAGCGAGACTACCGATGCTTTCCCACAGGTGATGATTTATTCCGCGCTGCCGTTGGGAGACTTGACATTAAGTCTCAGGCACGCCGTTGACGGGATAGATCCTGGTATCAAAGTGGATAGTCATGTCTTCAAGACGCAAATCAAGGAATCGCTCCTCCCCGAAAGACTGATGGCGGCGCTCTCGGGTTTCTTCGGGATTCTGGCGGCGCTGCTGACTGCGGTCGGCCTGTATGGTGTGATCTCGTTCCTTGTTACCCGACGGACTCATGAAATTGGAATCCGCATGGCCCTTGGTGCACGCAAGAGCCATGTTCTGAGATCCATCCTTCGTGAAACCTTGACGCTCACCGCTCTCGGTGTCGGAATAGGCCTGCCGATTATGTTCGGCGTCGCACGCCTCATCCAAAGCATGCTCTTCGAAATAAAACCCTATGATCCAGTAGCTCTTGCTCTTGCTGTGCTCGCCCTGTGTGCGGTCAGCTTGGCGGCAGCATATATCCCCGCGCGGCGAGCAGCGTCGGTCGATCCCATGGTTGCTCTGCGCGATGAATGACGTGCATGAAGGTTCAGTTTGATCTCATTGAGCTTTGAAGCTTCGAGTTCTGGATTGGCGATATCAGGCCAACGCACTCATCCAGCTCGATACGCCCTAAGCAGTTCTCAGGTGATAGAGCCGCTTCACGACGACCCCATCAATGGTCCTGCCGCCTGCGAAGCACTGCTTGATCGCTTGGTTCATTGGCTCTGCACCGCTCACAGCTGCCTGGAGAGCTGCGGCTAACTCCTCGGGCAGAGCGAGAAAGACTTTCATCCAGATATCCCCGGCGACCTTCAGCTCGTAACGCTTAAGATCCGGTGGAATCGCATCGGGATTCGTGACAAGGACGGAATCCTGTGAGTTCTTCTGCCGCCGCAACGTAGTGTCTTCTGTCTCGAGTTGTTTCAGATCGTGGCTCTCCAGGTAGTAAAGGACCATGGCCTTCGTGCGATCGATCTTGCTCTGTGCTCTCTTCGCGCGGGCTGCATAACGGGCGGCTTCCTTCCTGCAGTGTTCCGCGCGGACTTCCATGACGGAGAGGTAGCGGCCGATGCGGTCGACCTTCAGGTTCATGGCCTCGCAGAACAGTTGCAGCCGGCCCATTGCGTCTTTGCTGGCTTTTCCGTTCTCTTCAATCTCGTCTTCGATCTGTTCCATGAGAAA
>DATAYL010000098.1:0-3194 GCA_036272575.1 Bryobacteraceae bacterium | reverse complement strand
TGCCGTGTAGGTGAACTGAATCAGTTGGCCGTCCGGAGCCAGCGCACTCATCATTCCCCGCACGACGGCAACCCGATCGCGATGGTTCAAATTGCGAATGGGCAGACTCGAGATGAGAGTGTGCACCTGCGAAATACCCTCATCACGAAGAATGGCGGCGGCGTGTTTCGCGTCGCCACAGCGAATTCGGACGTGCGGAAATCGCTCACGCAAATAGGAGACAAGCGATGGATCGCGCTCGATGACCACCAGCCGGCCAGGCGGGAGGCCGCGACTGAGGAGCGCGTCAGTAACCGATCCAGTACCCGCACCCACCTCGAGTATATGCGAAGCTCCCCAGGCTGCTGGCGACGCCATCAGCCTCGAAAGCTGGGGCGAACTGGGAGCGAGCGCACCGATTGTCAAAGGATTCTTGAGCAGCGATCGTGCGAACAGAAGAAGGCCACTGGAGGACGTTCTTGATTTCACGCGAGCAATCGGAAGAGGCCGGGCGTACAGGCCGTCATGGCAGCTTCTTTGCGTTCTGCGTCGGCGTGAAGTGTCTGGATCTTGCTTTTACGAATAGCTGGAGAGCCGATGTTGCTTCTCTGAAGTTGGGCGACCACGTCTGGAATGCTGTGCCTCTTCGTGCGGGGGGATTTACGTACACGAAAGAGAATGTCCGTGCTTCTCTAGAGTCGTGTCTTCTATTCTAATGCGAGTTACGCGTTCCTTGCAGGATGAACCCGATGCAGTTTCGTCGGCGGACGTGCAGTCCCGCACACCGCGCAGACGCGTTATTTAGGCTTCGGTGAAACCATCAAACACTTCGCGCACAATGGCCTCGATCGAATTAACCTCGCGTCGATCAGTTTGGCGAATTCGCCTTCGCTCCGCTTGTGGCCCAATTTGCCTTTGTTCAGGCGGGTGAACCTGACGAGATTTTCCGCCATCCTGTCCGGCATCTCGACCGTGTTCATGACCCGCCACATCGCCTCGTCATTGCGGCGCAGGAAGTCGATTTCCCGCGGCAAATCCTTGTCGATCGCCCGCGCGACGCAGGCATAGAGAAATTCCGCCGCTTCCGTGCAGTCGAAATAACGGTAGAGGTCGGCCTTGTCGTTCAGGACTTCAGCGTTCCGCTCGGGTGTCGGCCGCCAGTCGACGTACTCCATCAGGGGACCGGAATGGACGCGCAGTGCGTCGCGGTATGTGTCTATCCGGTCGAGCATGACCCGCGAGACAGGAAATACCATGCCGGGCGGCGTGAATTTTCGGTTCCGCCAGGACGTGATGGATCAGGCAGCAATGCGATCCTCCGCAGGCCTCCATGCCGAATCAGGCACTCGCGAAGGTTCGACGTAAAACGCCGCAACTGAGTCCGCGAGCGCTTTGTTTCGATCAAAACCGACGATCAGCTGGACCAGCAGTCGCTGCACCGAGTGCGCGAACGGTTGGTTATGAGCGCCGGTGCAAAACTGTGCTATTGAGGCCCCAGATTGAGTCGTTTCTTGTTTACGGCACGATTCACCCGTTTCAACTGGCCAGTTGAACCAAAACTACTGCACGAATCGGAACTGTGATTGGCCTCTTCGGCTACGAACTATAACCCGGCAAGAGATTCCCATCCTGACGGCTAGATCATCATTCGCGGATCAATAATGGATCTTCGCCTACTTTAAAGCTCTTCCCAGTCATAGGAGAGTCGTTGCCATACATATCCTCAATGACAGTAGGAGTCCAATCGAGATTCACGGTTACGGTTACCGTTCCACTCGGCTTCCAGAGGATCAGGCCACGCCCACCATCGCGGAATTGCAAACCGCACGACCATACTCCGCTATCCCGCGTGCAGGGACTCAATGTATTACCGACCAGCCATTTCTGCAGATTTGCGTAGGCCAGAGCCGCACGAGTGGGAGTGGTATCGTTTTCTTCCGTCATGAATAGAGTCACGCAGCAATGATTATCCCATGCATACCAAAGGAAGCGTCTAACTCCAGATGCCTTTGTAACGAGTAATGCTCTAACCGCCACGGCCGCCTGCTCGTCTTCGGTCGTTAAGGTGCAGCCCGGTAGCCAGCCCGTCTCGGTATCCCATAGTGGCTTGGATACACCGTGTTGATTCAACAACGAGAAAATCTTGGCTGCCAGCGGTGGGATTGCCTCCGGCATTTTGGGAGAAACATAGAGGTGGAAGCCGATGATGTCTGCAGAACTGGCATACCCTAGTTCAAGCAGTTTTTGCATATATGGAAGGCCTGCCACTGATTCGAGGTTAGCCGAGATAAGCTGTGCATTGGGGTCGTCGTTCTTTATCGCGGAGTAGGCCGCCTGCTGCAAAGCTACGAGCTCCGCAGGGGTCCCGGTCCACATCGTTGTCCCGTTTGCCTCATTCCACATCTCATAGTAAGGAATTTTCCCCTTGTACCGGGTTGCGACAGCGTGCACGTAATCGATCCAATCCTGAATAGAAGAGGGCTCTGCTGCTGCTCCCAGTGTGTAGGCTGACGGCTCATCCGGTCTTGCGGATGCCCATTGGGGAGTGAGCGCCAAAGGCAGAATGATTTCTACGTTGTGCTGCTCCGCAAGGGAAACGAGCGCATCCAGTTTGGCGAAATTCCATGTGCCCCTGCTCGGCTCCAGATCCTTCCAAGTAACATACGCATCCCAGAGACGCCATGTTCCAAATGGCACCACCGGCCATGGAGTTCCGTCCACGGCATCGGTAATATGCATTCCAAAGTATCTTGATGAGACAGGATTTACGTGTTGGCCCGGTGAGAGGGGTGACTGCGCCGGGCCGATTGTGAGTGTGGAATTCGCGCAGCCCGCTACAAGAAATAAAGATAAGGCCGCTTGGATTGGCCACCAAGTTCTACTTCGTATCATCTATTGTCCCACGCAGCAAAGGCTGCGTCGTGCTTCCTGTTCGAAATAACCCATGCAGAGTCAAAATCGCTTCGGTCAATGTGCCGAACCGAGAGATGCTTACAGATGGTCACCGCTCTCCATCTCGACACGCTGAAACATGCGCGATGAATACGAAACAGGACCGTTCTGTTCGAACCTTGGTTACGCAGTGCGTCGCGCTTGCATTCGATTGGATCGGCGCAATTAGGTGCCTGCCACACTCTCTATGCGCTTCATTCGCAGCGTCGCATTCGTTGGCGGTGAGAATAATGAAGCTCTGACATCGCATTGTCAAGCACGAA
>DATAYL010000097.1:0-6241 GCA_036272575.1 Bryobacteraceae bacterium | reverse complement strand
GATTTCCTTGTCGTCTTTCGAACGCAGGTGCTGTTCTGTGGAGCGGAGGCGTTGTTCTAAATCTACCCAGCCCTTGTGAAGAATTCCGCCTTCGTGCAGATCGATTTCCGGTCGATCGCCGAGTTCTTTGATGGCGTGGCTCAACTCGTTAGCGAAGCGCCCTCGATCTGCGGAAGCCTGTGCCAGCCAGTTGCTTAGGTCCGCATCGTGCACCCCTTTCGCCGCTTTTGCGAACCCTTCCGAGGCATCGTTGCAGGTTGCCACCAGATCGTGGAGAGCTTTCAAAGTTTTGGTATTAATCATGTCCTAAGGGGAGACGCGCTGCAAACGAAGTTTTTATCAAAACAAAGCACTTCGCAAGTGGTTTTCAGCTGTCGCCGGTTGAGAGTGCGCGAGCGGAGCCACCATTTCCCCAACCAGCGTCTATCCATAGGCCGTCGAGACGATCCTTCGGCTAGTTCTGTCCGGTTTGCGGACAAGAACTAAGCCGCTTGTGCCGTCGGACGTTTCTTTATGGATTACGACGATCGCCGTGGCCGGTTTCCGGATGCGGACGATTGCTATTGAAGATGAGCTTTCCATTCCGAATGGTATAGGCAACGTGGGCGAGGGCAGTGATGTCTGCGGCGGGATCGGAATTGAGGATTACGAGGTCGGCATCGAAGCCCGGGGCGATGCGGCCACTGTGAGACGTGTAGCCGAAGCGATGAGCGGGGCTGGTGGTTAGCGAGGCGAGAATCTGAGGGAACGTCATGCCGGCGCGGGACATGAGCTGGAATTCTTCGGCGGTGTCGTAGTGGTCTATGTAGCCGATGTCGGTGCCGAACAGGATTTGGCCGCCCGCGGAAGCGTAGGCGTGAAGTTGGTTGACGGCGAGCGCGATGACCTGCTCAATGGCCTCAGGTGAGGCGTGGCCTCTTTGCATCTCGAAATCGAAGAGAGTGAGCGTTGGGATGAGGCTCATGTGTGCGGCTTTTATACGGGCGACGAGTTCGGGCGGCCAAGTGCTTCCAGGCTCGCTAGCTTCTGACGTGGTGACGTGAGCGAGGATGTCGACGCCGGCATCGAGCGAGAGCTCGATGCCCCTAATCGTGGAGGGGTGTGAAAAGACTAGCTTGTTGTGGCGGTGGGCTTCGGCGACTATGGCGCTGGCGAGGTCCGCGGGCATGTACTCGACGTGGCCGGCCTCAATGGAGCCGGCAAAGATCTTGATGCTGTCCGCACCATCGTGTATTTGCTGGTCGACGCGAGCGCGGGCTTCTGGAATGGAGTGAACTTCGGGGATCGAGATGTTGAACGTGGCGAGGTATCGCTGGACGTAGATAGGAGTCTTGACCCAGAAGGGTTCGCCGACCGTGAGGACGCGCGGGCCGAGAAGTTTGCCCGTGTCGATTTGCGAGCGGATGTAGTTGGTGTTGGAGAGAATCGAGGCGATATCGAAGACGGTGGTGAAGCCCCAGCGGGTGAACATGATTTGAAGCTGTGACTTGATCACGTCTGGAGGTTGGTGGTCGGCGTGGAGAAGTGGCGCCGGGAGGAAGTGGACGTGGCTGTTCCAGAAGCCCGCGGTGACCGCCAGGCCCTTGCAGTTGATGGAGCTGATACCGGGCGGCAGTCTGATGGAGCGGGTGGGACCGATGGCAGCGATACGCGTGTCGTGGATCAGAATGGTGCCGTCGTAGATAGGCGGCCGGTCAGGCTGGATGTAGATGATCGCGTGCTTGAGCGCGAGGTCGGAGGCGTGGACGCCGCGGGGGACGCTGAGGAGCGTAAGGGCAACCAAGGCGAAAAGGCGCATATTGGTTGTACGCCGACACCTGTGAATTGTTCCCGTGTGATATCGATTCATCGCAGCCGACGCATATCGAAATACCTATATCCTGAGTCGTATCTTGCGTTCTTGGAGCGCCTCCGATTCCTTTCAATCGAATCGGTTGTGTCGCCCAGGCCCTAGAGAAATGCTTCCCCCCGGATCGGAAGGTCGCGCACTCTCTTGCCCGTAGCATTGAAGACGGCATTGGCCACGGCGGCGTTCACGCCGACCACGCCGACCTCGCCGATGCCCTTGACCCCCAGCGGATTCACCCGCTCATCCTTCTCGGGCACCATGATGATTTCGATGAATGGTACATCGGCATTCACCGGCACCAGGTAATCGGCGAAATTGTTGTTAATGATGCGAGCCGAAACCGGATCAATCTCGGTGCCTTCGTGCAGTGCGGACGACAGGCCCCAAATCACCCCGCTCATGTACTGGCTGTGGGCCGTAATCGGATTGATGATCGTCCCAGCGGCAAAGGCCGAGATCACGCGCGGCACGCGCACTTCCCGGGTCATGAAGTGGACACGTACCTCGACGAAATGGGCGCCGAAGGAGAGGGCTGTGAGGTCCTTGTGCCCTCCTGCGCCGTGCAACAGAGCTGCCTTACCCTGGTACAGTCCCGCCGCGGCCGCGACCGGGAGGCCCGCCGGCACGTTCTCCGCATAGACTTCGAGCAGTCCACCCGTGCGGCCGACCGCCGTGCGCAACGGTTCGCTACGTCCGTCCGCCAAGGTCAAGGATGCCGGGTCCGACGCCGTGGAACGGGCTGTCCCCGGCCAGAACGGCGGCCTCAGCAACCCGGCGCTGGAGCGCCGCACACGCCTTTACGGCCACAAGCGTCGTGCTTGCGGGCTGGCCGCGGCGCAGCCATAGCCGACCAGCCAGTCGCCGTCCCGCGTCATCCCCGGCTTGGCATTGACCCGTTTCACCTGCCAAGGTGCGAGCCCGGCCGGGGGTCGTGTGCCGGGGGTGCTTAAAGCGACGTGATCGCGGAGCAGTTGAATGCATAGCAGATCAATCGCCTGCTCCACAAAGAGGCGCGCGGATGGCTCACCGATCTCGGCTTCACCGCTGAGCAGTTCCATGATGCGCGCCGCGGCGGCATCTTCAAAACCGACTCGATCCAGCAACTCAACCCGCTTCCCCTTCGCCAATATATCGGCGCAGTTCTGGAGTCGAGCCTGCGGCAGGTAGATATGCGACACCTCGATGGAGCCGGCGATATCCCAGCGCGCTTCATGGCCGCTCGGAATGATCGTGATGGTTCCCGGACGTGTCCTGGACGTGATTTTTTGGCTGTTACCCGCTCCGGCGCTCATGACCATCTGGTGGTCACTGGTGTCGCCATAGTAGTTATGATCACGTGATCCGGCATGCCAGCGAGGCGGCGGTGTACAGCGCCGTGCTTCCAGCGCTGGGTCAGTCGTGTTCCGCCAGCGAGATCATCCGGCACCAGAAGCGGTGGGTTGTCCAGAACTAACCCGAATTGCTCCGATGCTCTGCGCCCCTTGCCGACGTCGATGGTCTCGTGCGATAGCGATGAGTCTGGTGACACCGAGTCCAGCAGAATTCTCTTCCGGCTTGCTTCAGCCAAAATGGGCATCTAATCCGGCCCCTTCTTGCGCTTGTGGGTGCGTTCTTTTGGCCCTCGTTCCCGGAGCATCCACTCCCTGATATAACGCGAACAGTGCAGCACTGAGACGCCCTCCGCCACGCAGACATTGAGAAAGCGAACCGCTTCGATATCCACCAGATCCAACTCCTCCAAATCCAAAATTACTCTTGGTCCGGCACGCCCGATCTCGGCCTCCAACTGATCAAGGTGGTCAGCCCGAAGTTCACCGCTGAGGCGAATCCGCGTTCTGGGTTTAACAGAAATCCGTTCAATTCTCAGCGTCATGGATCTCTCTATCCGAAGGCCACTGTTTCGGATGCAACGAATGGGCCATTCACAATCTGCTGAAAGGATGAGACTAAGAGTTGCCGCTTATCCTGAATTTTGAGGAATTACTGTTTGCTCAGGAAAACTTAGTGAATTAGCGGGTTCCTGCTGGCGAATCAGCCAGCGTGGGGGTATTTGAATCGAACTTTGTTGATTCCCCAGCGCTTGATTTTTGACTCGAGCGTCTGGGGCGGCAGCGCTAGTTTGGCTGCCGCGCCCGCTGGTCCGGAGATTCGGCCGCGGCTTTCTGCCAGCGCGGATTCAATCATTTCCTTTTCCTGGCTGAGCAGCGCGCCACCCAGTGGAACTGTTGGGCCAGCGACCTGCGGTGATTCCTGCTTGAGCCAGGTGTCATCCACAGAAAAAGTATCACCGTCGCTCAGGATGACGGCTCGCTCAATTACATTTTGCAGCTCGCGAATGTTGCCCGGCCAGCGGTACACCTGCAACACTCTGAGAGTTTTTGTATCGATTGTTCTGAACTTCTTCCCAGCCTTTTTTCCAAAGCGATCAACGAAGTACTCGACAAGCAAGGGAATGTCAGCCGCGCGCTCGCGCAACGAGGGCATCTCAATAGGCACGACATTCAGTCTGTACAGGAGATCCCGGCGAAACTTGCCTTCGGCCACGAGCGCGTTTAAATCGCGATGTGTGGCGCTCAGCACTCTGACGTCAACTGGAATTGGCTTGTTACCGCCCACGCGTTCGATTTCACGTTCTTGCAGCACACGTAATAGTGCGATTTGGATTTCTGGTGGCAAGTCGCCGACTTCGTCCAGGAAAATCGTCCCACCATGTGCCAACTCAAAACGCCCCAGGTGCCGTTGTGTCGCACCTGTGAAGGCGCCCTTCTCGTAACCGAAGAGCTCGGAAGCAACCAATGATGATGGGATTGCGGCGCAATTCACACCAATAAATGCCCGTTCCGCCCGGTTGGATCGCTTGTGAATAGCGCGTGCGATCAACTCCTTTCCCGTTCCGGTTTCACCTAGAATCAGAACGGTGGAATCTGAAGGCGCCACCTTGCTAACCCGGCTGAGCATCTTACGAAGCGCTTCCGAGGAGCCGACTACGTCCTCAAACATCGAGTCACGATCGATTTGCTCCCGCAATGCCAGGTTTTCGTTGCGTGTCCTCTCCTCGGCCCGCTTGCGATCGTCAATATCAATCGCCGGGACAACCCAACGCGTAATGCGTCCCAGGTGATCTTTTAAAGGCTTGTAATGCAGGAATAACCAACGATACTCGCCGTCGTGTCTACGCAACCGCATTTCGATCTCAAGCGGAGACCCTCTTGAAAGTGCTTGCTTCCTTTCGCGAGCCACACGTTCCGCATCGTCTGGATGAACGAGCCCACGAATGTCGCTCCTCTGCCACTCTTCAAGCGTGAGACCGAGGAAGTCGAGGCTAGATTGGTTGATGTAGAGATGGCTTCCGTCGCTGCTTAGCACTGACAAATGTTGGGGTGCGGCGTCCAGAATCTGACGAAGCTCTACTTCCTGTTCCCGGACTTTATCTTCCGCCTGCTTGCGCTCGGTGATATCCTCGGTCAGCGTCATTAGGAATCGCGGTACCCTGTCAGTGCCCGGCACAAGAGAAACGTTGTTGCTTACCCAAATCAAACTGCCGTCCTTGCGCCGACACTTTTTCTCGATCTGAAACTGTCGTCGTTTTCCCTCCATCAACTCGGTGACGAGCGCGCAGTTGGCTTCGCGGTAGTCCTCATGGGTTATGTCCAGAAAATGAAGTGCACACAGTTCTTCCTCGGTGTAACCCAGCATTGTCTGGTAGACATGATTTGTGGCCAGAAAGCGGCCGTTCATGTCAGTGAGCGTAACGCCTACAGCAGAATTCTCAAAAACAGATCTCCACCGCTCCTCGCTCTTTCGTAGGGCTTCTTCAGCCCGCTTTCTTGGCGTAATGTCGCTGATCGCCCCAACAAACTCAATGCCTCCTGATTTATCCAACGAGCCATGAGCCACAGCGTGGACATGTTTGACGGAACCGTCCGGCATCAGCAAACGATGTTCATGCTCAAAATCCTTTCCATCCTGCGACGCGCGCTCGACGGTCTGTTTCACGCGGGCCACGTCTTCCGGATGGACCCGTTGGAAAACAACCTCCGGGGTCGGTTTCGTCGTTTGGTCGTATTGGAAGATTCGAAAGGTTTCCTCTGACCAGAAGACTTCTCCGCTCGGAATGCTCCAGCCGAAACTACCGGTGTGACTGAGTCTCTGAGCTCCCGCCAAGCACGCCTCACTCCGCCTGAGTTGTCTTTCTGCGTTTTTGCGCTCGGTGATATCCAAAACCGTCCCGATAAACTCTACGAGCTCGCCCGACTCGTTCAAGACGGGACGGCCTATCGCATGGAGATGCTTGATCGCTCCGTTGGGAAGAACAATGCGGTAGTCCGCTTCATAGTCTGTTTTCTCGATTTCGGATCTTTCAAAGAGCTCCCGGACGCGCTTCTGGTCCTC
>DATAYL010000096.1:0-7548 GCA_036272575.1 Bryobacteraceae bacterium | reverse complement strand
GTAAAATCCCGCGCTTTGTCCTTCAGGTGAAGCAGTAAAACACGTCCTGAGTAGGTCTTTAACAGCTCCACCGGATCGTGACCGGCCACAGATGCCCAGAAAATGTCCAGCTCCAGAGAAACGATGCCCTTTTGGGTATTGTTCATGAGGATCTCCAGTCCCATCTGGCCGCCGTCCAGCGGTTTGTACTCAAAAGCGTGGTTGTGATAGCACAGCTTCAGACCGCTCGCTTGCGCCTTTTCACCTGCTTTATTCAGGCTATCCGCGAGGCGCTTAAACATATCCACTCCGCCACGCTCGCTTACCGGGATGTAGGGAACCACGACGTATTGAAAGCCACGCTGCTTGACCTCGGCCAGAGCAGAGTCTAGGTCGCTGCCGCCCTTCATGAAAATCGCTTCGTCAATATGCACGCTAACCGGCTGTAAACTGGTTTGCTTTAAAGCGGGCCAGATCTCGTGCAGCGAAGCGAAAATCGCTTCGACCTCCGTGTAGCCGATTTTTTGGATTGCCTGGAGCACCTCAGTTGGATTCTTGTCGATAATGCTTCTGACCGTGTAGAGTTGGACGCCTAAATCACTCGCGCGCAGGGACTCATACCCAAAAAGTGAACGCCCAGCCGAAAGAAGCGCCGCCGACTGAGCAACGAAGACACGACGAGAGATGCGTGACATGCTTTCCATACTATACAGGTCTGGTCAACGTGAGATCTCCGTTTTCTCTGCGCCGGTGGGACGAGTCTCCCAGATACCCTGAAAGGCCTTCCTGAGACGTGACCGGAACGACGAAAAGAAGATGGTGCCTTTCAATAAATCGGATTGTATGTCGGGTGGCACTGCTCCGTCATGTAGCATGGCTGCGAATTCGATTTCTTTCTGGCTGGCTTTGTGCACGGCGAGCATCCGATAGTTTACGGAAGGGCTTTCGAGCGAGTTGAACTGAATGCGCAGAGTCTCATACAATTTCGGCTGGTAATAGTTTTCGAATTGTGTGATGATGCCGCCCAGCTTTGCGTTCTGTGGTGCGAGGATCTGGCCCTGCGCGGCCCGAAGGGGCTGAGTGAGATAGGCATCTACAGCGTCTCCAGTGAATGACGTTTTTTCATCGAGCGCGTTAGACATTCCCACGTGCAGTTCAAGGCCGGGCGGTAGCCACCGCTCTGGCGCGTTTCGCGATGCGGGCGCGGACGCGATTCCGGGCGAATCAAAGCGCAGCGTGGACTCCGCTCGATACTCATGACAATCCGAGAAGTTACTCCGGCTGACGGTATACAGGCGACTTTGATCCTGGACGTGTAACTCGAAGGATTTCGGGATAAGCGTCATCGCTCCGGAGATTTTGGCAAGCTGATATGTGACCTGGTTATCGGCTGCGCAGATTTGCAATCCAAGCGGAATACTCGCGGCCACCACACGCAATCTGGCGAGTTCAAAGCTGGTTTCGTTCGCTGAGAAGGTCCCGTAGAATGCCACCACCGCCCTGCGATTGTCAGCGCCTTCGATCCGAAAATGAGAAACGGATTGCGGTACCCGGTAACTGAACTGGACCACCTTAAGTCCATGCTCGCGGCCTGTTCCTTTGTACCGAAATTCAACACCCGAACTCATAAAGATGTTCCGGACAAAACCGATGAAACTGCCAGAGGAGACTGGGCCGCCCGGTACCAGGCGATCCACCTGTCCCGACGAAAGCGAATCTGCACCGTGCCATCCAAAGATCTCTCCGCCTTCGGATACAGCGACGTTCAAACGCAGGCGGTCATGCATAATCTCTGGGCTGTCTGCCGGGTTCGAGGTCTCACACGCTGCCCGTACAGGCGATAGATTTTGGTAATAGCTGCGATCGACTGTCTCGACGCACGCATAGTTCGACGATCGCAATAATTGTTGAACAGCCTTTGCGCGAACGCCCTCGAGAATTTGGCCAGCTTGGGTGTTAGGACCGCTGATGATGGCGGAAAAAAGCGTTAGCGCGGCTGCCAATCCGAGGATCAGGAAACGCAGCGCACTATTCAGGTTCACCCACATTCGCCTTATGCCGCTGATAAAATCGCAGACCCACCGCAACCAGCACGGCCAATCCAAGCGCGACCAAACCGATCAGCACTCCATGGCTCAGGAGATACCGCACGGTGAACCGGCCATACTCTTTGCCCAGATAGGCTAGCGCACTGTAGCGTATCACTCTGGCAACGAGAATGACGAAGAGAAAGTAAGTAATGCGTACGTTCAGAGCACCTGCGCAGAACACAGGAATTTTCATCGGAAGTGGAAGTGGAGAGATCGCGGGGATAAATACCGTGACCAGCCCATAGCGTTGAAACCAGAGATGCAGGCGGGCCCCCATCTTGCCAGAGATGTGTTTAGCAAGAAGAACCTCGCCGCCTTTCCTGGCGAGGGCAAAAAGGATTAAGCTGCCGATCATTGAACCTAAGACCGCGCAAGCCGCCGCAAAATAAGCTTTCGGTGGTTCGTTTGTAGCGACCGCAATGAGAAGACCGTCTACTCCGCCAATGACGGGCAGGCCCAGAGAGTCGAGCGCAGAGAGCACGAGCAGGCCATACGGCCCCCAAGTAAGCAGAACGTCAACGATGTGATGCCAGAAGTGCATAGATGCGGGAAAACGCGCCTCGGCATTGCTTCAAGGCTCCTTTGTTAATTCTCCGAGCCTAGAATAGCGAAGAGCCCGGCCTCATCAATGATTTCGACGCCCAAGCTTCGCGCTTTGTCTAATTTCGAGCCGGCTTCTTCTCCTGCCACGATGTAATTTGTTTTGCTGCTGACCGATCCCGCCACTTTTCCGCCAGCCGCTTCAATCTTCTCCTTGGCTTCCTCACGTTTGAGCGTGGGCAATGTGCCGGTGAGGACAAAAGTGATGCCACTGAGTGGACCTGCTTTGCGTTTGGTCTGCTTCGGGCCCGTCCATTGTAGACCTGCGGCGCGCAGTCGCTCGATCAACTGCCGATTACGCGGTTCCGCGAAATACTGCCGGATGGACTCGGCTACTTTGGGACCGACTTCGCCGACTTCCTGGAGCGTTTCAGGATCAGCTATCGCTATTGCGTCCAAATCTCCAAAGTGGCTGGCCAGCAATTGCGCCGTACGCTCTCCCACAAAAGGAATACCTAATCCATTGATGACTCGCATCAGCGGTTGAGCGCGGCTGCGCTCCAGATTTTGAATGATCTTCGATGCTGATTTCTGCCCCATCCTTTCCAACGTGAGTAACTGGTGGATCGTGAGGTTGTACAAATCGGCAATATTGTGGACCAGCTCATGATTCAGCAATTGATCGACCAGGGCGTCGCCTAACCCATCTATGTCCATAACGCCCCGCGACGCAAAATGCAGCAGCGATTCCCGAAGACGCGCCGGACAATTCGCGTTGATACACCGGCTGGCGCTTTCCCCCTCCGCTCTGACCACATGCCCACCGCATACCGGGCAGGTCGCCGGCATCTTGAACTGTTTTCTGTGTGGCCCTTGCTCCACGACGCGCAGAATTTTGGGGATCACGTCCCCGCTGCGTTCGACCAGTACAGTGTCTCCGATTGCGACGCCAAGCCGTGCAATCTCATCTTCGTTGTGGAGCGTGGCCCTTGCCACCGTTACTCCGCTTAAGCTGACTGGTTTTAAGTGCGCCACAGGCGTGAGATTGCCAAGTCTGCCTACTTGTACTTCGATCGCTTCAAGCACTGTCGTTGCCTGCCGCGCGGGGTATTTGAAAGCGATAGCCCAGCGTGGGGCTTTGGCTGTCCAACCGAGCTGCTGCTGCTGTTCAATGGAATTTACTTTGACCACCACGCCGTCGATTTCATACGGTAATGAGTCCCGTTTTCCACTCCACTCGCTAATGAACCTTAGTAACTCATCTAGACCGGCGCATTTCCGGCGGTGGGAATTAACTTTGAAACCCGCCGCATGCAGAGCTTCCAAATTGGCCCAATGAGTAGGCAGTAGCGGGTGGCCATCGCGCAAGAGAAAGTATGTGAAATAGTCTAGTTGGCGCATGGCCGTTACGGATGGATCTAATGCGCGAAGAGCTCCGGCTGCGGCATTACGTGGGTTAGCAAAGCGGCTCAACCCGGCCTGCTCGCGTTCCTGGTTTAAGCGCTCGAATGATTTTTGCTGCATCACAACTTCGCCGCGAACCTCAAAGCCAACTTCGCCGAGCGTACGTTTTCCCTCGGCGCTGCGAATACGAAGAGGCAGCGACCGTATGGTTCGGGCGTTTTCAGTGACTTCCTCGCCCACCATTCCGTCCCCGCGTGTCAGCGCTCGCACAAGTTTTTGGGAACTATATTGTGCCGCCATGGAAAGCCCATCCAGCTTCAGCTCGGCAATGTATTCGTATTCATCGGACTTGAGCAGTGTTCGCACCCGGCTATCGAAATCGCGAAGCTCGTCCTCGTTTAGCGCATTGTCCAGACTGAGCATGGGCGAGCTGTGTGGCACCTTGACAAAGCCTTCGCGCGGCCGGCCGCCCACCCGCTGCGTTGGCGAATCCGCGCTTCGCAGTTCCGGATGCTCCTCTTCGAGCGTACGCAGCTCTCTCATCAGCGCGTCGAATTCAGCATCGGTGATTTCCGGCTGATCCAAAACGTAGTAGAGGTATTCGTTATGTTCCAGCTCTTCGCGCAGTTGTTCTGCTCGCTGGGAGGGCAGCTCTTTCATACCTGAACCTATAATGTGGACTTGGAATCGTTTAGCGCGCGGCGCGCCGCCATCATTTACAATCCCGTGGCCCGCGGGCTTTCGCGCCATTTGGGCCAGCTTCAACGTACCATCGACATATTAGCGAAGCAGGGGATTGACGCAACTGCTATTCCCACCACAGCGCCCGGGACAGCCGGAGCTTTAGCGCGCCGTCAGATTGATGCCGGATGCGACCTGATTATTGCGGCTGGCGGCGATGGAACAATCAACGAGGTCGTCAGCGGGATGTTGCACAGCTCGATTCCGCTCGCAATTTTACCGGGCGGCACCGCCAACGTTCTTGCACGTGAAATCAAGTTACCAATCCATATCGAGAAAGCCGCCCAAAGCCTCTCGAGCCTGCAGCCTTGTCGAGTCTCGGTCGGCGAATTAAAGGTTACAGGCGAGCCGGAAAAATGGTTTGTGTGCATGGCGGGAGTGGGTCTGGACGCCGAGATCGTGTGCAGGCTTAATTTAGATCTAAAAGCTGCTGCAGGAAAGTTCGCCTATTACGTGGGTGGGTTCGCGCAAGTTTTCCGTCCTCTTCGCGAGTTTGAATTGCTGGTAGACGGTCGCCGTTATCAGGCGAGTTTTGCCCTAATGAGCCGGGTCCGCAATTACGGCGGCGACTTGCACATTGCGCGCGGTGCTTCTCTGTTGCGCGAAGAATTTGAGATCGTGCTTTTCCGCGGTACCGCGAGTTTTCGTTATTTGGCTTATTTGTTGGGCGTTGCTGTGGGCCAGGCGCATCGCATCAGCGGCTGTACCTTTTTGCGAGGCCGCTCGGTTAGCTGCCTACAATCCGAGAACGCCGATATCTTCGTGCAAATCGACGGGGAGCTTGCCGGAAAATTGCCGGTCAAAGTTGAGCTTGTATCCGATGCTCTGACGCTCCTCGTTCCGCCTTCCTACCTCGCAACTGAGCGCACTATCGCCAAGCTTCCTGCCTACGCCTAGCTGGATGGACAACATTACTCATTCGTTGACCGGGCTCGCTCTTTCCCGAGCGGCACTGGATCGTTTTTCTCCGCGCGCCGTTTGGCTGCTAATCCTGTCGGCCAACGCCCCGGACTGCGATATTGTCGCTGCCTCCCAAGGGGCATTTCGTTATCTAGAGATTCATCGCGGATACACCCACTCGGTCATCGCTGCGCCGGCCCTGGCCGCACTCAGTGTGCTTGTGATTGCGCTCATCTTTCGAGAGAGATTGCCGTGGGTGAAAGCTTTTGCCCTCTGCCTGATCGGTGTGGCGAGCCACCTGCTGCTCGACTGGACAAATGACTACGGCGTTCGTCTCTTACTGCCGTTTTCTTCCCGCTGGTTTCATTTGGATTTAAATAATTTGTTCGACATCTGGATTCTACTGGTTCTCGCTCTTGCCGCAATTTGGCCGTCTCTCTCCAAATTGGTAAACCGCGAGATTGGCGACCGAAGCTCGCCAGCCGGTCGCCCCATCGCAATATTCGCCCTCTTGTTCATACTGTTCTTCGACCTGGGGCGGATGACCATGCGGAATCGAGTTCTTGCTCAACTCGAATCACGCCTCTACGATGGAGGTCCGGCCTTACAATACGCCGCGCTGCCCGATGCATTCGATCCCACGCGTTGGACCGGCGTGATAGAAACGAACGCCACTTATCGAATAGGAACTATTAATTCTCTTGGACAATGGGATCCCGAGCAGACGGCTGTTTTTTACAAACCGCCTGAATCGGCAAACCTGCTAAATGCACGCCAGGAGCAACCATTTCGCTACTTTCTGTATTTCGCGAGATTCCCTGTCTGGTCCATTCAAGGCGTAAACCGTGAACATAAGACAGGGACGCGCCTGGATCTCACGGATTTGCGTTTCGGCGCGCCAAACCAAGGTTCTTTCCACTGCATCGGCTATGAAAACCAATCAAACCGGCTACTCAGCAAACGATTTACTTTCGGCTCTGGCGCCGACCTCGGTTGGAATTAAGCCGCTGAATACCTCGGCAGCCGTTCGAAACGTTTGCGCGTTCGCCTGCACAGTCTCGTCAATGGGCTCGGAATAGCCGCCGCCGATTGTGATCACGATAGGGATTTGCAATTGCGCGGCGGTGCGGAGGACCAGCAGGTCCCGTTTTCTCAGCCCCTCCCTGGTCAAGCCAAGCCTTCCAAGCCGATCCGCCTTGAGCGTATCTACTCCCGCCTGAAAAATTATAAGTTCTGGCGCGAATTGCCACACTTTTTCGAGAGCAGGTTCGAGCACCGCGAGATAATGCTCATCGTTGGTGAAGTCTTCCAGTTCCACATCGAGCGTACTATGCCGTTTGCGGAAGGGAAAGTTTTTGGCCCCGTGCAGCGAAAGTGTAAACACCGCGGGATCCTCTTCGAAAATAGCTGCGGTTCCGTCACCTTGGTGGACATCAAGGTCGATTACAGCTGCCCGTCCAATACCTCTTTCGGATCGTGCCCAGTCGAGTGAGATCGCTAAATCGTTAAACACGCAAAAGCCCGACCCTTCGTTGCGGGAGGCGTGATGAGTACCGCCGGCCAACGTGCCGCTAACTCCCGTGGAAAGCGCGGTTCGGGTTGCAGAGAGAGTTGCGCCGGCACTGGCAAGCGTGCGCGTTACAAGTTCTGGCGACCATGGAAATCCGATTCTTCGCATCACTGGGTTCTCCAGGGTGCCATTCAGAAAGCCGTCCACATAAACCAAATCGTGGATGCGCAGAATATCGTGACACTTGGCTAACTCGGACGCCACGAGAGTGAAGCGAGTGTCGGTCTGCAATTCTTCCCGCAACAAACGGTACTTGCTAATGGGGAATTTGTGACCCTCTGGGAGCGGAAAGTGATGATGATCGCAATAGTAAAGCGTAAACGG
>DATAYL010000095.1:0-5210 GCA_036272575.1 Bryobacteraceae bacterium | reverse complement strand
ATACGAGCCCGTTTCGTTGATTTCCGGATCAGTCAGTAACTGGAAGCTGATGTCATGATACGCAAGCAGGTGACCGGGGGTATCGGTGAGTGGCCAGTCCGTCCGCTGAGCAGATGCGGTTTGCTCAAAGGTGTAGTCCACCGTGGGTGCCAGGCTGTTATTGCCTGCAATTACCTGATCCTTCCCTGCCACATCGAATAAGCCTGATTGGTTGCGAGCCAGATAACCATGAATGGAGCCGGTCTGGCCTTGCGCGGAGTATTGATTTGCTGAGAGTGCCGGCTGGCGTCGTAAGGACGTTGGTGTGCGCTCCATCGCGGACGGAAACAAGGCTGTATGCGCATTTATTATTGGCTGAGTTCAGATTGGGTAGGGAATATCCTGGCCCACCGAGGCTGCTGATGGCACTTGTCAGCACGGGGTCGATAAGCGCATCCTCGCTAAAAAAAGGGCAACCTTGGGCGACTAAGAAAATCAGGTTACGCGGACTGATGCCAGCCAATACGTTGGCCAGCTCATTTTGGCCTCCAAGAGTGGTGGTCGGAAAATTGCCCCCAGTACCGCTATCGCATTTTCATGGCTACAGTCGGTTTGTCAGCCACTCAGGCAGTAACGCCTTAGGCAGCACCCGGCATGAGTACGATCTCTCGCTCGCCAGTATCACGGTTCAATCTGACGATCGGCTGGAAGGTCTGCGGCGCAACATTCCAACTCGGTCCGAAGTCGGGTAGGAAGGCACCGTGCACCGCGAAGTGTTCAGCTATGCGCTGTTTATCAGAGCGGCGAACATAACGGCCGCACATATGGTCGAGTCTATCCGAGCAGGAGTAGTCGGCAATCTCGATTGGAGCTGCGAATTCCGCGACATTGCAGGCCTGCGCTAGCGCGAGTCACGACATGCGCTAGTGGAAATCCTTTCTTCTGGCAGGTGTACCATGACTGACGGGCGAATCGGCCTAAGCTGAGGCAGTCGAACGCCTCGACTGGCTTTTTCCCCTGATCCCGCTGCTTGCACAAGTTCCGATTTTCCCCCAGTAACCGCACACGGCCAAATAACGCGGGTCCTAATGCATCTCGATCCCGAGATGCGCGACAAATCCAGCTATCGAGGAGGACACAATGTCCAATGCCGAAAACGGAATTCGTCCCTTTCATGTGAATGTTCCGGATGCGGAACTTATCGAACTGCGCAGGCGCATCGAAAACACGAAGTGGCCAGAACGAGAAACGGTCACAGATGCATCCCAAGGAGTACAGCTCGCGACCATCCAGGCGCTCGCGCGCTATTGGGCGACAGAATACGACTGGCGCAAGGTCGAAGCGGAACTCAACGCCCTGCCGCAGTTCATTGCCGAAATCGACGGACTGGACATTCATTTCATTCACGTGCGTTCAAAACATGAGAACGCGTTGCCGCTGATCGTTACGCACGGATGGCCCGGCTCGATCATCGAACAGCTGAAGATCATCGATCCGCTGACCAATCCCACCGCACACGGCGGAGATGCATCCGATGCGTTCCACCTGGTAATCCCGTCAATTCCGGGCTACGGATACTCGGGTAAACCCACCGCCACCGGGTGGGATGTTTCCCGCATCGCGCGTGCCTGGGTCGTGCTGATGAAGCGCCTCGGGTACACGAAATTCGTGGCGCAAGGCGGCGATTGGGGCGCGGTCATCACGGAACAAATGGGCCTGCAGGCGCCTCCGGAGTTGCTTGGCATTCACACCAACATGCCCGGCATCTTTCCAGCCGACATTGACGCGGCAGCCTTTTCTGGCGCGCCGGCGCCATTGGACCTCTCAGCTGATGAGAAACTCGCTTACGAGCGTCTGCAGTTCGTTTATCAGAAGGGAATCGCCTACGGGTTCCAGATGGGGCTGCGACCGCAGACGTTGTACGGAATCGCGGATTCCCCCGTCGGCCTAGCGGCGTATTTCCTTGATCACGACGCACGCAGCTACGAGCTAATCTCACGCGTCTTTCAAGGAAAAGCCGAGGGCCTCACGCGCGACGACATCCTCAACAACATCACGATCACATGGTTGACGAACACGGCCATTTCTGGAGCACGTCTCTACTGGGAGTATTGGGGCAAAGGGTATTTCAATGCCAAAGGTGTCTCTATCCCGGTCGCCGTGAGCGTCTTCCCTGACGAACTCTATCCAGCCCCACGGAGCTGGACAGAGCAGGCGTATCCCAAACTGATCCATTACAACAAGCTCGACAAAGGCGGTCACTTCGCGGCGTGGGAACAACCGCAACTTCTTTCAGAAGAAGTTCGCGCGGGCTTCAGATCGCTACGGCCCGGAGTGGAGGTGTCGCAGGGCGTATTGGCTCACGCTTAATGATTCATCCCTGAGCAAAGCGGAGAGCTTCTGCATCCGAGGCTCTCCCGCTTTGGAGCTTGATAATCGGCTGAAAGGTCCGCGCGACGTTGCGCGATCTTTTGTTTGTCCGAGCGTCGAGCATAACGACCGCACATTTATCTCATCACCGAACGCACACAATAGATGCTTCGTCTCGTTGCCTCACGCATCGCGGCTCGAACGATTGCATTGTGATGTCCCATCGACCTGCCGTTCGGATGGTCTGCTCGATAGCGTATGGGACTTTGATATTCGATCAGGTGGAGATCCGAGCCTTTACGCTGTGCCTCCTCGACGATGCGAGAGCTTCCATTATGGCGCTCTTTGAAATCATGCATTCTTTCTTGGCTGCTTCGATCACCATTCTGGCGATCGTAACGGAATCAGAGATTGCAGAGCGAACACGTGGGCTTCTGCTCATTAGCTCGCTTGATTCCACACGCGCCAGCTTTACAGCCGCAACCAGCCCGGCGACCACAGCAACCGTACCTTGTGTCTTGTCAGGAGAAGCCGCTGCAGATAGCGGTGCCAGAAAGCACTGATTCGTGAGGTATTGTCGCGTATCTTTGCAGTGTTGGCATTGAACGACCGGGTTGTGCTCAATGGGATCGATCTCACCAGGGACCTTGCACGGGCGGGCCAGTGTCACCTTCCCACATGCCGCGCACACAGTGTGCCAGTGGCGATAAGGTGCCTTGTCGTTCGTCTCCATCAGCTTCGGCCCTGCAGCGAGCGCATGACATCCCATGAAGGCTGGCCAAGCAATACTTCAGTCGAGACGATGTACGATCGTCGCTCCATACAGACGGGACAGCGCACCGTAACGGAGCCTGTCGATGGCTCAACGGATGAGATCGGGATGCATCGCTTGCATCCCTTACATCGGACTACCTGGACCTGATTCTTGGTTGGAGCCGGCATGGTTTAGCCCGTCGCCTCGTGCTTCCAGACCTGCGGCAAGGAGCCGATGAACACTTCTGATGGTCGGTAGACCTGCTTTGCTCCGCAAACAGTACAGGGCACTCGTGCGGGAAGAATCGGAACTACACGTGTCAGGCTTCGAGTCTGCGCTCCACAGACTTTGCACCTGACCAATGCTTGGCGTGTTCGGATCACGATCGGCATACCGGCAGGGTAGCGCGGTCGCCTGTGGAAAGGCGAAGAAAAGGAGAATATGCTAGTCTATGAAGTAGCCGATTTGCGTGAGCGTGTGTTCGCTGAGATCAACGGCAGGCAAACTTGCGCCTTTTGGGTTGTAGATTCCCATCTCAAACTTCTCCAACACCGTCGATGGAAGATCGGTTCGTCGCAGCATCCGCCGCAACGAGTCCAGGTTCGTGACAAATGAGTAGTTTCCTGGCAGCGACGCAGCGGGCCGAATCGTGAGAGAAATACGGTCCTCTGTAAGAGCGGAATCGCGAGAGGGAAATGCGCGGGCGCTGAGGTTCATTCGCATGATGCAGAAAGCATTTCACGTCACTGCATGAGTGCTAAATAGCCTCAATGGGTCAATGAATCTGACCAAAGTGTGGAGGATAGTCGTCGCTTCCTTCCGCGCCGCCTGAGCAGCTACACTCGCTTTCCACCACGCCGCACAAGGTGCGGTTTTTGAGCGAAAGTGACGTTCTGCGTCTTCAAGAACTGCGCCAATGTAGAAACGCAACCGCCCGCTTGATCCACTAAACTGCGCACACGCTCACCGTCATCGGCATTCCGAGCAGTGAGGTAAAGAACATTTGCCAGCACTTCTAAGGCATCGAACGCTTCACCTGCGGAAACGTTGCTGTCGGTTTCTGACGCGTTCCGAAGCATGATAATCGAAGCTCCCATTCGTAAATGTCGGCCCGGATATAGGTTTGAAGCGATCAGAGCTGGCCAGGATGCACAAACAATTGTAAGTATCCCTGGAACAGAAGAAGGTTCCGGTTCAGTGCAGGGTCCGGTGCTTGCCTCAAGCCGCCCATCCTGATACATCCGGTTTACAGCCGACAGTGGCGCTCTGTCTTATCCTTCGCTTTCCCGTCTGCGATCGTCTGCCACTGCATATTGAATGGAGCGTCCGCTCCGCCGCATTCGAGCGGATTAACGTGATCGATCACATACCCGGGACAACTCCCGCGGGATCTTCCAGTTGATGGACATGGATGCTGACGCTTGAAATCGTTTTTTGCTCTGGTGCTGCGTTTGAACCGGCCATGTCGATGAGACCGTGTGCTGACTGATTGAGCCGAAAGGCGATGACTATATCCGTGTCCATGGCTCGCGAATGTATTGAACGGAGCGAGCAGGCAGAGTAGTAGGACAGCCGATGTGTAGCGCATCTGGCCTCGTTCGGCGAAGACTACCACACAACTTCCGCACCGCCCCTGCGGAAAAGCGCAACACATTCTCCGGATCCTCGTGGCTGGGACAGATAAGTTACTGCCTGCTTGATGCAAAATCTGAGGGCGCATTCGGGATTTGGTGCCCGCCAACCGAGTATGAGCCAGGGCTCAGGCAAAACATGCCGCCAAAAACAGATGAAGATGGGCTGGTCACGACGCTGTGGTATTTGTTAGCGTCCGGCGCGTTGTGAGGGCGGAGGCAGTAGTATCGACGACGGCGAGAAGTGCGACATCTTGAGGTCTGTTTGCATGTCTCTTGAAAGAGATCTATTGCTGATGATTGTCGGAACCGTGATTCTGACGGTTGGCGTTCTGTCGATTTACGCCCACTTCGTCACTAAGGTGAAAAGGGAGCGGATACTTCTATGGTTTGGACTTTTTGCAGCGCCCTACGGGTGTGCTCTCCTTCTTCGCTCAATCCCGCTTCCTGAATGGCATCGACAGGCAGATCTTTGG
>DATAYL010000094.1:0-15792 GCA_036272575.1 Bryobacteraceae bacterium | reverse complement strand
TATCCCGTATGCTCGTCAAAATCGTATGGCGCTGGCTCATGAAACTTCGGCATACCAATTAGCTTTTGGCCCTGTGGGCCGGTCTGGGGCGGCCCCGCAGCGGGAGACTCCAGCGCCGGCGGCACGGACTGAGCGACGAGCACGGCCGGGAGCTGCAGAAAAAAGAGACCCAGCGCAGCTGCCGACAAGAGCGATTGACGAATGGGGCGCGGATAAGGGCGATACGATGCAAACAAAGAGTTACGTACCTTCCGATTGAGACGATTCAGAAACAAATAGGAGTTTAGCGTGATGACGACGCCGACCCTGTTCTTCAGAAGTCCGCGCCGTATCAGGCTCTGTGCCGTGCCGATGAGCCAGCCGCGCAGCGCAGGTCGAGGAAGAAGCACCACCGCGTTTTACTTGGGGAGTGCTATCCTCACGGGCGAGAGGCTGTGTGCAGGCGGGTCGGGCCAAGTATCTTCGGCGGTTAGGGTGCGGGCTGGCGCTGCTTTCCGGACTCTATGCGGCGGATCACCATCTGCCGAAGCCCTTCCGCGAGTACCCGGGCGACGAATACCGCTCCGGGCAGATCGAACTCCCCTTCAACTTCGAGCAAAAGACCGAAATGGTATTCGCACGCCTGATGTATCCTTCCATTCCGGATGCGCGTTTCCGCCACGCCGGCTGGGATTGGACGCAAGGCCATTCAAGCTGGACCAACGATTATCCGCGGGCAGACCGCCATTTTGTGGAAGCGGTGGGACGGCTCACCCGGCTCCAAGTTCGTTCGGTAGAACAGCCCGTCAATATCGACGATCCCGGCGAACTCTTTAACTATCCGTGGCTTTACGCGGTATTCGTCGGCGAGTGGGACATCTCCGACCAGCAGGCGGCCAACTTGCGCGAATACCTGCTGCGAGGCGGCTTTCTCATGTGCGACGACTTCTGGGGCAGTCAGGACTGGAGCATCTTCGAAAAAAGCATGCGCAAAATATTTCCGGACCGTCCGGTTGTAGAAATCCCGAGTTCCGACGCCATCTTTCATACCGTCTACAATCTCGACAACCGCTATCAAGTGCCCGGGGAATGGGGCGTGCGCACCGGCGTTCCCTTCCGTAACGATGGATACGAAGCACGCTGGCGGGGTATTTACGACGACAAGGGCCGCGTCATGGTCGCGATCAGTTTCAATTCCGACCTGGGCGATTCCTGGGAGTGGGCTGACGACCCGGAGTATCCGGAGCAATATTCCGCGCTTGGTATCCGTCTGGGCGTCAACTATATCGTCTACTCGATGACACACTAGTAGGGGACTTGGAGGCAGCATGGCGCGTTTCCACGATAGTGCAATGGTTGGCTTGTTCATCGGACTAGCGTTTGCCGCCTACGGGGACGGCAATCTCGGCCCTGATAAGTTATCGCTGTTGCAAGACTCCGGCGGCTGGGAGTACCTCAGCATGGACAATATCCCAAACGGGTTTCCGACTAATCACGTCTGCTTCGATGGCCAGCCGCATCCTGACATCTGCAGCGGCACGCTTACTCTGTCGAAGGACAATAATTTTACGCAAACTACCAACATTGGTCAGCAGAGCCTTTCGCGGCAAGGAACGTATCAACTGACCGGGAGCCAACTCACTTTCTTCGACGAGACTGGAAACAAGGACGGTCCGTTCGTGATCAATATTGATCCTGACAAGAAGCTAATGACCATGGACGCTCCTCCGCTCAAAATCAAGTTGCAGCTCTACAAGGAATACAAAAAGCAGCTTGAAGAGAAAAACAAAAATAAGAAAAAATGAACATGTCCCTGATCAGCTTCCGGCTGCTTGCCCTAACCTTATCCCTGCCTTTTATGTCTCATTCTCAAACTTCAGACAACCAGTCGTTCCTCGTGTACATCGGAACCTACGACAAAGGTGTGTACGCTTTTCGTCTCGACGCGAAGCACGAACTTCACGCGCTCGGCCTAGTGGGAGAGGTGATAAACCCTTCGTGGGTGGGAACAGATCGCGATCACAAATATCTCTACGCCGTGAGTGAACTCGAAGGCAAAGAAAACGGCGGTGTAGCCAGCTTTTCAATCGACCGCGAGACCGGCAAGCTGCATCCGTTGAATCATGTCGATTCAGCCGGTGTCGCGCCTTGCTTCCTGGCGGCGGACGCGACGGGAAAAACGTTGGTAGTGGCCAATTATGTGACGGGAGGCGTCTCGTCATTTCCGATAAAACCGGATGGCAGCTTGGGCCAGATGAGCTCGCTGATGACCACCGAAGGTCACGGCCCCAATCAAGAACGGCAGGAAGGTCCACACGCGCACGAAGCCGTGATCTCCACCGATAACCAACGCGTTTACGTTCCGGACCTGGGTTTGGATCACATTCGTATCTACCGTCTCGATCCTTCCACCAGTAAATTGACACCGAACGATCCGCCTTTTGTGAAAGGTGCGCCGGGCCAGGGACCGCGCCACATGGTATTCGATCGGCACGAGAAATTTGCGTACTTACTCAACGAAATTAAGCCCGTGATTTCGGTCTATTCGCGTGACCCCGCTAACGGCAATTTGCATCTGGTCGAGAGCGTGCCGACGTTGCCCTCCGATTTCAGCAAGGAAAATACCGGCGCCGAAATTCGTCTCGATCCGGCCGGCAAGTTCCTCTATGCGTCCAATCGCGGCGCCGACACGATTCAGGTGTTTGCTGTCGATTCCTCAACAGGCAAGATTAAACAAGTTCAGAGCGTTCCCACAGGCGGCAAAGAGCCGCGCGGCTTCGCCCTTGATCCCACGGGAAAACTGTTGCTGGTGGGCAATCAAAAATCTAACAGCCTGGTTGTGTTTAAAGTAGACGGCGCTACCGGCAAACTCACTTCGACAGGCCGGCAGTTCGAGGTTCCAACACCTGTGGACGTGCTCTTCGTGCCCGCCGCTTAGCAGCTTTAGTAAGCGGAGCCTGCCAGCCGCCCAGTTCGCTTTCGAGCGCGCGGCAGACCGCCAGAACAGTCATCTCCTGCCATGCTTTCCCCACGACCTGTACATTGATCGGGAGCCCTGCTTGTTCGCCGCAGCGCACAGTCGCCGCCGGCAGACCGGCGACACTCCAAGCCATGGTGTAGCTGAACCCTCTAAAATTCTCTTCTTCAACTGACGCGCCATGTTCGAGTGCCGCTTGGGTATAAACAGGGCAGAGCACCACGTCATAGAAACCGAAGAAGTGGGTCATTTGTTTTCGGTACTCATCCCACTGAGCCCAGCGGCGTGCCAGGTCGCCAGCCGTTCCTTGATGCGGTCGCATGTGCCCGAGAAAAGCCTTGAGAAGCAGATGCGTCTCACGGCTGCCCTGTTCTTCCAGGTAAGCGTCAATGCCTTGCGCGCCGTCTGCGCCGAGCAAAGATAACTCGAGTTCGTAGGCCCGCTCGATACCGGGAGGTTGCCTCTCCTCGATGATCGCGCCGAGCTTTTCGAGTGCCCGAGCGCTTTGCCGGACGGTTTCTTGAACTGCCGGGCTGCAGGAAGCAAAGTTGTTGCTGGTAAAAAGCGCTGCGCGCAAGCCAGGTATGAGTTTTGGTTCAAACAGCGGCACCGGTGGACACGTAAAGTCTTCGCCATCCGGACTCGCGAGCAACTCCATCGCAAGCGCAAGATCTTCCACATGGCGCGCCATCGGCCCGATCTGCCAAACAGCCTCTACCCATCCACCTGCGGGCGGCACATGCCCGGTGCGCGGCAAACGGCCGCTGGTGGGTTTGAGGCTTGCGATGCCGCAAAACGCAGCGGGCACGCGCACGCTGCCGAGCGCATCGCTGCCTAATCCAAGCGGCGAACCACAAGCCGCCAGCAAGGCGGATTCGCCGCCACTGCTGCCGCCTGGACTGCGGGCCAGGTCGTAGGGATTATTCGTGCGGCCGTAAACCAGGTTGTCGGTTTCGAAGGAGAAGAGAAGATCGGGCAGGTTAGTCTTCGCAATGGGAATGCCCCCGGCTGAGCGCAAACGCGCCACCAGCGCGGCGTCGCGCGCGGCCGGCGCGGCCTCCCGCCGGCCGATTGTTCCAGCACTCGTTTTGACACCTGCGACATCGATCGAATCCTTCACGGAAAACGGCACACCATGCAGCGCTCCGCAAGGTTCGCCGCGCGCCATTTTCGCGTCAGCCAGACGCGCGGCCTGCAAGGCCGGTTCGACCAACACTTCGATGGCGGCGTTCAACCGCGGATTAATTCGCTCGATCTGTTTCAAATGAGCCGAGACTAACTCGATCGACGAAATCTTCTTTTGGCGGACGAGCGCCGCCATCTGAACTGCGCTTAATTCGAGCAAACTCTCAATTTACCGGATGGCGTGGGCAGGTGTTTCGGGAACAACATTTGGCAGGTATCGCTAATATTTAAGGATAGAGAAACGTAGACGCATCGTTATCTTTAACACCTAGGAGAGAAATGCCCAACGATATACATGACCGGTTGTCCCATTCCTATGCAGAACTCGAAGATCTGAACCTCAAGGCGAAAGAGCAGCGCAAGAAGAGGACGCCGATTGGCCAGATTCAGGAGGAGCGGCAGAAGTATCTGACCGACGAAAAAGGGATCAAGGCGGTCACCGTATTGTTCAGCGATCTTGAAGGCCGTCTTCACATGCTCGATTACGACAAAAAGTTCCTGCTGAAGAGTTGGGACAATCTCACGTTCGACGGTTCTTCGATTCGGGGCTTTACGGCACAGCGCGAGAGCGACCTACGGCTGGGCATCGACTGGAGCGCATTTTACTGGGCTCCTTGCGACATCTTCGGTTCCGGCAAGGTGATGGTTTTCGGACAAGTTATCGACAAGGATGGCAGCCCGTACGCGGCCGATATCAGAGGCGTGCTGCAAGCTTACGCCAACAATGCTTATGACAAGCACGGGTACAGTTTAAATGCAGCCAACGAGATCGAAGGCTTCTTGTTTCAAGGCCCTGACGCGGAGCGGCGCTTTCACGAGACTTTGCGCTTCGACTATGTGAACACGGGCGGCTACTATCATTCGCTGCCGGGCGATCCCTTGCGGCTCTTTATTGACACTTCGGCCGATGTGCAGCGCGCGATGGGCTTCGAAAACGAGAAGGATCATCCGGAGGTTGCGCCTTCACAATTCGAAATCAATTACGGCTATGCCGATGTGGTCACCGCCGCCGACCAGATTCAGCTGTATAAGCTCGCCTGCCGGCAGGTTGCCACCAAGATGGGCTTTACCGCCAGCTTTCTTCCCAAGCCCGTAGTCGGCGTGAACGGAAACGGCATGCATACTAACGTGTCGGTAAGTAAAGACGACAAGAATCTATTCTGGGATCCGAACGGCGAAGAGAAGATGCACAAGACGGCCTGGGAGTTCGTCGATCGCGTGCTGACGCATGGCAATGACATTTGTCTGATGCTGAATGCAAGCGTAAACGCGTACCGTCGGTTAGATCCGCACTTTGAGGCTCCGAACCAACTGAAGGCATCAGCCACGGATCGCGGCTCGATGGTGCGCATTCCGCTCGGCAATGAGCGCAGCGCGCGTGTCGAGGTGCGGTCGGTGGCGCCGGACGCGAATCCGTACATGGTGTTGTATTCGATTTTCCGCACGGGATTGGAAGGCGAAATCGCCAGTGTAAAAAACCTGCGCGGAGCGGCGCGCTACCTGCCGGACAACATTTACGATGCGCTGCACAACTTCCGCAAGTCCGAGTGGACCTCGGCTCTGCTCGGCGCGGATGTGAAAGCTCGTTATGCCGATTTGAAGCAGGCTTCGGCGGATCGTTGTCCCCGGCAGCTCGGCACGTTCGTCAAAGCGCCGGAAGTGCAGTATCATCACGAAGTTTATAATCAGTTTCTCTGGAACCGCTTCTAAGCGGGAAGGGACCTATCCGACAAATATCGTGTGGCCGCTTTCGAGGGTGGTGTCGGAGGCGGCTTGCGCGATGGCTTCGGCGAACTCGGCGACATTTGGTAATGTCTTTCCCGACCCTTTAAATTGGTCAGCGAACGCCGGATTTTTGCGTTCGAGTAGCCGTGGAGTTATTGTTCCGTCAATTGCGTCTCCGCTGACGATCACGAGCGAGATTCCGCTCGCCGAAAGTTCGGCCGAGTAGTTGCGCAACGCCTGTTCGCCGGCGTGCTTACTTTTCGCGACAACTTCGTATTCGGGAAACACTGGTTGCTGTCCGTAGAAGTGCGCCCAATGGCTTGTGACGAAAACGATCCGCCCACCCGCGGGCATGAGCGCGGCGGCCAGCTTCGCCGTACTTAGTTGCGCCGTCTCATTCAACGCTGTCGCGTAGTCTTCCGCTTTGTCTTTTTCAAGACCGCCGCTTGCGTTCAGCACCAGAATATCCAAGCGATCAAACTCGTTTTGAATCGCCGCCATCATGTTGCGCAACTCGGATTCGACGGTCAAGTCCGCTTGGGCTAGCAGGACTCTTCTGCCGAAGTGCCTGATTTCGCGAGCGACACTTTCCGCGCGTGCGCTCTTGATACGAAAGTTCAGCACGATGTCGGAGCCGCGAGCGGCGAGTTTTCGAGCAGTTTCCGCCCCAATACCGCGCGAAGAGCCGGTAACCAAGCTTATTTTGCCCTCAACCGAACAGCACATAAGTGCCTAGAATAGCGGGTGCGGCGGAGTTTTTCCCGTCTATAAAAGGGGCCAAAAAACTGTTGACTCGCTACTAATACAGTAGTAGAGTGGATGACAGCAGTAGGTTATGCAGCAGGAAATGCGCGTTAGCCGCTTCGAATTACAGTTGCTCGAGAAGTTGTGGAGCCTTGGTCCGTGCTCCGTGCGGGAAATTCAGGAGAGCCTACCGGAGAAGGACCGGCCCGCTTACACAACCGTGCAGACGATGATTTACCGGCTAGAGGAGAAAGGGGCGGTGCGCCGCGTGAAGAAAATCGGCAATGCGCACATCTTCGAAGCCATACTTACGCGTAAGGCGGCGCACCGCCGCTTGATTGGCGACCTATTGAGTCTGTTTGACGGGTCCGCGGCGCCGGTTATGTCCCATCTCATCGAGACTGGGAAGCTAACGCTGGCCGACATCAAGGTGCTCGAACAAAGGCTGGCCGAGAAAGAGGAAAGAGGATGACTGAACTACTGGTCCGGCACCTTTTCGAATCGACACTCTTCTGCCTGATCATGGCTGGGTTGGCGTTGTGCCTTCGGCCGCAAAGTTCAGCACTGCGCTACACATTGTGGTTAGTGGGCGTCGCGAAATTTGCAGTGCCGGCCGCCGTACTGAAGGCGGCTGGAGCCCAGCTGGCCTTCCTCGTGCCGGCTTCCGCCTGGATGTCGCTCGCGGCCTCGAAACTTTCGGCTTTGCTGACAGTTTTCTTTGGTTTTTTGCCAGCCAACATGGCTATGAACGAGACCACAGTCACGCACGATGTACTGGTTTCGCTTTGGCTTTTCGGATCGGCCGCGATGTTCGGAAGGTGGCTAACGCGACTACGCCAACGAAGCAGCAGTGTAACTGAGCCAACCGCTTTGGAGGTTAGGGCACTACGCCGCGCCTGCGGCCGATTTGGTATTTCCCGTCCGCCTCGTTTGGGTCTTACAGGAAGCGGTGTAGAGCCAAGTCTGCGCGGCATCTTGTATCCAACGCTTACGGTCCCGCGCGACCTGGCTGGGCAGTTAGACCAAGATGAATTCGAATCGATACTGCTGCATGAACTGGCTCACGCGCGCCGCTGGGACAACCTGGCGTCGATGTTCGTACACACCACCGTGTGCGTATTTTGGTTTCATCCCCTTCTCTGGTTCGCGCAACGGCGGATCAACCAAGAGAGAGAACGTGCTTGCGACCAAGCCGTCGTTCGCGCCGGCGTGCCCCGCGAGAGTTACATAGCTGGCATGATGAAGGCGTGCCGCCTTCAGGTGTTTGGGAACGTCGCTGGGGTTAGTGGGATTACGTCGTCGGATTTGGGGATGCGACTGCAGCTTGTTCTCTCATACCGGCGGCGGAAGAGAGTTTTCACCGTCTTGCCACGTTTGCTGCTGGCCATGTTCGCGGCCTCGATGACTTTATTGCCCATGGCGGGCGGCTACTGCGAGCAGTGCGTTTCGCAGAACATGCAGGCGAGAACGCCTGCTTCACACTAAAGTTCAAAGCCAACACTCAGAAGGAGAGATCAGATGAAAGCATTAGCGGTCGTGTGCTTACTTGCCGGGCTGGTGGCAGCACAAGGAGTTGTTCGTAAGTCGCCGGAGTTAGCCTTTGCGGTTCCTGGTAAGGGCGAACAGTTATTGAGTCACTATCGGGGCAAAGTCGTGGCGCTCGAGTTCGTCTCAACAACCTGCCCGCATTGCCAGGCTGCCTCGAAAATCATGTCGAAAATGCAGCAAAAGTATGGCTCGCGAGGATTGCAGGCGCTGGATGTGGCGGTCAATCCGAATGCCGATCTGCTGGTCGGGAATTTTGCCAGGGATTTTCAGATTGGGTTTCCGGTTGGCTGGGTCAACATTGACCAGATGATGACGTATATGGGCTTCACGGGCCGGCCGATGGTGCCGCAATTAGTTCTGATTGACCGACAAGGCTTCATCCACTATCAGACTCCCGCCGAGGGCGATGGGAACGCGATGAAGGAAGAGGTGATTAGCGGGCGGATCGAAAGATTGCTGGCGGGAAATGATTAGCGAGGTGGGCCTACTTCTAATTCGTTGTCCACCGACTTCACGCCTTTTACTTTCTTGGCGAGCTTGGTGGCTTTATTCTTGCCCCTGTCGGTTTCCACACGGCCTTTGAGGATAACTGCACCGTCCTTGACAAGAACGTCGTCGGCGCCACCTTTCACATCGGGGTCCGCAGTCAACTTCATGCGGATCTGATCGGTGATGCGATCGTCGGAGACAGGAGGTTTCTGATCCGCAAACGCGGGAAATGTTCCAAGCACTAAAGCAATTGCGGCGAAGCGTTTCATGAAGGATCTTGCTCTCAGCCTAGCACTGCACGCCCACCATGGCACGCCAGTCGATCGAATCAAGAAATTCCGGATCTTCCCGCCACCTGGGCTTCACTTTGACAAAGAGGGAAAGAAAGACTTTATGGCTAAGACGACGCTCAATGGCCTGGCGCGCCTCAGTGCCAATCTTTTTCAAGAGCTGGCCCTTCTCGCCGATCAAAATTGTTTTCTGGCCCGGACGCTCAACGTAGATGGTTGCCGTTATGCGGGTGAGCCGAGGCTTTTCTTCCCAGGTATCGACCAGCACGGCCACCGCGTGCGGCACTTCCTGATGAGTGGAGCGAAGAATGCGTTCGC
Organism: Bryobacteraceae bacterium; assembly: GCA_036272575.1. Classification (GTDB taxonomy): domain Bacteria; phylum Acidobacteriota; class Terriglobia; order Bryobacterales; family Bryobacteraceae; genus Bog-105. The sequence goes on along the minus strand of DATAYL010000094.1, from coordinate 6,537 downwards.
GAATAATTTCCCCAGCGAGAAAGCGCATAGGCTGATCGGTCAAGTGGTCTTCGGGGAAAAAGGCGGGCGAAGATGGAAGATTTTCAATAATCAAACGCTTTAGCTCGTCAAGGCCGTCGCCGGTGCGCGCGGAGACCGGAACCACGGCAAGGAATGGAAATAGCTTGGTGTAGCTTTCGATGACGGGCAGCAACTGCCGTTTGTCGGGGAGCCGGTCGATTTTATTCAGCACAAGCAGCGTCTTACCGGAATGCGCGAGCGCGCTCAGCGCGTGTTCGTCGTCTTCGCTGAGCGGCTTAACGGCATCGGCGACAAAGAGTACGAGGTCGCGCTCCTGTAACGCGCTACGCACGGTATCCATCATGCGTTTGTTAAAGAGGGTGTCGGAGGTGTGGATGCCAGGCGTATCGACAAAGACGATTTGCACATCGGGTAATGTCAAAACACCCTGTATTGAGGTGCGCGTGGTTTGCGCTTGCGGCGCCGTGATGGCTAAAGCTTCGCCGGTCAAGGCGTTCAACAGAGTGGATTTGCCGACGTTGGGCTTGCCCGCGATGGCCACGAAGCCAGCCCGGTGTTTGGGTGCGCGTTTCAAGCAATTGCTCCGACGGGCGTCGCCGCTTCGATGCGGGAAACGCGCACTTCTTCGACCCGCCGTTCGTTGCCGGCGAGAACCTCGATGCGAATACCGCCTCGTTCCACCGATTCACCGACTTGCGGCACGTGTCCCAGCCACTCGGCGGTGAGGCCGCCGATGGTGGTCGATTCAGTATCTTCCTGCGGCCGGAAATCCAATAAATCCTGGAGCCGGTCGAGGTCCAGGCTACCCGGCGCGACAAACACGTGGTCGCCTTCCTGTTTCACGTCGCGATCGGGTTCGTGTTCATCACGAATCTCGCCGAGTATTTCCTCAACCAGATCTTCCATGGTGGCCAATCCCGCCGTGTGCCCGTATTCATCGACGACAACCACCATGTGCGAACCATTGCGCTGCATCTCGCGCAGAAGATCGCTGACCGGCTTGGTTTCGGGAACGAGGCAGATCGGGCGGATGACGTCCTTCAACGTTTTGGCCTGGCGTTCGGCGGCGTCGAGCTCAAAGATATCGCGCACGTGGATGAAACCGATTACATTGTCGATGGTGTTTTCATACACAGGGATTCGCGAGTAGCGTTCGTGGATCACCAACTGGCGGAGATCTTCGAGTGTTTTGTCGGCGGAAATCGCGACAATATTGGGCCGCGCCGTCATCACCTCACGAACGTCTTTATCGCCAAACGCAACGACGGAGTGAATCAGTTTGCGGTCTTCTTCTTCGAGAATGCCTTCTTCCTCACCGGCGTTTATGAATGCTTCGATGTGTTCCGCCGAATCCGGTTGATCCGCCTCATGGCCGCTCTGCTCGCCCATGTCGAGCAATGACTGAAAGCCTCGAATGGGCGCTGCGACGGGTTTGGCGAGCGCAGCAATAAGTTTCGCAAACGGAATTGCTTTCGCGAGCCAACTCGCGTCTCCACGGCGATAGAGCCATTGCGGTATCAAGTAACTCGAGATCAGCATGCTCAAAAACGAGACACCGATCGCCTCCAGAACGCTTTGCCAATGCGGCGCCTCCGGACGTACCAGGGCGCAGAGATAAAACACTCCAAGGAGAAACAGCGAGCTATGCTTGACAACCGAAAACGCCAGCGAGCCATGTTCGATGTCGAGCCCGATTTTGTCAGACAGAGTTTCGCGAAAGCGGTCGAGCGAAGGAACCTCGCGCCGTATCAGGCGAAGCGACTCGAGGTAGAGCAACTGCACATAGGAGACGAAGCACAACAGAACTGTCAGCCCAACAGCCACGGAGAGGCAAAAAAAGCTCATCACTTTACCATGCTGCGCGCGATCAAAGTGGGCGGCAAGCCGAGAACGTCGCGCCACTTGCGCTCCACGCGCGCCATCTCGCCGCCATCGTTTTCGTGATCGAGCCCGGACAAGTGTAGAAAGCCATGAAGCATCAAAATGCGTAGTTCATCGAGCAGAGTGTGGCCGTAGTCTTTTGCCTGGTCGGCGGCACGCTGGACCGAGATGGCCATTTCACCCAAGTTTCCGGACTGCGAGCCCGAGGGAAACGAAAGCACGTCGGTAGGGTAAGCATGACCGAGGAACAGGGAGTTTAACCGCAGCAGTTCCGCGTCATCGGTGAGAAGGCAATTAAAGGCGACGGCCACTTTGGAGTTGGCGCAGATCGCGCGGGCGAATTGGCGGAGCTCGCGCTTGTGGGCGGCAGAGAGCGCGCAGTGTGATGGAATATCACGATACAAGAGCGTAACTTTGATGGCTGTCGGGGGCGTGAAAAGATCGCTGGGACAGAGAGCCGCGCCTCGGGCAGGTGTTGCCGTTTCAGCAGCGGCAGCAACGGCGCCTAAGTCAGTCCCGGATTTTTTGGAAGACATAAGGCGTTCAGGTAAGCGAAGGAAACTCCGGGATTTCTACTGCCGTATTGAGTGGCGGTTCAATACGCTGTTCGGGCGCCGTATCGTTGCCGAGCCGTAGAGCGAGCTGCCGGTTAGCGCCGATTAAATTGTCGTAGCGATCGTAGGCTTTGACAATGCGCTGCACCAGGGGATGGCGCACGACGTCGGTATCGTCGAAGCGCACAAAGGCGATTCCGTCCACCCCTTTCAAGACCTCGATTGCAGTGAGCAAACCACTCTTGCGGCCACTCGGCAGATCGATTTGGGTCTGATCGCCGGTGACCACCATCTTCGAATTGAAGCCCTGGCGGGTGAGGATCATTTTCATCTGCTCGGACGTGGTATTTTGCGCTTCGTCAAGGATGATGAAGCAGTCGTTGAGCGTGCGGCCGCGCATAAAAGCGAGGGGTGCAATCTCAATTACGTTTCTTTCGAGGAGCTTTTCTACCTTTTCAGCGTCGATCATGTCGAACAAGGCGTCGTAAAGCGGCCGCAGGTAGGGATCAATCTTTTCCTGCAAGGTGCCCGGCAGAAAACCGAGATGCTCGCCCGCTTCGACAGCTGGACGTGTTAACACGATGCGCGTGACACGCTTATTGAGATAGGCTGAGACGGCCATGGCTACCGCGAGATAAGTCTTGCCGGTGCCGGCGGGTCCGAAACCAAAGGTCAGGTCATGATGCTCAATGGCGTCCACATAACGCCGTTGGTTGACGGTCTTGGGCGCCAGGACTTTTTTGCCAAAGGCCCGTGATTTCCCGCTTTCTACCAAACGCCGCAAGGACACGTTGGGATCAGCGGTGACCACACGCATGAAGCTGTTGAGGTCGCCGTTATTGAAGGTGTGACCTGCTTCGACCAGTCCGACGTAATCTTCCAAAATTTTTTCCGCGCGCCGGACTTGCGCCTCGTCACCTTCGAGTTCAAGTGAATCGCCGTCCAGCAGACGGGTTCGAAGGTTTAGCTGGGATTCGAGTAGGCGGATGTTCTCATCGCGAGTGCCAAAGAGAGGTTCGATTCCGCGAGTGATCTGAATACTAGACTTCATCAAGAAGGATTAATTGGGCGAAAGCTATGGCGGGCAAGCAGATGGGGGATCGAAATGAACGTGCGTGAAAGGGTGAAATCGGAGAGCGTTTCACCGTTGACTCGTGAGAACAACTGGCGAACCCACAGGCGCATGCGCCGGAAGCTCATTCTAGTAAATTATATCAATATCTGTGTCATTTGTGTCGGGAAACTACGGGCGGTCTTTAGAAGGCCGCCTGAGGCCGAGGTAGCGCGTTTTACGCCCGGGTGGACTCCAACGGGGATTGCCAGGAGTTGGCCGACTTGGACGAAGCCGCTAGCGTGGCAGACGCTCGAGGCGTGCCGGACATCGCAGCAATAAAGGCGTTAGAGCTGTGAGCTTCGTTCGCAGAGAAAGGAGATCTTTATGAACAGATTCCAGGAGCGCATGCGCGAAGAACTCGCGCGGCGCAACTATGCAGAAAGCACGATCCGATCCTGCGGATCGTGCGGCAGTTTCAAGAATGTTGCGGAAAGAGGTTTGATCGTTTCGGACCGATCTAATTGTTTGTCCCCGATTAGTACTAGTACCTCGATAACTTCGTCAGCTTTCCGGTTTGGCAGGTTTTACAGAATTTCTTTGCTTTAACCAGTCAGGAGGCCCTCAAGAGGGTAAGGACATATGAAGCGCAGAGACTTTCTCAAAACCACAACCGCCGTAACGGGGGGGGTTTTTTCTGGCCTGTATAAGGCCTCAGCCGAAGGAATCCCGGAACGTACGCCAGTGTCGGGAGACAAGCCAAACATTCTTTTCATCCTGGTAGACGAGCTGCGGTACCCGACTGTATTCCCGGACCACATCAAAACGCCGGGCAAGTTTCTGGAGACGTACATGCCCCACGTCCACAGTCTGTGGAAGCGAGGCGTGAAGTTTGGTGAGTATCACAATGCTGCCAACGCCTGTACACCCTCACGAGGTGTCATGATCACGGGACTGTATTCGCAGCAGAACTGGCTCTTCACAACGATCACGTCCTCTCCGTTGCAGGCACCGCCTCAATTCATGCCGGTGTTGAATTCGGCTTATCCAACCTACGGCAAGCTGCTCCAGTCAAACGGGTATGCCACTCCCTACATTGGCAAATGGCATGTTTCTCTTGCCTCTCCAGCGACCAATACGCTTCAGAATTATGGGTTTGATTATTACCCGACTTACTACGATCCTATCGGGTTCAATCTTCAGGGGACGTATGGGCAGGAACCGACTTTTCACAGCGACGTTTATACGGCCTCGCAGGCAGTGACTTGGCTAACTGAGCAGGTACCAGCGAACAAGCCCTGGTGCTTAACAGTGAGTCTGATCAACCCGCACGACCGGGAGTTCTTTCCCGCCGGCACCGAATTCAAAACCGTTGCCGACCTGTTCGCTTCGGATACCGCCAATCCGGACGGCTTGAAGCAAATGCAGGCCGGCTATGGCACCGATGAAAATCCCCCCGCCGTGTCATGGGACACGAATGAGCTAAAATCCCCGAAGTCTTATGGATACCCGACGCTACCACCCAATTGGGAATCGCGCGATGATTTGATGAACAATAAGCCGTCCACTCAGGTTTTTATCCACGATTTCCAGCAAGGCGTATGGGGCGGTGTTACCGACGATCCGAAGCAGACTACGGCCACCATAGAACAGTATCCGAATCCGAATGCGCTAGAGAATCTGCAACTTGGCATCGCGAAGATGCCTTTCAGCTACTGGCAGCGCGGTTTCGACAGCTATACCCAAGTCATGCAGATTGTCGATGGTCAGATCGGGCGAGTTCTCGAAGCACTGCATTCGTTGCCGGATAGCGTAGTCGACAACACAGTGATCGTATTTGCATCGGACCATGGCGAGTATTCCGGAGCGCACGGCATGCTCCAGGGAAAAATGGGGACTGTCTATGAAGAGGCCTGGCACATTCCGCTGATCGTAGTCGATCCGAGCGGCCGGTTCACGGACGACACTCACATTATTCGGAACGGGCTGACTTCCTCCGTCGACTTGCTCAATATGCTGGTCAGCATCGGATACCGGGGCACGAATGATTGGATGAAACAGGGTGATCTTGCGGCAATATACGGCGACCGACACGACATGGTCTCGATGTTGAAATCATCGAGCGCTCCTGGACGCCCTTACGTCCTGTTTGCCACCGACGAGATAGTATTTGAATATCTGAACTTCAACAAAGCCCCTTTCCATGTTGTGGGTATGCGGCTTGAAGACAGCAAGTTGGGAACCTATGCGCATTGGCTGCCGCTGACCTCCCAAATGGTGGGGAATGTGCAGAAGGAATTCTACGACTACTCAACAAAGCGCGGCCAGCTCGAGTTGGATAACGATCCGAACGACCCGCGAGTTTTGGCCCTGTACGAGAACCTGATACACAACCTTATTCCCAACGAATTGCAGGAGCGGCTGCCTGGGTCGCTCGGGGTGCAACAGGCAGTGTCAAAAAGAGCTGAACTGATCTGGGCCGCATTTATCGCGTCGCAGCAGCCTTCGAGCTTGACGGGCGGCGGGCTGCACAAGCTGCTAGGTTACGGCTGGGGATTCTAGCCGTCCTGTGCGCGAGAGGACCGGCGTGGGCCTCCACTTACACCGGTCTTCACGTATGTTGTGGTTAAGGCAAGCGGAGCAGGACCGCTTGCCTTAAGACTGGGCGAGCGCCTATTCTGTCCGTCGCAATTCACGAAACAGCCAAGCCCGGGCAAGATCCCACTCGCGATGTACGGTACGGACAGAGACGCCGAGAACTTCGGCAGTCTCTTCGGCCGTCAGACCGCCAAAAAAGCGCAGTTCGACGAGCCGGCTCCTTCGCTCATCCATGCGCGCGAGGGTAAGCAAGGCTTCATGCAAGGCGACCACATCGGCAGCAGGGCTGGGGGCCTCACCCGCAGACGTCAGCGAGACCAACAGCGCAGCGCGACCGCGTTTCGCCCGACTCCGGGTGATCGCCTGATTTACCAGAATGCGACGCATCATCTTTGCTGCAACGGCATAAAAGTGGGCTCGATTCTGCCATTG
>DATAYL010000093.1:0-2976 GCA_036272575.1 Bryobacteraceae bacterium | reverse complement strand
ATAGTCGCTCTCCGGGTCGCCGTTGTTTTTCTTAAGCCGAATCGCGTTGTCCTCAACGGACCAGTCTTTCCCGGCGCCTTTCTCTAGATAGGAGTGCCAGCCGTTTAAGTTCTTGCCGTCAAAGAGTAGCTGCCAGCCGTCGGCCTTTTCCTGCGGAGTCAGCGTGTTCTCCTCCTGACCGTTCGCCAGAGCGGAGACCAACCATCCCGTCACAACTAGAATCGTGATTTGAAAACTGTGTCGATGTAGCATTCCTTATCATTCTTTCGCGTGCGCATCGGGACTGCGCCTGCCGGCGCATTCGGCAACAACGAATCACGCCCGCCTCTCCGCTTTAGCACGCATCGCCCCCGCCGCACCGGCGGTGCAATGATCAAGCGATCGAACTGCTTGACGCTCCGGATCCGAACACAATGAACGGCAAGCCGGATCTCGCGCTCTTGGCTGTTCTAATCGCGTACGGTCTGCGTCGGCACGAGGCCGTCAAGTTGAACATTTCGCATCTGCAGAAGCGCGAGGACCACTGTGGGGGGATTGTCGACTTGATCGGCAAGGCCGCTCACATTAGAACGATCCCGGTGTGCCGGACTGGGTCAACGACCCCATGGGCGATCGGCTGCATGCTGCCGGAAACTCGAGCGGGAGGATCTTCCGGGAAGTAAGCCGTATCGGCACGGTTTGGGGCGACGGGCGAGCGAGAAGGTAGTCTGGCAGTGTAGAATCACCGCAGCATAAAGTGATCGGGAGTAGCTTTCCTGCCGAGCTCTACGTAGGCCAATCGCTCACAGGCCCGCACAGCGGACTCAATAACCATTCGACAACTCTGGAAAGGATCAATAAAAAAATGAATCACCTCCCCGTACTCCGCCGCCAATTTCTGCGGACCTTGACTGCTGCGAGCGTGGCATCAGACCTGCCCTCTTTTCCAGTGCTCGGTGCCACAGCGCTTCACACCAGCTCCGTACAGGAGGAGGTCGTGCCTCATTCGCAACCAGTCGCGCCGCGCTATTCCATTCGCTTCGCGGTTTGTGGCATCAGCCATGGCCACATCTATGGTATGGTGGAGGCCATCAAGAGCGGTGGTGGGATCCTGGTGAAGGCTTGGGGGCAGGAACCGGAGCTCCTGACGGCTTTTCAGAAGCGTTATCCGGACGTGCCAATCGCAGGGACTCAGGACGAGATCATTCACGACTCCTCGATTCAGCTCGTCCTCAGTTCGCAGATCGCCAATGAACGGGCACCGCTCGGGATCCGCTGCATGCAGGCAGGTAAAGATTTCCTATCGGATAAACCCGGCATCACGACGCTAGAGCAGCTCAGTGAGGTTCAAAAAACGATTGCCGCGACTGGTCGCGTCTACGCCATTATGTACTCCGAGCGGCTGGAAGTGAAAGCGGCCGTAAAGGCCGGTGAACTGGTGCGAGCGGGCGCTATCGGCCATGTGATCCAGACGATCAATATCGCTCCCCACCAGATCATTCAGCGGCCCGGTGGTGATGCTGGCAGCGTAGGCAGCCAGGGGGGAAGACCCGACTGGTTCTGGAACGAAGTTCAGTTCGGCGGAATTCTCTGCGACATCGGATCGCACCAGGTGGACCAGTTTCTCTACTACACAGCTTCAACGCAAGCAGAAGTAGTGGCTTCTCAAGTCGCAAACCTTCGGCATCCGGATCATCCCCACTTTCAGGATTTCGGCGACATGATGCTGCGTGGGAACAACGGTTTCGGCTACGTCCGGCTGGATTGGTTTACGCCTTACGGGCTTGGTACCTGGGGCGATGGCAGACTGTTCATCCTGGGCACCGAGGGGTACATCGAAGCCCGCAAGTATATTAATGTGGCGGTGAGCAGACAGGGCAATCACCTGTTCCTCGTCGACCAGAAGCAAGCACGGTATATCGATTGCAACAACCTAACGCTGCCCTTTGGTCGGCAGTTTGTGAGCGACATCGTCAATCGCACGAACACAGCGCAGGACCAAACGCAATGCCTACTGGCCGCCGAACTCGTGATTAAGGCACAGAAGATGGCGAAGCATGCTCGCCTGGACTGGGAAAGCAAAGCCTGATGCTTCTTTCCGTGGGCCCGGGAGGGAGTTGTTTCTATCCGGGTCCTCTGGGCAATGCGGAGAATCACGGGAATTCCAAGCCGTGCTAACTCAGTCTGGTCGCCGATTCCGGTGCATCAGGACCTTCGGTGTATTGATTGCGCCGAGCGAAAAGGACGACTTCCAAACCCGCACAAATCTGTTTGGCTTTGCCTCGGTGATAAATTTCCACGCCAGTGGCTCGCTTTCCCTCGAAGTTCACCCGTGTGACAAGTGCTTCGCTGAGGACGGTCAGGTTGGCCCGATCCACGTAGGGAAAGACGTACGACCGGAACACCGACTGTCGTTTGGAATTTCGAACTCGAACGTCCCGAAGGGAAGCGCCGCCATCGGCTTCCATCATGCGGCCATTTGGGTTCTCAAACGTTGGAATTCCAACGAAGAGTTCTTCGCGGCCGTTCGCCGAGCGTTAAAACTTGCGGTGCATGACGTAGGCATCCACGTATCCATGAACCGGATGCAGGAAAGCGTCTGGAATCCGCCCAACAATATCGAAGTCGAAACGCTGCCAAAGGCGCACGGCCCTATCATTGGTGCTCACGACGAAATTGAACTGCATTGCCCGGAATCCGCGGTTTCTAGCACGGTTAAGCGAATGCGAACACATCGCAGTAGCGAGACCTTTGCCCGAGGCGTTGGATGCGGTTATGTATCCGCAGTTTGAAACGTGCGAGCCACCGCCGAGCTGGTTGGGACGTAAATAATAAGTACCGAGCACTTCTCCTTCGGATTCGGCCACAAAAACTTCATGGCTACTTGAGAACCAATACGCAAGAGCGTCTGACCGCGACATGTCCCTTGGTAAGGTGTAGGTCTCTCCGTTGCGAATGACAGGCTCCAGAATCGCCCAGATCGCCTCAGCATCTCCT
>DATAYL010000092.1:0-3172 GCA_036272575.1 Bryobacteraceae bacterium | reverse complement strand
GGTGCGGCCGGTTAAGGCGGTGGTAATGGCGTTGGCCGAGGAGCGCGCTTTGCCTTCTTCGGTGCGCGGACCGGTGGAAAGCTGCGCATTGGCCTGGTTGGCGGCGAGGCGGGCTTCGGAGACAACGCTCTCTGAGGGTTGCGGTCCGGTTTCCGGACCGCTTACTGACGTGCGCGGTTCGGTTTGGGATTGTTTACGGGCTAATTTTACGGCACGACGCTCAGCGGCGCGGCGGATGGAGCGAGGGGTCATGGGTGGGTTCCTCCGGGAAGAAAAAAAGCGAACTAGAAGCCGAAGACGAGGCCGAGAACGATCTTGACGAAGTCGATGATTACGGGTGGGTGCATGTGCGAAAAGTTCCTTTCGCACACGAAGGTAGAATCGAGACGTGCCGGGCGGCCGGTTGTTTTGGGCTTAAAGTGTTGCAGGGAAAAGCTCAGATTTATTTTTGAAATTTGTGACTCGCCCTAGCGCGTTTACGCTGCTTACTTAGTCATGGTTCCTTCGCCGGGGAAGGGCCACTCTTTATTGAGCAGCAGTTCCTTTTCGCGTTCGGCCCCGGGTACGTTGTTGACCTTCAGATTCTCGAGCAAATGGACACCGGTTTTGCCGGCCACCGCCAGGTCCAGATCACCATCTTGGTCGAAGTCATCGGTGATGAACTGCGTACCTGCGGCGGCTGTCCCGTTCACTGAGATGGCGTAGCGAGTAAAGGCAGCCGTCTTGCGATCGATCTTGTAATAGTAGATGACCAGTGGGTCGTAAGAGCCGGGGTCTCGGCCGTTGTGTCCGCGGTAACGTTTTCCGGCGAGCAGTTCCGGCTGTCCGTCGCCATCAATGTCGATGAGTTTGAGAACGTGAACCTGTGAGAAGGATTCGTCAATGGTGTGCTTGACCCATTGTGGATTGTCTTTGGAACCCTGCTGCTCCAGCCAGTAGAGACCGTAGCTGTGGCCGCGACCATAGATCACGTCCATTTTGCCATCATTATTGACGTCGTAGCCGATGATGGGGAAGCCGGTCTCGCCAAGCTGCCAGCTGCCGTGCCAGTCCCACTTGTCGTTGTCCGCATCGATGTTCTTGAACCACCCGAAGGGAGTGAGCAGGTCGACTTTTCCATCGCCATCGATATCGGCCATGCCGATGCCATGCCCATCCTGATCATGGCCGCCGGGGTGATGCACTTTGGGTTGCGCGCCGGCGAAATCGACCCAGATGACTCCCGAGCGGCCGTAATGAGCGAGCGCCAAGTCGGGTTTGCCGTCGCCGTTGAGATCGGCCAACCAGCCGCCTTCAGTGGCAATCGTGTGAGTAATGAGATGTCTCTGCCACATTACGCCCGGTTGCTTGGGATTTTCGTACCACCAAAGCCCGTCGGTTTGCCATCCGACAGTGACGACGTCCGGGGCTCCGTCATGATTAACGTCGATTGCCCATTCGCCGCAGTCAGAAACAAACTCGCCAGTCATCTCGACGGTACGGAACTGATGCCGGGTCCATTGACCAACGGCCGTTCCGGGATTTTCATACCAGTAAGCGCCGCTGAGAATGTCGAGTTTGCCATCACCATTCATGTCAATGGCCGAGATTCCTTCGGCGTGATCGGTTCCTATGGGATGAGCGACAAAGGTAGCTTGCGGAATACCGTACGGTCCGTCTCCGCGCTGTTTATTCAATTGAGCAAGAGCTCCGAAGGCAAGCAAAGCCGCCGTTACCACGCCCGCCGAGCGCAAAGAAAAAATCCTGGTCATAGAGATAGGAAGGTGCCGTTCTCAGTCTAGTCCGACGTCAGATGGGATGTCACCTTTGCCTGTTTACTAAACTTCAGACATGTACTTATTGCGCCGCGAGCGGGCGCTTTTGGCGGCACTTTCTTTTTTGTGTTTATTTTCTACAGGGTGTTTGGTAAGGCGGCGGGTGGTTGCTCCTCAAGGACAGCGGGCGCCGAGGCCGATGCTCACGGCGACGAAAGAGCAGTTGATCCAGAAATTGCACGACGTTTCGGACCCGGTTCAGTCCTTTCTAATGAAGACCGACATGTCTCCTTCGGTCGGAAGTCTGTATGGCGGAAAGGTGACTGATTATCCGACCATCAGCGGGTTCATTCTGTTCCTGAAGCCGCAGAGCATTCGCGTGGTGGCGCTCGATCCAGTCATCCACACGACGGCCTTTGACATGGTATCGGTGGGAGATCGATATCGTGTTTCCATACCAAGCAGGAATCAGTTCATTGAAGGACTTAATGGCGCTCCCGCGTTATCCAACAATAAGCTCGAGAACCTGCGTCCAACAGCGTTTCTGACCGCCTTAATGATCAACCCACCAGATCCGAAGCAAGATATCACTATGCTCGAAGACGATACGGACGAATCCAAGTCGCTTTACATTTTGATGATGATCCGGCGAGATGGTGAACAATATTACCCGAGCCGGAGCGTTTACTTCGACAGATTCACCTTGCAGATTTCGCGACAAAAGACATTCGATCGGAACGGCGACATACTGAGCGAGACCAAATACTCCAACTGGGCGGATCATAACGGAGTTCAATTTCCCGGGTTGATCGATATTCAGCGACCAAAGGACGGGTATGAGGTGGTTTTGCAGGTGACGGATCTGCAAATGAATCCGAATAATATTACGCCGGCGAAATTTATTCTGAATCAGCCTGCCGGGTCACAGTTGAGACGACTTCAGTAAAGAGCGAGGGCAGCGACAGCAGCGCGCAACCAGATTGTGGCGGCGATTGCGCCCGGATCCGGTGTTCCAAGGACACGTTCACCCAGGTAGCTGGAGCGCCCGCGCCGGGCGGTGGTTTTGGCCGTGCTGTGAGCGGCAGCGGCGGCGGCGAGAGCGGCGCTTTGGAGGGATTCGTTTACGCCGAGATCGTCGTGCAGATTTCGGGCAAGCGTTGCGGCGAAGGGCAGCAGCGCATCGAGCATAGTACGGTCACCCAGTCTGGCGCCTCCGAGTTCGCTGATAGCGTTGCAGCCTTCAGCCAGAGCCAGCGCCCAGGTGTCAGGCGCATCGTCAGTTGCGTTTTCGAGCGTCGCGGCGGCGCGCAGGAAGAGAACACCATAGAGCGGTCCTGAAGAGCCGCCCAGATGGCGCTGCAGTGCGAGACCGAGCGCACGCATAGCAGCCGGGGGATCATCGACCGGGATGCCGGGAA
>DATAYL010000091.1:0-5285 GCA_036272575.1 Bryobacteraceae bacterium | reverse complement strand
TCTACGGATTTGTCTACGCCCCGGAACGGAATAGCCGCGGCCTCTATAATCCATTTCAGAACGCCTCAGCGTACCACCGGTAATTTCGGTGGGTTCTTCGGACTTTAGCGTGTGATTAATCGGCCGATTTGGTTTCTAACCATGAAATGGTAAAGAAGTGCTCCTATCAACGAACGATTTGCCTAAGAGCGCGATCTCCTTCCCATTCCACACTAAATGCGGAAGAAATGCCGGCGCTGGCCGCCAATGCGACCAATCGACTTCCGGTCCTGTTCGGTTTCGCTGATGGCATTACGGACGTTTCAAAGCCAACGCAAGATGGACTGGTCGGCGGCTTGGAAGATCGTGCTTCCCGCGACGCTTGGGAGTGCGGCAGGCGCTTACGTAGCCGAGACGCTCGGGAAATAGACGGCTGGGGACCGTCATCACGGCGGCGGTGCTGGTCGCACTCCTGTTGGATCATCCGACGCAATCTTGCTGGTTTAAGGCGTGACCCCTAAGGGCCGGAGGATTATAGCTCGTTACCAAGTAAAGCTCCAGATTTTCTGGAAAACGGGCTGTAGTCGAATTCTGGTGCGTTTTCATTTCGCTAATCACACACAAAAGGCTTTACCGTGCTTTATAATCCGTTTCGTGAGCGGAACCCATTAAGCAGCTCAAATCCTTGCTGATCCGCGCCGCCGACGCGCTGGAGAACGGCCCGTCCGAAACGCATTTTCAATTAGTTCCGGAACTGCGAAAGGCGGCACAGTAAACTACCACCACCTCAAGGAGGCCGTCTCCCGACTGGTTAGGCTAAGCATCCGCTAACTTTGACCTGGCCAAGAGAATCACGCGCACTAAGAGCGTCCGGGAAGCTCTTGAATGTAACCGCCGTTTTTAGGACATCATCTTGGAGAAGGCTGAGCGACCCATTCCGTGGGAAATGTTTCGGAAAAAGATAGTTGATCACGTAGTCTATTATCTTGAGGCTCAGGAGTCGGTTGAATCCACCGATTGAGCCTCGCGGAAGGGGCGGGAGAGGGGAGGACTATGTTCTGAAGAATTGGACCAATGTCTTAGAGACCAACACCAGGCTGTGCACAGGTGCTGTTAGGCGCACTTGGGGTCATCTGGGGCTCTGATCTAGCATGCAGGAGAAACCGACAAGGGCCCAACGATTCATGAACTTGAACTGCGGCGGTTTCGACGTGCTTCGTCGCAGATTTCGGGAGCGGACAGCCGGTCATCCCAGAGGTTCAGCTTGGCGCGTTCCGTAGGGATTACATCCACGAGCGCCCGTCCATATTTCGTCTTTAGGATCTGCAACGCATCAACAAAGAATTCATAATGTTCGTACCGCAGCGGTTGCCGCCAAATTACCTGATCTTCGGTTCGAATAACGGTCCCGTTCGTGTCGAGGTCAACGAAAGCAGGTTCCGGGAATTCTCGCGATAGGCATGTGATAGAATGAATAAAAACGTCGGAATGACTAAGGCGGCGAACAGAATCGCAATGATGAGTTGCAATTTGATCCGATTCTTCCGGAGAAGCCTCGATCCAGTTATCCGCATGGCCAGCTTTCGTTAACTAATCTCTTCCGCCTGGAGCCTATTTGCATCTTCCACTACAACAGAATGTCATTCACCCCCACGAAGTAGAAGATCCACGCACCGATCAGGATATGAGAAACAATCACGCCGATCAATGTCCGGTGGCGGGAATAAAGCCAACCCCAAAAAATTCCAGGTACAAATGTTCCCAGCGCGAAAGAGGGCGACACGTGAACATGCAAAGTAGAAAACAGCAAATTTGAAATGAGAATCGCTTTCCAGACAACATGGCGGCCTGTCAAAAATTCTTGCAGCGATCCCTGTAAAATCCCCCGGGCCAGAAACTCCTGAACGGGGACCAACGCGACATAAATGCACAGCTGCAACAGGTACGGTCCGTATGTCGGGTTCTGGGCCAACCTGCCGCTAAATAAGCTCAGATGAGAATAAGCAGGATAAAGAATGATGAGCCGCTTCGCTGCCAAGACCAGTACAAGGATAGGGAGCGTCCAAGCTATTGCTTCTCCAAGGGCCGGCCTCCAATTGGTCGCAGTCAGTCCGAAAAAATCCCACGAATGGCGCCCCCGTTTGATAACAATCAGCATCGCCGGAACCAGAATTCCGACTAACAGAGATGCCGATATAAGGATGTTGGTATTAATGTTTCTAACCACGCCGGCAATCGATCCAGCGACCAAGGCGTAAGCGCACAAAATAACAAATACATTAGTGAGGAAATGCCCCATCAATTCCCGGGTCCTGCTTTGCAGGCGCTCGTTCTCCCGGTGGAGGTAATCGAGGGTGAGATGGGTGTTCACGCGCGCCAGCAGTTCGTGCGCGTTGAACGGCTTGGCGACGTAATCCACGGCGCCCAACTCAAAGCCACGCACGATGTCTGCCGTATCGGTTTTTGCGGTGAGAAAGACGATCGGAATTTCCCGCCAGGCGGTTGAGGCCTTGATGCGCCGGCAGGTTTCAAAGCCGTCCATCTCGGGCATCATAATGTCGAGGAGGATCAAATCGGGTCGAATGCGTTCCAGAACTTCGAGCCCCTGCCGGCCATTGGTGGCGATGCTGATGTTATAACCTCGCTCCTTAAGAATGGTGGAGAGGGTCTGGATGTTCGCCGGCGCGTCCTCGATGATTAGAATGCGAGAAGGCATAACCAGATTTCCTTAGCCGCCGGGCGCCCGGGCCGCTTGTTCCAACTGGGCCAGCGCTTCACTGAAAGCGTAGCCCTGGACCCGTTGCTCAAATTTTCCAAACTCCTCGGCGGAGAAGAGTGAAGCAAACACGCCGCGATTGGCTTCAAGGCAATCGGATGCCGCGGCGTCGAACTCGGCCAGGTGCCTGGTCATTTGCTCAACCACCAGCTTCAATTGCGCAGCATCAACGACCATGGCTTTAGGCGCGGCGGGGGACACCGGTTCTTCACCCAGAGCGGCGCGGAGACGGTCAACGAACGGGGTGAGCACGGTCGCGAACTGCTGGCGCAGCGATTCCAAGCGCGCAGCGTCGGCGCCATCATGAATGGCCTTCTCCAATTCACCCGCCGCCAACTGCACTGTCTTCACGCCAAGATTCGCAGCAACTCCTTTGACTGTGTGCGCTGTCCGCTCAGCCGCGGGCCGATCACCGGCCTTGAGCAGTTCGGTGATTCGCCCAGGCGCGTCCGATTGCTGCGCGGAGAACTGGCGGAGCAGTTTCAAATAAAGTTTTCGGTTGCCGGCGACGCGCAGCAGGCCTTCGACGGAATTGAGCCCTTCCACGGTCGGTATTTCCATATTGTCAGCGCGCGACTCGACCTCGGGAACGCCGGCCGACTTGACAACCGGGTCCGAGGTTTTGGCAATTGCTGGAACAGATGCCGACGTTCCCGGGGCGGACCGATAATACCGCGCCACGGTTTCGAACAGCGCACTGGGATCGATTGGTTTCGAGATATGATCGTTCATCCCGGAGGCGAGACAGCGCTGGCGTTCTTCGATCGTGGCGTGCGCCGTCATGGCGATGATCGGTAGTGCTGCGAAACGCGCGTCGGAACGCAGTTTGGCGGTCGCCTGATAGCCGTCCATCTCCGGCATTTGCAGGTCCATCAACACTACATCGAACGGCGGCGGCTGCGGTCCGTTCGACAGGATATCCACCGCCTCGCGTCCATTGTTGGCGACTTTCACCATCGCGCCGGTGCATTCGAGAAGCTCGACGGCAATCTGCTGGTTGATCTCGTTGTCTTCAGCAAGCAGTATGCGAGCGCCGCGCAGCCGGAGAGCCTGCTCACCTTCATCAGTCGTGACGGTTTCTTCGCTGTCGGCTGCAAAGACGTTCACGAGAGTATCCACGATCGTGGACTTGGTGACGGGCTTGACGAGGAAGCCGTCGAGTTGCAATCGCTCCGCCTCCTCCCGCACTTCCTCGCGCCCGAACGCGGTGACGAGAACGATCGCGGGCTGATGTTGCAACGTCTCGTTGCTCTTGATGTGGCGACTAGTTTCCAAACCGTCCATACCGGGCATCCGCCAATCCATGAACACAATGTCATAGGGGTCGGCGGGATCTTTCTCTTTGATGGCAGCGAGCGCTTCCTTACCCGATGCGACGGTGTCCACACGGCTCGCCAGGGCGCTCAAAGGCTCTTGCAGGATCTCTCGCGCGACAGCGTTGTCGTCCACAATCAGGACGCGAAGACGTGACAGCTTCTCAGGAACGATTTTTCCCGAGCCGGTGGCCGAGCCTACCTCTAGCCAGATCGTGAAATTAAACGTGCTGCCGACGCCCGGTTCGCTTTCGAGCCAGATGCGCCCGCCCATCAACTCGGCGAGCTCGCGCGAGATCGAGAGGCCAAGGCCGGTGCCCCCATGTTTGCGCGTCGTGGACATGTCCGCCTGGGAAAAAGGCTGGAACAATTTCGCCGCCTGCTCGCGCGTCATGCCGATGCCGGTGTCGCGCACAGAGAACTTAAGTTGCACTTTCTCGCCGGTGCGTTCGAGCAGATCAATGTTCAAGCCGATGTCGCCGCGCTCCGTGAACTTGATGGCGTTGTTGACGAAGTTGGTCAGGATCTGACCGAGGCGAACCGGGTCACCTAGCAGTTGCTCGGGAATCGCGGGAGCGACATGGATCAGGAACTCGAGCCCCTTATCGTGCGCCTTCTGGGCCGTGAGCGTGGTGACCATGCTGATCACCTCGTCGAGCTGGAAATCGGTGGTCTCAATGTCGAGCTTATCGGCCTCAATCTTTGAGAAATCGAGGATGTCATTGATGATGCTAAGGAGCGACGTGCCGGCGTCGTGGACCTTGCTCACGTAGTCCCGCTGCTTGGGATTAAGGGGCGTCTTGAGGGCGAGGTACGAGAGACCGATGATGGCGTTCATGGGCGTGCGGATCTCGTGGCTCATGTTGGCCAGAAACGCGCTCTTGGCCTTGGTGGCGTCGTCGGACTTCTGCATGGCCAAACGCAGGTCCGTCTCCAACTGCTTGAACGCGGTGATGTCCTGAGTCACGCCGTACATGTCGGTCGGCTTTCCGTTGGCGTCCTTCACCACATGCCCCAAGGCATGGATCCAGACCACTCGCCCATCGATCGGTCGCTTGTAGGCGAAGGTCGCGTCATACACCGGGATCGTGCCGGCGAGGGCGGCGGCAAAGTTCTCGGCCGTGACCTTGGCGGCCGCTTCGTCGCCTGCGCGGGCATTCGCGGCCCAAAAGTCCAGGTGGTAACGATGCCCGGGGCTTGGCGGGTCTCCGAAGATG
>DATAYL010000090.1:0-7649 GCA_036272575.1 Bryobacteraceae bacterium | reverse complement strand
CCAATTCATTTCAACGGCATCACCGGTACAGGCGAGGGTGATGGAAAGGATCTCGCCGTCGATCTGGGAGTCGCAGATGGCCCTCGCGCAATACAAAAGCTTCGCTCCATCCCCGCCGAAACCATCCTTAAAACCTGGAGTCGTCATCCGGAGATCCAATTTGACGCCATCGTGGACGGCTGGGTCATCCGCGAGCAGCCGGCAAGGATCTTCGCCGCAGGCCGCCAGGCACGCATCCCGGTTCTGGTGGGCAGCAACGCCGACGAGGCAACCGTCTTCGGGCCGGGGCCGGCGACGATCTCTGAGTACTGGAAATACCTGCGAGCCGATACGGGCGTCTGGGCGGAGCGGGAGTTCGTCCTTTGGCCGGCATCTTCGGATGCCGAGGTTCCGCCGCAGTATCTGAAACTGCAAAATGCCACATTCGCATACGGAGCCTGGTCCATGGCAAGCTCTATGACGCGTGCCGGTGAACCGGCTTATCTCTATCTTTTCACTTGGGTTGACGCCGGCAAACGAGCGAAACTCGGCGCATGTCACGGCGAAGAGCTGAACTTCCTGGCCGACAGCTTTCCCCGCGACTGGGTTTCTGTCGATGGACAAAACACCTTCGGGGACATCCTGCGACGATACTGGACGAACTTTGCAAAGTCCGGCCAGCCCGGGGACCCGCGGCTCAGACCGTGGCCCGCTTACGACGCTCCTTCCAATCAGGTGCTGGAACTTGGACGCCGCATTCAGCCGGCGCCTCCGTGGTCTAGTCTCCCTGCACTTCAGCAAATCATGCAGCCGATTCTGAGAAACGGTGCAAAATCAGAGTCCCATCCCTGATGAGAAGCCAGTTGTCGCTACGTGAGAAATCGTCGATGCGCGTTTCAAACGGAAGCAAAGCCGGGCTGTTCCGCCACGGCCAGCCCACGGCCCACTTGGTTAAATCATTGAAATGTTTGCGGCATTTTGCGGCAAATAGCGCCGATTGAGCCGATTTTGCCAGCTCTACCGGCTAATAAGTCATTTGTCGTCAATTCCATGCGCATGCAACGCTATATAGATGTCTCCCAACAAATCTTACCTGCGCGCACTGACTCAAGATGCTGGCGACTCAGGGAAACGGGACAGTCTGAAACCGTCCCATTGACCTGATGATTAATCCTCATCCCCTTCCTCTGGCATATTGGCCGGACGCTGGTTCGGCTGAATGACTGGATAATGCTCACGCTGCAGTTGGCGATTCATCTCGGGTACTTGAGTCCGCTTGAAACTTTCCCAGTCCGGTAGAACCGCTTTTGCTTCCTCTTGGACACGTGCAGCCGCGGCAAGAAGTGCCGCCGTGGAATTCGCATCGGCCTGTTCGAGCTGATTGTAGAGTTGAGTTGCTTCTCCACTCACCTCGTCGATGCCCGGGAGCTGCTTCGCCGGATCTGCTTTAGCGTCGTCCTTGGTTCCGTTGAGGATCGTCCCCAGCGCCGCACGGAAGGTCAAAAGCTGAGCGGCAACGGCTTTGTCCTGAACCGCGTTCAGTTGCTCCATCACGGAATGCGCTTCGATATCCGCCTTCGCGAGAGCATTCAGTGAGGCCGCCATGGTTGTTTGGGTTGTATGCAATGCCTCAAGCTCGGCCTGCGACATGTGGACGCGCGGATCCATCTTCACGGTGAGCGGAGCGGTCTCGCTTTTCCCGTCGACTGTTAGCCTCACGGTGTAGAGACCTGGTACGACGAGCGGCCCCTGTGGAGCGAGGGGGGTGCGTTGCGGAACTGCAGCAATGGGATATTCATAGTGTGTCGCGGTGGGCGCGGCTGCGCGTAGATCCCAGACCCAGCGGTGCATACCCGCTGTTCTCGGTAGAGGACCATGACGCAGCGGCCAATAGGCCGGGATGAGTTGGGTGCGTAACTCCTTCGACGTTGGGGCTACCGGATCATCACTGGTGTACTTGCGCAGCAGCTTACCGCCGCCATCGAGGATTTCCAACTTGACACTGCCCTGTGCATCCTGTGGCAGTTCGTAATCGATGATGGCGCCGTCGGGAGGGTTCTCGCCTGCAGGCTCGTCGGCCGGTAATGGCGTGTCGGTATTGGTGTCACGGCGGACGCGCCACGCTGCCGCCGGGGCGAACAAATGATCCTTTATGTTTCCCGCTGCCGCGGACAGCTGACGCAACGGGCTAACGTCATCCAGCACCCAGAAGGACCGGCCGTGGGTTGCAACAATCAAATCGTCATCCTTGACGAGCAGATCGCGCATGGAGGTGGCCGGCAGGTTGTATTGCAGCGGACGCCAGTGAGCCCCGTCATCGAATGAGGTCCATACAGCGTGCTCTGTGGCGGCGTAAAGCAGACCTGGCTGCACCGGATCGGCGCGGACCGCATTTACCGGCGCATCGTCAGGAAGACCGGCGCTGGTGGAATCCCAGCTTTTGCCGCCGTCGTGAGTACGATAGATGTATGGGCGCAGATCATCGACACGCATGCGATTCACCGCCACGTAGGCCGAGTTGTCGTCGAAACGCGACGCGTCGATCTGCGCGATCTTGCTCCACGGTGTAACAGCCGGTGGCGTGATGTTTTTCCAGCTCGAGCCACCATCTCTCGTGATCCAAACCAATCCGTCGTCCGTTCCCGCCCAGATCGTTTGGGTCGTCTTGTAGGAGGCTGCAACCGAGTAGATAACCCCCCGGCGTTCCTTCATCTCATTCGGCGTGAGAGCTGGCACCGTTGAGAGTTGGCCAGTAGTTTCCCCGCTCAGATCCGGACTTATGGTCTTCCAGTTCGCACCACCATCGACTGTTGCGAAAAGGTGGTTTGCAGCGTAGTACATGATGTGCGGATCGACCGGTGAGAACAGGATCGGCTCAGTACGATCTGCACGGAAGCCCTTCTCGCGGATCGGTAGCGGGGTCACGTTCTGGACTTGGCCGGTGACCGAGTCATAGCGCGAGACTTCCGTCCGGCCCGCGCCGTAAATGATGCCTGGATGAAGCGGATCGGGCGCTGCATAGCCATATTCAATGATGCCAGCGGGATGCCACTCACGGAAGGTGATCTGGCCGTCATTTCCGCGCGTCGACGTGCAGACCGAGCCGCTTTCCTGTTGTCCCGCACATACTTGGTAGGGGAAGCCGTTCGTCGCAGCCACATGGTAGAGCTGCGCAGTGGGCTGGTTGTACCAGGAACTCCAGCTTTGGCCGCCGTTCACGCTCACCACCGCTCCCTGATCGCTTACAAGCAGCAGGATGCTTGGATCGCGCGGGTTAATCCATAGATTCTGGTAATCGTCTCCGCCCGGTGCGCCGCGCAAGCTGGTCCAGGTCTGGCCGCCATCGGTGGACTTACACGTCACAATGCTTGTGCTATAGACGACATCTGGATTTTGCGGATCGACCTTTGGGACTGGGAGATCGCCGCCACCTATCTTCATGGCGGGGCGTGGGTCATCGGTAATTTTGCGCCAACTCATCCCGGCATCATCGGAACGATAGACGCCCAACCCTTTGCTGGATGCGTAAGCGCCCTCTTCTTTCGTCGATAGAGTTGCGTAGATGCGGCTGGGATCGCTCGTCGCGATGGCTATGTTGATCTGCACCAGGTCTTTGGGTAAACCGGTGGTCAGTTGCTTCCAGGTATTGCCGCCATCAGTAGATTTGAACAGGCCGCCGTGCGTTCCTTCGTAACCGTTCTTGTCTTCCCAGGGACCGAGCCGCGCATCCCACATCGCCGCGTAAACGATCTGCGGATTCTTTGGATCGATGGCGATATCAGAGCCGCCGGTGTCCTCGTCTTTGTAGAGGACTTTTTCCCAAGTTTTGCCGCCGTCCTGCGAGCGAAAGATACCACGCTCGGCATTCGGTCCATACGGATGGCCCAGGACAGCGGCGAAGAGCCGATTGGGATTGGACGGGTCGACAGCAAGGGCAGGAATCTGCTGCCCATCGCGAAGACCGAGGTGCGTCCAGGTCTTGCCCGCATCGGCAGAGCGATAAATGCCATCGCCGACAGACAGGTCAGGGCGATGCAGACCTTCTCCACTCGCAACGTAAATCACGTTGCTATCGGATGATGCGACAGCGATGGCTCCGATGGACTGAATGTCCTGACCGTCGAAGATCGGATTCCATGTGCGGCCGTAATCGGTGGATTTCCAGACACCACCGTCGACTTGGCCTACGTAGAAGACATTGGGCTGATCGGGGACGCCCGCTGCCGCGCGCGTGCGGCCACCACGAAAGGGTCCGATCATCCGCCAACGCATCTCTGGCACCGGTGCAGAGTGTTTCGTGGCAAAGCAGGCAGCGGGGAGGAGAGCCGCCCCAGTTAAGAGGATTGCAGACGACGATATGAGCCCTACTGCAAGGCGATTCGCTTTCATTCGGTCCCTACTCTTCAAAGAGCGCTAGCTCTGAGATTCATGTCCAGTGCTTCATAGTAGTTGTGTTTACGTACAGACGTGAATCTTGCAAACTATCTCGCGCCGACTCTCTGTCTCGCTGACCATGCCACTAGACTGGCTGCGCTACCATGAACAAGTCACGGATAGCTGTAAAGACAAGGCGACTACATCAGTCATGATGTAGTCGATCCTCCGCAGTATTGAGCAGAACTTTCAGGTTGCGCGAAGAATTGCCAGCCATGTTTCGGGGGCTATTTCCGCGTCATCCGCAGTTCGATGATCATTCGCTCGCTGCCTTTGTCGGCAATCAAAAAATGGCGATGGACAAGGACGCGGCCGTCTTCTTCAAGATGCGCACGCGCGACTGTCTTGCGCCCAGGGTGATCGGGAGTGAGCGGCGTGTCCCATAAGACGATATTCTTACCGTCGAAGGTGCCGTCGCTCTGACGAATCGACATCGTCGTCTGCCGCGAGTCATACCACACCGTGGTGAAGCGGTTCGTTTTGGAATCGAAGCCGGAGATTCCAGTTCCGGTACTCTTGGTTCCGTCAGAATCGAAGAAAGTAAAGTCCGACTCCAGAAACTTGCCACCTTGAACCATGTACTGCTTACATTCGCCTTTGGTTACCATGGGCTTCCGGTTCATTGGGAAGAAGCTCTTGATGACGTCCCAGTTTCCAGCAAATTGCGCGAGCAGCTTCTGACCTGCGCCCGGCGCGTTCGGCGGCTCATACTGTTTGTGGGTTTGCTGGGCCGCTGCCAAGGTAGCGATGAGAAAAGCGACAGTGATCAATTTCTTCATAGCGCGTGATGATATGTGAAAATCGTAAGCGTTGCACCGCCACATATGAGATTCTACGATCCGCTCAATCATCAGTAGTGATGGTCTGGCGCTCCGAATGCAAACCGCGAAATTATTGACCTGCCTGACCTGGAATCACCTTCCTGCTTTCAAAATAAGTGCATATCTAGAAACTTATCTTTGCCAAAAACTGCATCGAGCGTGCCGGTAATTGTGACGTGACGCCGGGGAGGGGGCCTCCGAATCCCACGCCGGGATTGTTGCCGTTGCCATATGTTCCGCTATAGCCGACAAAATTGGTGTGGTTGAATACGTTGAAAGCTTCGGCGCGTAGATCGAGGACTGCTCGATCCCGATAGAGCGGGAGGCGCGGGAGACGAATGGATCAACCGAGTACTGCCCGTTGCCGCGTCCGGCGTTGCGGCCGACGACCGCTCCGTCGATGACCGGGCGGTCGGTGGTGCCTCCTGTGTCGCCGATATTGCTGGTACCTGTCACGATGTTGTAGGGAAGGCCGCTGCCGAAGGTGCCTACGCCGCCGAAGTGAACTTTGACGACAGGAATGATGTAAACGCCACTTAGGACGAAGCGCTGACGCTGGTCGTAAATTGCAGGGCCGTATTCCTGGCGCCGGGTGAAGTTGGTGTCGTTGGGATTCTGGCTTGTGGTGTCGGGGTCTACGTTGTCGAGGGTGTGGGACCACGTGTAGCCGGCGAGCACCTGGAGACCGCCCGAAAAGCGGTGCGAAATGTTGACG
This sequence comes from Bryobacteraceae bacterium, assembly GCA_036272575.1. Classification (GTDB taxonomy): domain Bacteria; phylum Acidobacteriota; class Terriglobia; order Bryobacterales; family Bryobacteraceae; genus Bog-105. The sequence goes on along the minus strand of DATAYL010000090.1, from coordinate 1,700 downwards.
TCGAGCGCGTTGTAATGGAGGTAGCCGTCATGTACGTCGGTCCGAATCGTCGCCGCCGGAGATTGCGCCGGAGGTTAAGTTGTTTTATTACGCTACCCCGCCTACGAAGCGATTCAACAGCAGGGAAAAGGCGGAATATTCATCGGGTTGAATCTCGAGAACCAGACTTTTCAGCAGGTGATTCTGAAGGTGGGATACCATCGCGGCATAGTCCAACGTGACGGGAGCGATGGGTGCGCTTTGCTGCGACGCGAGCTGGCGTTCTATCGGGAGTTGACCGACCGAGGCATCGCCGCTAAATCGCCGCAGCTCATCGATGCGCTTGATACCTCACGCAAAGTCATTCTCGTGCTCGAGTACATTCCGGGATCGAACCTGCTGCTGCGAAAGATGCAGAATCAGTTGACCGTTGAGCACCTAGAGAGATGCTGGAGCATTTTTGAACGCCTGCACACTGGCGGCCTATATCTCGGAGATGCCAAGCTGGGGAATTTTCTCGCAGACGACGATGGCAGAGTTTGGATTCTCGACTTTGAAACCGCGGGCGTCATCGGTGATCAACCCTCACCGATCCGTACTTTCAATATAAAGCCGGAACCCTCCGATGTTCGCACCGCGGACCTTGCACATTTTCTGGCATCTGTGTTGTACACGCACGACGAAGAAAACCGCGAGGGCGCCTGGGACAGTACCTTCGATCTCCGGACTTGGGCGGACAGAGATTCGGAAACTGAGATTGCTGCATGGGCGCGCGAGAAGTTGCGAAAGCTCCTCGACTAACCGAAAGGCCCGGTACAAGCCTGCTCCCCTGGGGCTTACTGTTGAGCGCGCATCAGGCAAATGCCAGCCGTATTGAAAGACCCGCAAAGGGTATTGATCTAGCGGCGCGGCGTTTCGGAGGGTGACCGGACCTGGAATCGGCTCTCTTGATCCGGCATCACAATTCAGCGTGACGGGATCGTCGTAGGCCAGATCGAGCCCCGCTTTACAGCGGATCACAATGCGCTGATGAATGCCGGGCGCACCGTAACTGTTCTCATCTTCTTCGATGTCGTCGAACCCAAACCAGATTTAGGAGGATTCCCGTCAGAGCTCACGCGTGGCTACACGCTTACGCCAAACTTCGTCACCCCGGGCCGGCAAATTCAGACGCCCCGCTAACCGTCAGCGTGCTGCTGCCGATCACTACTCCGCCCTCGCAAGTACCGAAGCTCGTCTCGGCCGGCATCGCGCTCTCGCCATACCCGCGATCCGCGAATTACTCAACCACCGATCGTTGGAGCAGCAGCCCGCGGTCACTTCACTCGACTTCACTTCATGCTTGATGGAGACCGATCGAGACTAGATGCGGTTGCTCTGGGTTGAGGCCGCGATGTTGCATGTTTGAGCTCATGAGCGGGAGTTGGAAGAGGCGAATTGCGACGACATTGCTGTGGAGACTTTTGTGGGTGGACTCCTTCAAAAAAGAGACAATCGTGAGCAATCACCACGCGCGGTGGTCATTCCTATACGCCATTATTATTTGTGGAATGAATAAGATAGGGCAATAGTGCGCAATGGTGAAATGAGCACACTTCTAGCTGTTAACCGAAGGGTTATAGGTTCGTAGGATAGATAGTTGAAGCGTGTAGCGAGCCTTAGTTGACCAACCTAGATACCGCCTGAGGCCATTTCGAATGGGCTACGCGCGCACTCAGCCG
>DATAYL010000089.1:0-2240 GCA_036272575.1 Bryobacteraceae bacterium | reverse complement strand
CGATTTCGTTCCCGAGCTGATCCGGAGATGCCGAAAAGAAGATCTGCTCTTTCCGCTGCTCGATTTTCTGGTGGGTTCCGTCGACAACATCTCAGCGATGGAGTTCAAACGTTATGACAATTCCTGCTATCAAACGGCTCGCGATGCCTCTGAATGGGGTAAAGCGGACCCGACGCTCGAAGATACGGTCAATGGCATTCTGAAATTTATGCACCGCAAGGGAATCATTTCGGTCGCGGCACGTGAGGCCAACGCAACATTACCGCCCGGCAGCCGTTTGGCCTTCACGGATGCATAGTCCGCTACTGCTTTTGAAATACCAGCTTCTCGGTCACGCGCTGGCCGGTTTCGAACGTCCCTGTGGTGGTTAGCGTCATCTTTTGCCGATCTGCGGAAACCACCCACCTGTCCTTTTGAGTCACCTGATCGTCTCGTCGGTAAATGGCATCCACCGTAAGCGGATCGACAAGTTGAAGCGTCACGGTATCGTTGCGAGAATTCTTCACGTCGTACGGCTTTCCATCAAAACGGGCAGCGTAGCTGAAACCACCCGAAAAACGGACGCCGCCATTGCCATCCGCCTCGATCTTGAGCAGCAAACCTTGCCGCAAACGAGTCTTGCTAAGATCCTGCGTCCATTCGCCGGCGAGAGGGTTCCCGGCGACCTTCGCGCCTCCGCTTCGCGTCCAAACAGTGATTTGGTCAGGATGGCCAGCGCTCGCCGTAGTGATCGTCAGCTCTTTCCCATCCTTCGAAAGCTTGTCGCGAACCGTAGCTACCACGGCTCCATCCTTCTTCTCAGTGACCTCGGACTGCCTCTTATCGATCTTGTGCAACATGACTTGATTGAACGCTGGATTGCCCGGGACAGCCGTCTCGTGTCCGTCTGATTTCGCTGTAAAGTCGATCTGCGTTTCACCTGACATAACGACGTGTAATTCATTGTGAAGAGGTGTGATGGAGAGTGTATTGGGAGGATTCAGGGTGGACTGCGCAGACACGAGTGTCCAGGTGCCAATTCGAGGCTCCGCGGCGCCAATTTGGAGAGCGGCAACCAGTCCGAACAACCCAACCTTACGAACTCGTCCTTTTGAACGCATGAGAGAGATTTTTTTTAAAGATTCAGAGAGGCAGGATAGGTGAGGGCTGCGAAGATGCATCCATACCACTATACAAACCGATTACGCGCCGGGCACCTTTTTCGCACCTGAAGTCCGTCGGTACCGGTGGAGAAAAGGAATGTCCCTTAGCCGGCGACGAGCTTGTATGACATCATGAGTCCCGTGCATGTGCGCCGTTTCTGGGTTGCCGGAGTAGTCCTCGCCGCCGTCGTTGCCCTTCTTCCATTCTCTTTTCACGCCGAACGCTATTTGGAAACGGCGACGCGCGTCGAAGGCAGCCAGGCGGAAATTTTGCGCCAGGAGTTGAACACTCGTTTTCATTCACCATTCGTTGACCGCGTGGTCCTGGTGATTCAGGGGCTTCCGCCCGCGAATTCGGCGGAAGGCGAGCAGGCGTTAGCCACTATTGTGGCGGCACTCAGAGCGGAACCCGGCGTATCCGGAGTCGTGTCCTATCTCGACCTGCGCGATTCGATCTTCCTCGGCAAGGGCGGCGGAACATTTGTGCTGGTGGGCTTGTCTTCGACCGGGGGTCCGGTAGAGTTGCTTGTTCCCAAGCTGCACGAGCGGGCACAATCTCTCCAAGATCAATTGCGTACCCGGTACCCGGCCGCGAAGCTCGAACTGACGGGCGAACTTCCGCTGAATTTCGACATTCGAAAAGCGAGCGCCGATGAGGTGCAACGCGGCGAAACTCTGGTAATTCCCGCAACCTTGGCACTCTTGCTGGTAGCGTTTGGCAGCCTCGTCGCCGCCGTGATTCCATTAGCCGTTGGCCAACTCGCCATCGCGACGACCATGGCGGTCACCGGCTTCCTGGCCAGCCGCCTGCACTTGTCCATTCTGGTTCAGAATCTGGCCACCATGCTTGGCTTGGGGTTGGGGATCGACTATGCGCTCCTCATGGTAAGTCGCTTCAAGGAAGCGATTTCCACGGGTCTCGAAGGACCCGAGGCTTCACTTATCGCCGCGCGTCAGGCAGGCCGTACGCTCGTGATTTCAGCCTCGACCGTAGCCATAGGATTTCTGGCCCTCCTGACCGTTCCCATCAGCGAAATCCGTTCCATCGGTGTCGCCGGATTCCTGGTGGCGGGAATGAGTGTGTTGCTGACAAACACC
>DATAYL010000088.1:0-3006 GCA_036272575.1 Bryobacteraceae bacterium | reverse complement strand
AAATCGAGGTCGCGCGGAAACCAGCCGGCGCGATATATGCCTCCGTGCTCCAACCGCTTTCAACGCAGTACCGCCTACATCTGCAGTTGAAAGCCCTTGCGTTGGGTGTGGCGGCTACACGTCAAGACGAGGAGAAAACGCGTTTGGAAGTGGTCGACCGGGTTCGGCAGGCTTACTACGCAGTTGTGCGGGCGCAGAGTGAGCTCGACAGTCTTCGGGCATCGCTTCCTTATTACGAAGAGACGAAGCGCCTCGCAATGGTCAGCATCAGGAAGGAAACGATTTTCGAGTCTGATGTGTTGGACGCAGATGCACAGCTTTTGAAAACGCGGAACGCTATCAGCGATGCGAAGGACCAAGGGGCGACTGCCAGTGAAAAACTCAACGACGTCATGGGACGCGATATACATACGGTGTTTCGCGTCGCGGACATCAGCAACGCAGACAGCGAAGTCGAGACACCTGAAGCGCTGGAACAACGAGCCGTTAATAACCGCCCCGATTTAAAGAAAACGAAGCTGCAAATACAGCAAGCGCACTACGACGCACGCGCGAAGAAAGCGGAATATATCCCCGACGTAAGCCTCGGGGTCATTTACGCTACCACCGCAAATTTCGGGAGTTCGTTGCCAACCAATATCGCTATCGCGGGCTTTCAACTTACTTGGGAACCGTGGGACTGGGGACGCAAGCGACAAGAGTACGCCGCGAAACTCGTAAAGGAAGAGCAGGCCAAAGTCGCCGTGGTGTCTACCGAGCGAGCCGTTCTTCTTGAGGTGAGAAATGCCTGGCGACAATTGGAAAACACTCGCCGGCAATTGGAGTTGACCCAGGCCACCGAACGTGCGGCCCGGCAAAAACTCAAAGAAACTCAGGAGCAGGTGAAACGCGACGCGGTATTAACCAAAGTTTTGTTCTCTGCACAGTCAGATTTGGCTTCCGCCGATAGCGGGCAGCAGCAAGCTCTCGCGGCGTTTTGGCAAGCCAGGGCGGATTTGAAGAAAGCGATTGGAGAAGAATGATGCGTGTCTTAACGGGGATTGTGGCTGTAGCGATGCTGGCCATTCTGGCGGGCTGCACCAAGGAAGAAGCTGCTGGACCAGAGCCGGTTCCGGTGAAGGTCGAGACAGTGACCACTCAGGAGATCCGGCCGGCCTGGCGTTATTCGGGCGAGATCCGGGCCGACACAGAGGTTCAACTTGCGTTCAAACAAGCGGGCTACATCGCTAGCTTGCATCAGGTGCGGGGCGCCGATAGACGGCTGCGCGATGTGCAAGTCGGCGACGAGATCCCGACGGGAACCGTGCTGGCCTGCCTGCGCCGCTCGGATTACGAAGCATCGCTCAACACGGCGGTGGGGCAGGAGGGGTCGACGGAAGGTGCGCTCGGTGCATCGCAAGCCGAACTCGATCAGGCAAAAGCCGACCAAACAAAAGCGGATCTGGATTTTGAGCGCGCCCAAGCGCTCTATGCCGCTAAGGCAATGACGCGTCCGGATTACGACGCGGCAGTGGAGCATCATGCAGCCGCTACTGCCAGCGTGCAAGCGGCTGTACGGCAAATCGAGGCACGCCAGGGACAACTGCGCGCAGCGCGGGCGCAAGTCACGTCCGCGAGGATCAGCCTCGATGATACGAACCTGATCACGCCCATGCCGGCGGTGATTGTCGCAAAAGAAGTGGAACGTGGCAGCTTGGTCGCGGCCGGCACGAACGCGTTCACAATAGCCGATACGCGCGTAGTGAAGATAGCGTTCGGCGTTCCCGATGGCATGTTGGCCCATTTCAAAATGGGAGCCGCAGTGCCGGTGGAAGTGGAGGCTTTGCAGGGACGGACTTTGACGGGCCGAATAACGGAGATTGCCGCTTCGGCCAATCGTGACTCCCGCGTGTTCAACATCCAGGTCAGTCTGCCAAATCGCGACCGCTCGCTCAAGGTGGGGATGATCGCCAGCGTCCCGGTCGAGCAGGCCGATGCGCAGAAGGTTCCCTTGGTACCCGTAACCGCCTTGATTACGGCGCAATCGGGGTCGAGCAACTATTCTGTTTTCACTCTAAGGGAACGGGATGGGAAGCAGCTCGCGAAGTTGCAAAGCGTGAGGATAGGCCAAACCATCGGCAGATCGGTGGTAATTAATGCAGGCCTCATACCTGGAGAACGAATCATTGTCAACCGGACAAACCAGCTAAACGATGGCAGCCAGGTTCGGGTTATCGAGTAGGAGCTAAGCGAATGACACACGAATCGAATGGCCAATCCATCCAGAACACGCACAACCTCGCGCGCTTCTTTACCGAGCAGCAGCAGGTCGCCTGGGTCTGTCTCGTCGTCGCGCTCCTGTGGGGCACGTATGGACTAATGAACATGCCGCAACGCAAGGACCCGGACATTCCTGTTCGCCAGGCGATGATTATCGTGCCCTGGCAGGGCACCTCCGCGGAACAGGTGGAGCAACTGGTTACGAAGAAGATAGAGCAAGCCATTACGTTGAACCAGTGGGTGACGGAAATCAAGAGCGCATCCAGGACCGGTTCGTCCATGATTCAATTCGAGCTGGCCGAAAAAGGAAAATACGACAGAGATAAAGAACTGGATGACGTCAAAATCAAGCTGGACGCCATCCACGATCTTCCGCTGGGCGCCGGTCCCATCCTTTACATGAAGGACTTCGGTGATACATCGGCATTAATGCTGACTGTGGCGACTCCGCCGGCCGACCCAGCCACGGTCGCCTGGATGAGCAACCTGGTTGAAGCCCGTATCCACCAAGTTCGAAGCGAGTTGGCTCCGCAAGCCCAGCCGCGGCGTTCGGTCGTCGTGGTCTATCCGAAGTCCATCGATACCGCCGAAGTGGAAAGCGCCATGTCTGGGTTGGCTCAGTATTTGATAGCTCAGCATCTGGGATCCGATGTAAGACTCTTCTCTGGCGCGGGTTTCGCTGGATTGGATGTGGCTACCACTCTGAGCAGCGCCGAACTCGAAGCGACGTTGAACGGGCTGGTCAAA
>DATAYL010000087.1:0-17881 GCA_036272575.1 Bryobacteraceae bacterium | reverse complement strand
TCTTTCGACGCATCCACGCCCATGCGCATCTGAAAGCGCTCGCTCTCTTCATCGAACGAGATTCGCGCATAGTGGCCGGTCGCAATCTTATCGGCGCCCACGCTGTCGGCCATCTCGAGAAACTGATCGAACTTGATGAAGTTGTTGCACAGCGCACACGGAATCGGGGTGCGTCCAGCCAGGTAATCCGCCACAAACGGCTTAACCACCTGCTCTTCGAAGCGGTCCTCGAAGTTGACGACGTAATACGGAATCTGAAACAACGACGCTACGTACCGCGCGTCGTACACATCATCAAGTGAGCAGCATCGTCCCGTCGTGCCACCTTCCGGTACCAGGTCCGGCAAGCGCCGCTGGTTCCACAGCTGCATCGTAAGACCGATCACCGTCTCTCCCTGCCGGTGTAGCAGGCCCGCAACCACCGAGCTATCCACCCCGCCCGACATCGCTACGGCAATGGGGGCGTTATTGTGCGACAAGCTGCAGCCTCCGCTCTCTTCGCGCGCGCAGTCGTCCGGCAGAGGAAATAACCGCCCCGCTCAACTGATCGATTTCCTGTTCGGTATGAAAGCGGCCAAAAGAGAAACGCACGCTCGAACGTGCCTCGCTTATAGTGCGTCCCGCGGCTAGCAGCACGTGCGAAGGTTCAATGGATCCGCTCGCGCAAGCGGAGCCGGTCGAAACCGCAAACCCGGCTGTATCGAGCGCAATCAGGAGCGCTTCTCCCGAAATGCCGCGGAATAGCAGACTGCTCGTATTGGGAAGCCGTTCGGCCATACTAGTATTTACTTCCACGTCCGCCAACGCACTCATAACCGTTCGTTCAAAACGGTCGCGCAGCCGCGTCACGTTGTTCACGCCAGCCTCAACCGCCAGTTCCAGCGCGTGCGCGAATGCCATAATCCCTGGCACATTTTCCGTCCCGGCGCGCCGGCCGCGTTCATGCCTGCCGCCGCGATGCAGACTTTCGAGCGGTGTTCCCTGCTTGACGAACAAAGCGCCCACACCCTTCGGCCCATGAATTTTGTGCGCGCTCATAGAGTAAAGGTCCACTCCGAGCTCAGCCAGATCGACCGGGAGTTTGCCGAGTCCCTGTACGCCGTCGCAATGCAAATACAACGCCTGCCCACTTGCACGTCGCCGCCGCACAATGGCCGCAATCCACGGCAGCGGCTGCACAGCTCCGGTTTCGTTGTTGGCATGCATCACCGATACCAGCGCCGTGTCCTCGCGCAGCTCACGCTCTATTGCCGCCGGATCCACCACCCCCGCGGCGTTCACGCCCACTCGCGTCACCGCAATGCCCTTCTGTTCCAGATATCGCAGCGGCTCGAGTACCGCCGGATGCTCAATTGCCGTCGTGATCACATGTCTATTCACGCCGGCCAGCGCCAGGTTGTTCGATTCCGTGCCGCCGCTCGTGAACACCAGTTCGTTGGGCGAAATATTCAGCAGTCGGGCTATGCGCCGGCGGGCGTTTTCTAACTCCTGCCTTGCGAATTGCCCCGCGCGGTGCGTGCTCGACGCGTTCCCCGAAACGTTCCGCATTGCCGACAGAAACGAATCGGCTACTTCGGGCGCAAGTGGAGTAGTTGAGTTGTGATCGAAATACAGCAGGTTAACTACAATTCTATCAGCGAATGCCCTTTCCCCTGGTCACTGTCACCACCGATTTCGGCACCTCAGACCACTACGTGGGCGTCATGAAAGGCGTGATTTTGAGCCGTTGTCCGGAAGCCCGCATCGTCGATATCTCGAACGAAATTCCCTGCTTCTCCCTCGTCGCGGCAGCATACTCCATCGAGCAGGCCGCACTTTATTTCCCCCCTGGCACCATTCACCTGCTGGTTGTTGATCCCGGTGTTGGCAGCAGCCGCCGCGCGTTGCTGGTTGAAGCCCTCCACCAATTCTTTGTCGCCCCCGATAATGGTTGTCTCAGCTTGATCCTGGCGAGAGACTCACGGGCTCGCGTCCGCCAGCTCACCAATCCCGGCCTGTGGCTCGCTAATCCATCGTCAACATTCCACGGCCGCGATTTGTTTGCGCCAACCGCCGCGCTGCTCGCCGCCCGTTCCATTCTTCCCGAAGAAGTAGGCGATATCGTTAACGACCCCGTCATTCTGCCGGAGCTTCAAGCGCGCCAGAACACTAGCCGAACCTGGCAAGGCACGGTTCTAAGCGTCGATCACTTTGGCAATGTTATCTCCAACTTCCCTGCCGAACCGCTTCGTGAAGCGCTTTTATCAGGCTTTGCTCTCGAAGGCGGAGCTGCCCCTGTCCGCGAACTTCGAAGTTCCTTTGCGGGTGCCCCTCCCGGCCTTTGCTTCGCTTATTGGGGCAGCTCGAATTACCTCGAGATCGGCGTTAACCAAGCCAGTGCAGCCCAAGTACTAGCCCTACGGCCCGGAAATCCACTGCTCCTGCGACTACTCGGCTAACGCTAGAATAAGTAGATCTACTGCCCTCATTCTTCCCATGATCGCCGCTGAACCCACCACCCTCACCCGGGCTGCTGAGTTTCGTAAGAAACTCGAGTCGAAGATTGTCATTGCGGATGGCGCGATGGGAACCATGCTCTACGCCAAGGGTATCTTCATTAATCGCTGCTTCGACGAACTCAATCTCTCCGCGTCCCAGTTGGTAAAACAAATTCATCAGGAGTACGTACGTGCTGGGGCGGAGGTGATCGAAACAAACACTTTCGGCAGCAATCGGGTGCGGCTCGGCGGTTTTGGCTTTGCCGAGAAACTGAGCGCCATCAACGAAGCCGGCGTTCGCCTGGCTCGTGAGGCCGCGGGAGACAAGGCGTTCGTAGCCGGCGCGATCGGCCCTCTCGGCACGCAAATTGAACCGCTCGGCCCGATGTCTTTCGCCGAAGCCCGTTCTGTCTTCCGCGAACACGCCGATGCGCTGGTCAAGGCCGGTGTGGACCTCATCGTCCTCGAAACTTTCTACGACTTGCCTGAGCTGCGCGAAGCGATTTTTGCCGCTCGCGAGGCCGCCGGTCCGGAGATGGTCATTGTCGCGCAAGTCACCGTGAATGATGATGGCACGCTGCGTGATGGCGCAAGCACCGAAACCTTCACGCGTAGCCTCCATCAATGGCCGGTTGACGTCATCGGCGTCAATTGCTCCGCGGGTCCGAAGGTGGTTCTCGAAACGCTTGAAAAGATGCTGACGCTCTCGAATAAACCGATGAGCGCCATGCCGAACGCCGGCCTCCCGGCAACGGTGGAAGGCCGCAACATTTATCTCTGCTCGCCCGAGTACATGGCTCAGTACGCGCGCCGTTTTTTACAGGCCGGTGTGCGCATGCTCGGCGGCTGCTGCGGCACCACGCCTGAGCACATCAAGCAGATCGGCGGCGAGGTTCGCTCTCTCAATCCGCTTCAGCAGCATCGCAGCGCCGCTCACGTCACCGTTGAAGACCCGGCAAAACCGGCTGTTAAGCGGCTTGCCAAAGTGCCGGTCGAGGCGAAGTCGGAACTCGGGCGCAAACTGGCTCATGGCAAATTCGTGGCCTTCGTTGAAATTCTGCCGCCGCGCGGCGTCGATCCAGTCAAAGAAGTGGCAGGTGCGCTCCTTTGCAAGGAGAACGGCATCGATTGCATCAACGTGCCCGACGGCCCGCGGGCCAGCGCCCGGCTGAGCGCGCAGGTTACCTGTCAACTGATCCAACAGCGCGCCGGCATCGAAGCCGTGCTGCATTTCTGTTGTCGCGACCGCAACATTCTCAGCATTCAATCCGAACTCCTGGGCGCGCATGCTACCGGTGTTCGCAACCTGATCTGCATAACCGGAGACCCGCCGCGCATGGGCACTTATCCGGATGCCAGCGCCGTCTTTGACGTGGATTCGATTGGCCTCACTAACGTCGTGAACAATCTCAACCACGGCCTCGACATCGGCGGCAATCCTACTGGTTCGCAGACCGCGCTGCTTATCGGTGTAGGCGCTAATCCCGGCGCGCTCAACATGGATGAAGAGCTGCGCCGCTTCGCCTGGAAAGTCGATGCTGGCGCCGAATACGTGGTCACGCAACCGGTATTCGACCTCGACCTCCTGGAAAAGTTCATGCGCAACACCGAACAATACAAGCTTCCAATGATTGCCGGAATCTGGCCTCTCACCAGCTATCGAAATGCCGAGTTCATGATGAACGAACTGCGGGTTCCCGTCCCGCAGGACTACATGGATCGTATGCGCCGGGCCGAAAACGCCGAAAAAGCCCGCGCCGAGGGTGTCGCTATCGGTCAGGAAATGACTAGAAAAGCCCGCGCGATGGTGCAGGGCGTGCAACTCAGCGCTCCTTTCGGCCGCTACGAAATGGCGATAGAAGTTGCTCAAGCCCTCGGCGAACGGTAAACTGACGAGGTGCTTTTCTTCCGCGCTTGCCGGGAGTTATGCTACTCACTCCTCCAGTGGCCACAGACTTAATAGAAATTGACCCACAAACCCCCGATCCCGCAGCCGTCGCCCGCGCGGCTCGCGCCATTCAGCGCGGCGGGTTGGTTGGCGCGCCTACCGACGCGCTCTACGTGCTTGTCGCGGACCCCTTCAGTCTGCACGCCGTCGGCAAAGTCTTTGCCACGAAGGGCCGGGAAAACGTGCGTTCTCTCCCCCTCGCGGTATCCGATGTGCTCATGGCCGAAGATCTCGCTAAAGAGCTGAACAGCCGATTTTATATTTTGGCGCGGCATTTCTGGCCTGGACCGCTGACCATGATTGTGCCCGCTGCCGCCAAGGTGCCGTTGAAGTTGACCGGTAATACCGGACGTCTCGCCATGCGTCAGGCGCAATCTCCGCTGCTCGACGCCCTCATCGACAAAGTAGGACATGCGCTGATTTCGACTAGCGCTAATTTATCCGGACAACCCACCATGGCGAGCGGCATTGAACTATTTGCCGAAATGGATGGCCAGCTCGATCTGGTGCTCGACGGCGGCCTTTGCACCGGCCCCGGGTCAACCACCGTCGACATTACCGAACCCTACTGGAAGGTAATCAAAGAGGGCGCCATCACGGAAAAGCAGATCGCCGAGCGACTGCAGCAGGACTGATTAATCCTGTATTTCTAAAAGGTGTATTTCAGCGCAAATTGAATCTGACGCATTACGCCATTTGCGGCTGGGCTTCCCGCAGAGTTGATGGTACTCGTAGAAGTAATTTTATTGAAGCTCGAACTCGCAGTCTGGTTTGTGGTGCCGTAGCTCAAATTCGGCTGCCCCAGTTCTGGATGATTTGGCGCATTGAATAACTCGGCTCGAAATTGCAAGAACTGTTTCTCAGTAACTTTAAAGTTCTTAAATACGGATGCATCCCAGTTGAAAGTCGAGGGAGAGTATAAAACGTTTCGTCCGCAAGTACCGTAAGTCCCGCCGATGTTGTTCGCGAAGGCGGCGGGATTGTAGTATTCATTGGCAGTCGGATTTGGCAGGTAAGGACTAACGCCAGTGCAGTTGAGCCGGTTGGAGACAGGATTCTGCAGCGTGCCGGCCGAATCCCAACCGCTTGTGTTGTCCGGAGGACCGGTTTGCGCCGTAATTATCGAGGTAATTTGCCAGCCGCCCACAAGCTCATTCAAAAAGCCGCCGCGATCGAGGAAACGCCGGCCTGCCCCAAACGGCAGTTCATAAAGCAACGAAAGCACCAGACGTTGCCGCACATCGAACCCTGACGGCCCATAATCGCAGAAAAGGCAGCGCGGATTTTCGGGGAACTGATCGTTGTTTATGCCGCGGATTGAGCTGGAATTATCCATGGCTCTCGCGTACGTATACCCAAGCAGAGCTGTTAAGGCACTCGAAAAACGCTGGGTTACTTTTACGCTCGCCCCATTGTAATTCCCCGAGCCGGCAGGCTCCCCGAATTGGATTACATTCCATTCTGGATAAGGTGCACGAAGCGCATAGTTACTGGTTCCCGGAAGGGGAGGATTTGCGTTAGTCAGAAGATACAACTTACGATCTTGTAATCCGTTGTAGCCGAACTCGAGAGTCGTGTTATTTCCGATCTGTCTCTGAATATTGGCTACGTAACTCATGGAGTAAGTAATCGGTAGATTGTATTGATAACCCCATAGAAAACCCGGCTGGATCTCAACGGGAAAAGTGGAGACGTTGACGAAATTCTGCATAGTCAATGCCGGAGGACCGTTATTCGCGCCGTAGTTTCCCAAAGTGTTGTTCCGCCCGGCTGATCCGCGGACCAGGTCGAAGATGGAATTTTTGCTTTCTTGATCGTAGAAGATGCCAAACCCGGTGCGGATCACCCATTTCGAGCTCGGACTGTAGGCGATACCGAATCTGGGCGCAAGATTTCGCCAATCCGTAGTAAGGAGACGGCTACCCAACCGCCCGTCTCTCGCAGTTGCGAGCGGTGCTGTACTGAGGGTACTTCCGGGCACTGTGACACCGGCATAGCGGAAATTCAAGCCCTGATAGAAATCGCCATTGTTGCCAGCGCGTACGTAGACAGGCTGCAAGGCTGGGTTGTGTACATCTGCCACGTTTGGAATGCCGGGATAATTGAGCTGAACATTCATTTCGTTTTGTGCGGCATCGTAGAACGGCTGCTCAACCTCCCACCGCAAGCCAAGGGTAACGGTCAGCTTCGGAGTGATCTTGTATGTATCGTCGATGTAAGCTGCCAGAGAATTGGAGTTGAAACGGTCCTGAGCCAAGCTCACCGCCATGCTTCCTTGTTCGAGCGCGCCCAACAGGAAATCCGCGGCCGAATAACCACCTGCCAATGTATTTGGATTTGCCGTGTAATAGCCGTTATAAGTAAACGCTCCGCGCGTATACTCGTTGCCAAATTGAGGATATTTGTCGTAGCGATACTCTCCTCCATAGCGGATCGAGTGCTTTCCGATATTCCAGGAAAAGTTGTCTACACCCTCGATGATCTTGTCGTTGGTGATGTAAGGACCATTCGTTGTGTTTCCAAAGGTAGTAAGGCCGTTCGCCAGATTAAATTGAGGAACGCCCCATTCGTTGGGAGTGGCCAGAGGAAGGGGAATACCCAATTCGGCATTAACGTTCTCTACGCCGGCCAACTGTTGCGCAATCTGATTGTAGAGCGCGCTATATCCAAATCTAGCCTCGTTCACTTTGGTTGGAGAGACAACCCGCGTATTTGAAAGCATCCATTGATTAGCTCTCGTGGTGAGGGTTTGTCCGTCGTCGGTGATATTGGGTGTTGTAGTGAATTCATTCGTCCAGCTATAGCGCCCGTACCACTGCGAATTCGAGCTTTCGGACCAGTCGATTCGCTGGTTGAACTGATTCTTTTCGACAGTGGCTCTCTCGCCCGCCTGATAGTTGTTGGTGAGTGCATCCGGCGAACCGACATTTGGCAAAGGATCGTATTTCAATAACGACACGGTAGAGGGATTGAAGCGACTTACCGGAATCTGATTGCCCGGGAAATAGGAGAATGTAGTCGCTCCGTTTGCTCCCACAACGCGGGTATTGGGGTCGACCAGCCCAGGAACGCCAGGGAGGTCGAAATTACCGCTTCGCATCGGCGCCGCAATCATCGAGAAAAGAGTAGGCTGCGTTAAGCGCGATTGAAATCCCTCGAAGTTCGACATAAAGAAAAGCCTGTCCTTCCCGTTGAAGACCTTGGGAATTGAGATCGGGCCTGTCAAAACGAAACCATACTGATTCTGGCGATACGGCGATTTGGGAGCATTGGTGCCAACGAAATCGTAGGGCTTGGCATCGAAAAGATCATTCCGCAGAAACTCGAAAACAGTTCCGTTGTAGCTGTTTGTTCCGGACTTGGTAGAGACGTTGATTTGGCCCAGATCCCGCCCAAACTCAGCGGGATAGATTCCGGTTTGAACTTTGAACTCCTGCAGGGCGTCCACCGAGGGAAGAATGATGTATAGATTGAAATTAACGTCGGTGTTCTCGACGCTGTCCAACGTGTAATTGTTCCAGGTGGCTCTACCGCCGGCAAGTGAGATGGTTACCGTAGAACGCGTCCCGCCTTCTCGTCCGGCAGCCTGAAATGGAGGCGGAAATCCAAAGCTGACGTTAGGCGCGAGCGCTACCAGTTGCAAATAGTCTCGGCCATTCAACGGCAACTCCGCAATACGCCGGGTTTCCACGACCGTTCCGACCGACGCATCCTCCGTTGACAGCATAGGAGTTTGCGTGTTTACTTCGACGGTTTGTAAAGCTTGCCCAACGGCAAGAGCGAAGTCAACGCGGGCGGTTTGTTGAACCTCAATTACAACGTTCGTGCGTTCCTGCGGTGCGAAGCCGGAAGCCGTCACCTTCACGGAATATGTTGCTGGAATAATGTCGGGGAAGGCGTAAATTCCTTGCGTGTTAGTAGTTGTGTTGCGGCTGGCGTTCGTCGCCATATTCGTAACCGTTACTGTTGCGTTGGGAACGACGGCGCCGCTGGGGTCGTTTACGTGGCCGGTAATTGCGCCAAAGGTCTGGGCCGAAGCTACGCCCACTGGCAAACACATGGCCAGGGCGATGAGAATCTCTTTCATGGAGCCTCCTGCAATTTACCTGGCGACGCCAATAGCAAATTGTTGAGTATGGTATATCACAGGGGCGGTCGTTGTTTATCTTTCGTCAAACCACATTTCTCCAAGTAGAAAACCAGCTTTCTTGCTATCCTATAATCCAAGCGTTCCCTGCGAGAGCGTCTGTCTTGGTCTCCTAAAAATTGATCCGATAGTCAATGTCATGGAGTCTTACTCGGATTAAGTGCCCGTGTGCAAGCTCCGGCCGTCAAAAGCCATGGAGAAGCCTAAAGGTGCTCGGCGGATTCCCCCCTTGTTTTCTAGGGGTCAATGACGGAGGCTGAGCCGGAAACTCTCGCAGGGAACACTCCCTCCACTGCTTCCTCTTTTGATGAACCTGCTTTTCATAGGCGATATCTTTGCTTCGGGCGGTCGCGCGATGGTAGCCGACAATTTAAATCGCCTCGTCACCGAACATAAGGTCGATCTGGCAATCGCGAATGCGGAGAACAGCGCCGGCGGCTTTGGCATTACGCCTCTCATCTCGGAAGAATTGCTTTCGCTCGGGCTCGACGTTCTCACTGGCGGCAATCACAGCTTTGACAAGCGGGAAATTCACGATTACATCGGCCATCAACCGCGTTTGCTGCGTCCCGCCAATTATCCGCCTGGATTGCCCGGCGAAGGCGTCTATGTCGGTAAGGCTCGCAATGGTATCTCCTACGCCGTAATCAATCTGCAAGGCCGCGCTCACATGAGCAACATCGATTGTCCTTTCCGCAAGGCCGATGAAATCCTGAATGCGCTCGACCCCGCCATCAAGATTCGCTTTGTTGATTTCCATGCCGAACTAACCAGCGAAAAAGTAGCCATGGGATGGCACCTCAACGGGCGTGCCACAGCGATGATCGGGACGCACACGCATATTCCGACGGCGGACGCGCGCATCTTGCCCGGCGGTACCGCCTATCAAACGGACGCCGGCATGACCGGGGCCTACGACTCCGTCATCGGCATCGATAAAGATATGATCGTGCGGCGTTTTCTAACTGGCCTGGCAGGACGTATGGAAGCCGCCCGCCACGGCTTGGAACTGCATGGCGTGCTCATCGGCGCCGATGAGCAGACCGGGTACGCTAGCAGCATCGAGCGGATGTGGCTCACGAAGTGATTAGTTCCGGATCGCCCGGCACAACTGCGAACGAGTTGCCTTCCCAGCGCGACACAACGGCGGTCGCGACACAATTGCCCAAAAGATTGACGGATGTGCGGCACATATCCATCAGCGCGTCCACGCCGAGAATCAACGTGATTCCCTCGAGCGGCAGATGGAACGTGCCAAGCGTTCCCGCCAGGATTACCAGCCCCGCCCGTGGCACCGCAGCCACCCCTTTGCTGGTCAACATCAACGTCAACATCATCGTGATCTGCGTTCCCAATGGCATGTGGACGCCGGCGGCCTGGGCCACAAAAACTGAAGCCAACGACAGATAGAGCGTCGATCCATCCAGGTTGAAGCTGTATCCAGTGGGCAGTACGAAGCCCACGATATGCTTCGGTATCCCGAACAGTTCCATGTTCTCCAAAGCGAGCGGTAAAGCGGCCTCGCTTGAAGCAGTCGAAAACGCAATCAGAAAAGGCTGCCGTACCGCTCGCACAAAGGACCCAAGCGGCACGCGCGCAAGCGAAAGTGCGGCACCCAACACCAACACCACGAACAGGATCTGCGCGAGATAAAGCGTTGCTACCAGCTTGCCCAAACCGAACAAGACGGATAATCCATGCGAGCCAACCGTTACGGCGATCGCCGCGCCCACTCCTAACGGAGCCAGATACATTACATACTTCGTATAGCGGAACATCACTTCCGCCACCGCCGCCGCAAAGGTAACCACCGGCTGCGCTTTTTCGCCGATCGCTGAACAGGCCGCGCCGAACAGGAAGAAGAACACCACCATCTGCAGCACGTCGTTTTGAGCGAGCGATTCGAAAATGTTGGCGGGCACGGCGTGCTCAAGAATCTGACTGAGCGACGCCGGCTTGGCCAATGCCGGCACTACCCCATGCTCCGATGCCAGCGACAATCCGGACCCTGGCCGAAACACATTCACCACAATCAGTCCGATCGTGAGCGCCAGCGTGGTCGCCCCTTCGAAGTAGAGGAAGGCCTTCAACGCAATTCGCCCCATGGTCTTCAATTCCCCGGCCGAAGCGATTCCCGAAATTAAAGTGCCGAACAGCAAGGGTCCGACGATCGACTTAATCAGCCGCAGAAAGATATTGCTGACGGGCTCGAGCGATTTCGAAAATTCAGGAAAGAAGGCGCCCAGCAGGACGCCCATGACGAGCGAAACGAAAATCCAGGTGGTGAGCGAAACCCGCTTCAGCAGGCGCATGTGAAGTCAACGTTCTCCCCATTTGAGCTTCTCGCGCAACACGTCGAAGAACAGGCTCTTCGGCGGACGGATCAGCTGAATCGTCTTCGGAGACGAACGGCAGACGACGATGTCACCCTTGCAAAGAGGTTCGCCTACCTGGCCGTCAATCGTCAAGTAGGTTCCTTCTTCACCGTGTACTAAAACCTGGATCACGCTCGAGTCGGGCACAATCACGGGCCGGTTGGTCAGCATGTGCGGACAGATCGGTGTAATACAAAACGCGCTGACCGATGGGAAAATCACCGGGCCCCCCGCCGAAAGCGAATAAGCGGTCGAGCCCGTGGGCGTTGCAATAATCAGGCCGTCCGCCTTGTAAGCGGCTACGAAGTGGTTGTCCACATGCGTGTCGAGATCGATCATGCGCGCGAGTTCCTTCTTCGTCAGGACGACATCGTTCAAAGCCGAATACGAACCCACCGTCCGGTTATGCCGCCGCACTTCGCAATCCACCATGCGGCGCGACCCGACTCGGTGTTCTCCAAGCAGGGCACGCTCCAATTCCGGATAGAGATCTTCTACCCGAATGGCGGTGAGGAATCCCAGGTGTCCTAGATTTACGGCAAAGAGCGGAACACTCCGCCCCGCTACCACGCGCGCCGCGGACAGCAGAGTGCCATCACCGCCGAGCACGATCATTAAGTCAGCCTCATCCGCCAGGTCTTCGCGCGGGAAGGACTGCTCGATGCCGGCATACTCGGCGGTCTGTTGGTCGCATCGATACACGACCCCACGTTCGTCGAGCCAGCGAATCAAGCCGCACACGATTTCCACCGCGCGCGACATCTTCGGTTTCGAGATTATCCCGACCTTATTGACCTGCTGCATGCGTTTTAGGCTTCAATGCTAAAGAATAGAGTAAACCGATAAGAACTTTGCATCACTGTTCGCGCTGGGCATGCAGCAGAAACTCGCGATTTCCTTCAGCGCCGCGAATGGGGCTGTCGATTACTGCGACGTGAAAACCCAATCTCTCGAACTCTTCCGCTACTTTTCGCCAAGCTGCTTCATGCAAGTCGGGCTCGCGTATGATACCGCCCGCTCCGACCAAATCGCGCCCCACTTCAAACTGCGGCTTCACCAGCGTAACCCAGTGTCCGTCTTTCTCGAGCAGCGGCGCGAGTGCCGGTAGCAAGAGTGTCACTGAAATGAAGCTGACATCACACGTCAGGATTTCTACCCCTTCGCCGATAACTTCGAACCGCAAATAACGGGCGTTAGTGCGCTCGTGCAGAACGACGCGCCGGTCGGTGCGGAGCTTCCAGTGAATCTGTCCGGCCCCGGTATCAACGGCGTGAATCCGGCGCGCCCCGCGCTGTAGCAGGCAATCCACAAAGCCTCCGGTAGAGGTGCCGACGTCCAGACAAACGCGGTCCGCTACGTCAATCTCGAAAGCATCCAGCGCCGCCGCCAGTTTAATGCCACCCCGGCTCACATAAGGGAGTGGTTGTTCGACTTGCAGGTCGTTCTCTGCCACGACCAGGCGGCCGGGCTTGTCCGCTGGCTGACCGTCCACCATGACCTTGCCCGCCAGGATTAACGCTTGCGCCTTTTGGCGGGACTCGACGAGTTGCCGATCCACCAGCGCGATGTCCAGCCGGATCTTTGAGGATTTGGTCAAACTTTACGTTGGACAATGAAATCAGCGATCTGCCGGAGGCGTAACGCGCGGCTGCCAAACCGGTCGAGCGCTGTATGGGCCGCCTGCCGTTCCTGCTCGGCCATGGTTCGAGAGCGCTCGAGTCCATAGACGGCGGGGAAAGTGATTTTCTGCTGCTGCTCGTCCTTACCCGCCGTCTTGCCCAGCGATTCTGACGATTCCTCTACATCGAGCACGTCGTCGATAATCTGAAAGGCAAGCCCGATGTGTTCACCATAATCAGAGAGAGCGGCCACCTCCACTTCTTTTGCCCCGGCGTAAATGGCGCCCAGGCGGACGCTCGCTCGCAGCAGGGCGCCGGTCTTGGCGCGGTGAATCGAATCGAGCAGCGCTGCGGTGGGCCGCTTCCGCTCTCCTTCAAGATCGTTGACCTGGCCGCCGATCATACCGCCGACGGTACCGGCGGCGCGCGAAAGCTCTTCCACCAGCCGTATCTTGCGGCTCGCGTCCACCGAAAGCAACCGGCTCAACACCTCGAAGGCCAGCGTCAACAAAGCATCGCCCGCCAGAATGGCCATTGCGTCGCCGAACACTTTGTGGCATGTCGGACGTCCGCGACGCAGATCGTCGTTATCGAGCGCCGGTAAGTCGTCATGAATCAGCGAATATGTGTGCACCAGCTCGAGTGTGCCGGCGGCATTGACGATTCCTTCGGCCGAATCGGTAACTGCGGCCGCTGAAGCAATGGCCAGAATCGGCCGGATGCGCTTGCCCCCGGCGAATAGGCTGTAGCGCATGGCACGGTGTATCGATGAAGGATCCACGGTTTCCGCCGGCACCCACTCGTTCAGCGAACGATCTACCCTCTGCACCTGTTCAGAGAAATAATCACCCAGCGAAAGCTCATTCACCGCAGAGGTCGAGGTTTTAAGGTCCTTCATTTCCCCGGCGTCTCCGGATTAAAGGGGACGGGAACCATCTCCCCACCACGTTTTAGCAGTAATTCCACCCTCGACTCGGCTTCCTCCAGCTGCTTTTTGCATTGCGCGCTTAGGCGCATCCCGCCTTCGAACAGCTCCAGACTTCGCTCGAGCGGCAAATCTCCCTTTTCCAATTCCTTAACGATTCGTTCGAGTTCCGCGAGGCCGGCTTCGAAATTCGGCGACGGTGCTTTGTCCTCGGACATCGACTCATTGTAACCAGACTGAAAATCGTCACCGAAAACCTACCGTTCCGGCAGACGGGCGTTATTATTGCCGGCCAATTTTTTCGAAAATTTGTCTCTAATTTGCCCAGTTTCGATCGATACGGCTTCTGAGGTTCTCTATGTCTACTCCTGCTTCAGCACTCTCTTCGAACCTACAGGTGCTATACAATCAGGGTCTTCTGCCCGCGAATGTATCGCAATCCACTCTATCCACCGCATCCACATCCCAGCTCAACAACATGGCTACCGCCAGCGTTTCGTTGGAGGTAGTGGAGGGCCTGTTCTCCACGACACCCTACGCTCCCAATTTCTATAACGACAGCGTGAATTTGAGCAATGTCGCAGAGTCTGCTCTTCTCACTGCGGATGGTGCAGCGAACACACCGAGTCCTTCACCGGATACTAACTCAGTGCCGAGCAATTTGGTCAACCTGATCGCCTAACTCCCAGCAGGTAACTGCCGGCGTTCCTTTTCGGCCAAAAGCCTCGCATTTCCTCGCTGATTGTTTCCCGTCCAGCTTACTCGGTCGGTCCGATACCGAAGAATCGTTGAGTTCAGCAGTGAGGTCGAAGTGCTCCGTTCTGACTGGCTAGCTGACAATTGCGCGTGACTCGACCGCACTCGGCGGACATGCGCCGATTCATCATTCCGTATACTGGACTGACCAATCAACATGGCTTCCGTTAGTTCTTTCGACTGTTAAATCTGTATGAATCGCTGACTGATAGCACAGAAGATTCACTTTGAGAATATTTGACGATGTGTATTTTGAATGTTCGACGTGTCGCTTGCGTTGCCCTGATGATGGAATTCGCCCACGCTGCGTCCGCCGTTTATCGGCGCCAGTGCCGAAGGCCCCGGGACATATTTCTTCGGCATGCTGGCAGATGCCTCCAGTAGTACGTTATGGACGTGCCAGTTGAGTCCCGCGCCAAATACTACTCCAGTACAGCGACACACCGCCCTGCGAGGCTTCGATCTCTCGACGGGCGAGCCAAAAATCCGCTGCAATGTGATCTCAAATAATCTCTATCGCATTCCGGTCGATGCATCCGGCAAACCAGGACAGCCGGTTGATATCTGGATGGGCCAGCCGATGAAGGGACCTGATGGCATGCGCGCGGCGAATGGCAAGCTCTTCGTTGCCGAAAACTGGCAGTGGCAAAAATTCCGCGATCACGGTCCACGGAGACAAAGCAAGCGTCACTGTCGTCAAGGAAGGATTGAAAACACCGACCGTCTCGATCCCTATGCCCAAGTAGCTTGGACGATAGCGGGTTCTTCACAAGCAAAAGCATAATGTTACGCTCTCTCAATTATCGACAGACAACGACCCCGAGTTGCTTAAGGCCGGGGCTTCAGAAGCAAGGAAAAACGACGATGAAATTGGTAAAAGCGGCATTACTTTTTACCGTGGCATCGGGGGCGGCCTGGGCCCAGGTTAATGCGGGCGAACAGAAGCCCGAAGCCAGCCTACCCTTCTCCATGACCACGGTGACCACCTTTAAGCTGCCCTGGCGGCTCGCCTTCCTGCCTGACGGCCGCATGTTGATCACGGAGAAGCCCGGCCCTGTTTGGCTGGTGTCTCAGCAGGGAGAAAAGATTCCAGTGGGCAACACACCGCCCGTCTATTTTCAGGGTCAGAACGGCATGCATGGAGTCTTCGTCTCGCCTCATTACGCCAAAGATCACAATATCTATCTCACCTATGCTGAGCCTGGTGACTATGGCGGCGGCCTTGCGCTGGCCCGCGCGAAGCTACGTGCCACCGCCACCTCAGCTACCCTCGAAGACTTCAAAGTGTTGTGGCGCCAGATGCCCAAGGGTAAGGGCGGCCAGGAAGGCGCCCAAATCGCCTTTTCTCCCGATGGCAAGTATCTGTTCCTCTCGGTGGGTGAGCGTCAGCGGTTCACGCCCGCCCAGGATCCGAACCAGCCCGAAGGCAAGATCCTGCGCCTCACGCTGGACGGCAAACCCGCCCGGGGCAATCCCAACTATGGCAAAGAGGGCGCTGCCACCATTCCACTGATCGATCCGCCAAAAGACACCGAAGCCGCCAAAACCGCTCCGGTGGTGAGCAATTATACTTTCCCTGGTCCCAACCTGACGCCGGCTGAAACCTGGGCCACGGGCGTTCGCACGCCGTACGGCTTGGCTTTTTCGCCGACCGACGAATTATGGGAAGTTGAGCATGGCCCGCGTGGCGGCGATGAGTTAAACCTGATCGAGCCGGGCAAGAATTATGGCTGGCCGCTTGTCTCTTATGGCGACAACTATAACGGCGTGCCCATTCCTAAGCCCGACACGCGGCCCGACCTTGCGAAGCCGGTGATCTATTGGGTGCCGGTAATCGCGCCAGGCAATCTGATGTTTTACCACGGTACCCGGACCTTCCCGCAGTGGAATGGCAACGGCTTCATTAGCGGCCTAGGGAGCGTATCGCTCAACCGTATCATCTTCGACGGCCATGGCGGCGCCAAACCCGCCGAACGCTGGAATGTGGGCAAACGCCTCCGCGATGTGGAAGAAGGCCCCGATGGCTCGCTTTGGATGCTGGAAGACTCCAGTCCCGGCGCTCTGATCCATGTGACGCCCAAGTGATCACTTCGCGTTAGGCGGACAGGAAGAAGAAGGCCGACGTGATCTGAAAGTGCTGGCGAACGACGGAGTGAGAATGAAGCACCCGCGTTCAACGAGAACAGCGTTTAACAAGCGGCTGGGGGTGTCAATGCCCCTTTTTAGATTCAGCCCGACATCCAGTAGCCGTGGAATTCCGTTGAATGGAAAGTCTGTTCGCGGGCTAACGCGCTAACTCACTGAGCTGGGAAATCTTGATCCACGGTGTTAGCTGTGGGTTAGCTTCTCTTTACCTGAAATACAGAGCCCTCACCTTTTAATTCGATTTAAGGTTATTCCAGGGATAAACCGGCGTCTTTGTCAGACAGTGCCGGAGAGGGGCAGGAAAGCTTGGCGTGATCGCGGCGACAGCTTTGGAGCCGGGCTAGCTGACTTCCGCCGACCTTACAGCATTTCTTGCCTAAGATCCGAACCTTGAACGCTTCGAACTTGACTAAGGATAGGTAGCAGAAATCCGCAGCACCGGATTGAGCCCGTCAGGTAATTGAGAAGGGAGAACAAAGATGTTAAACAGATATCTTTCACTGATCCTTTTAGGATGGATCGTTCTTGCTTGTGCCTTGCAAGCACCAGCACAGTCCATTACATCCGGCGATGTGACGGGTGCAGTGACCGATCCCGCCCATGGGGCACTACCCGGCGCTTCCGTCACGCTCACAAATGTAGATACAAATGCAATCCAAAGAGCGAAGACCGGGGGACAAGGAACCTACCGCTTTGCATTCGTTCAGCCGGGGACCTATAAGCTCTCGGTTGCCGCCGCTGGGTTTGGGACGCAAGAACGAAGCGGGATCGTTGTAACTCCGGGCCAGCCGACCGCGGCTAATTTTCAGTTGCAGATCGCAGGCGTTTCAACAGCGGTAGAAGTTACGGAATCAGGTTCGGTGCTGCAGACGGAAAATGCAGATGCAACCACCCACTACAGCTCCCATCAGCTTGAAAACCTGCCGAATCCAGGTGGCGACATTACCTACGTTGCCCAGACGGCGCCTGGCGTGGTGATGAACACTCAGGCTGGCTACGGCAATTTTGTGGCGGACGGGATGCCGGGAACCTCCAATTTATTCACCGTAAACGGAGTGAATGACAACGACCCGTTTTTTGGCATCAACAACAGCGGTGCGTCCAACCTCCTGCTGGGCTCCAATGACATCTCTGAAGCCAACGTGATCAATAACGCTTATTCAGGGCAATACGGTCAGTACGCAGGATCCCAAATCATTTACATCACAAAATCGGGAGAGAATACGTTTCACGGGAACGCCGTCTATAACTGGAACGGTCGCGCCTTGAATGCCAACCAGTTCTTTAGCAATTCCAGTGGGCTCGCGAGACCCTTTAACAACTTCAACCAATGGCAAACGAGCGTCTCGGGTCCGATTTGGAAAAACCACACGTTTTTTGATGTGGATTACGAAGGGCTGCGGAACCTTCTGCCCACCGCCGCAAACCTCAACTTAATTCCCAGCCCGCAATTTGAGACTGCGACCCTGGCGAATCTGGCTGGCGATGG
>DATAYL010000086.1:0-7415 GCA_036272575.1 Bryobacteraceae bacterium | reverse complement strand
GTTCTTCTCCTCACGCTTAATACGGACCAGACAGCTGCCCTCGCTTGCCGGAGCTTTTGCTTGGATACCACCAGCTCCGGAATCATCTGTTTGAGAACCGTACCGGCTCTCTGAAATCCTGGTTGGCCGGACGCGCGCCTTCCAGGCACACGTCGGCTGTCACGATCTGACACTTCTCACCTCGCGTCAGCGCCGGTTACCCGGCGCGCGTTAGGCAAAGAAAATCGTGGTGGTCTTGTGGGTTTTCGTGAGCTGATAAACCGATTGAAAAATTAGGCCCTTAGGCCCTTAGCGTCTGACAAACGACAACAAATTGTTAGTTCAGGCGGCAAAACCAAGATGGCAAAGCAGTTCGCGCATGTTCCCACGAAGCAGTTGTTGTTGGCGGGTTAGCGGAGTCAACTCGCCGTCAACACAGAGAGGGAAACCGTTCCGCGTCGCCGCGAGAAGCGGCTCCATCACCTTTTCTCGGAGAACCATGAACGCGCTGAGCGTAGTTAGGCCGTTTGGAAGAACTCGGTAGCGCCGACGACTCGCCGCAAAGGGTCCGGTGGGTGTCCGCTGGGTTAGCCTCGCTGTTTGGCAATTTCAAGACCACTCCTGTTTTCAGTCAGTTCGAGTTTCTTGACCTTACGGGCTTGGTCTCGCACGTTTTATTGGCGAACCACAGGGTCAGTTTTTGCAGAGCACAGGTGGGTAACTTCTCGCAAGCGCCGAAGTTCCTGGCCAATGCCAGCGAATGAGAGACCGCCCCTGTGCCTGAGCTGACGAAGACCAAGCGCTCTGTCACCAGCACATTGCGCGTCTGATTCGCAAAACGAGCATACTGCCTCTAGGTTTGATTTCGGCGGGAAGGAGTTCTGCCGCCACAGCCTTCTCAGTACTTAAATCCACGTTCAATGCAGCTTCACATGGCACGGAGGTGCTGGGACACCCGATGGCGGTTCGGGACCGAACTGCTACCGGGGGCGGCGCCTGATTCCGGTCTCTCTGTCCCCGAAGCCAGAATCGGATGCTAAACGCGTATACACAGACGCAAAACAGGTTTGCTGGAATAAATCCAAACTGTGAGGTTCGCACTCCAATCACGCAGACAACCAAGCTGTTTACGATCGAAATCAGGAGCCCGGTCCACGATTTTCGTCCGACGAGGATTGTCGCCAAGACGGTGAGAAAACACGAAAGATAATCTAAGCGGAACACAGCTAAACCGGGCTTCCGACTGAAGCTTCCCCGCATGGATGAGTTAGTGGGTTGATTGCCAACTTACCAGCGACTTCATTGTCCGACGAATTCCGTTTAGGAACAGCCCCAGGACGAGGCAAATCGCAAACTCTTTGGAGGCGAATAGCAGCCTCTTCCAAGTCGGAAGATCGGCCTGTTTCGACTCCCCCGTGATTGCGTCGCTCCGGTATTCCGGTTCGCGCCCTTCAGTACTCAAATCGCATATTTGCGATGGTAAATCTCGGCGAACTCGTCGAGAATTTGCTTTTTCTCAATCCGTCCTGCCGCCCGGTACCGCTCTCCTACTGTCTCTATCAACTCGCGTCTCGTCTCCACGCAGCGTTACCCGTATGGTCCAAATATTGAAACGGTTTTTGTTTCCAAGCGCTTGCGGGTGCCGGTAGAGATTGGGCAGATGAACGTGAATGGGGACGTAACGCGACGTTACAAGACGAGGAGATTGTCCGTTAACGTCAGGTTAACGGCGCTATGGCGTGGCTCGATAATGCCCTTGTGTTTTCACTAAGTACGGGTTTTTTGACCATACGGGGTTCCCCCACGCCGCAAAAACGGCGGCTCCCGCCGCAAGAGGGCAAGCCCCCTTGCGCGATCCCCCGAAGGGCCGACGCAGAAATTTCCGTTGACAGAGAGAGGCCTCTCATGGAAGCCGTATGCGTAAAGGCGCTCGTACGGTTCTTATAGTGGCTCCAAGCAGAGAATGAAGATCACAGGTTTCCACAGCGGCCGTCGACCGGGCACCTGTGGAAAAGCCGCCGTCGCGGCCTTGTTAACAAAGTGACAAGGTAGACGAGGCAGGCGTTCGCCGTTACGAATGGTACGGATTGAAACATCGCGATGTCTGCGCACAGAACTTCGCACGGCGGAATGCAGTTTGCTTCCAAAACGAATACTCGGATGTCGTCCGGAAAAGAACGAGAAGGACTCTCCTATAAGAATTTCGCGGAGGCAAAGCTTGCTAAATCCCAAATCGAAGAGAAACGTTATGCATAACGAGTTTGCTGCCTTTGTGGCGGTTGACTGGGCGGACCAGAAACACGCCTGGATGATTCGGATCGGTGAATCAGGAGAACGACGCGGCGGGACTATTGACCATACGCCCGAAGCGGTTGATGTTTGGGCGGCCGAACTTCGCCTGCAATTTGGCGGACAACGCGTCGCTGTGGCGGTCGAGCAGTCGGGCGGATCATTGGTATTCATGCTCAGTAAATATGAGCACCTGGTCGTCTTTCCGGTTCATCCGACGACCTTGGCTAATTGTCGAAAGAGTTTCCGGCCATCCGGGGCCAAGAATGATCCGAGCCACGCAGCTTTGTTGCTGGATGTGCTGACGTTGCATCGCGACAAGCTGCGGGCTCTTACCCCGGATACACCGGATACGCGATCGCTGCAGTTCCTTGTGGAAGAACGAAGAAAGCTCGTGGACGAGAAGACGCGCTGTTCGAACCGAATCACCTCACTTTTGAAGATGTACTTTCCGCAGGTGCTGGACTGGTTCGACGAGATTGGGTCTGCGATTGCAGCCGAGTTCCTCGAACGCTGGCCTGATCTCGAGAAATTGAAACGGGCCAAGCCGGCAACGATCCAACAGTTCTTCTTCGATCACAACAGCCGAAATTCCGAACGGTTGGCAGAACGTTTGGAACAGATAAGGAAATCCATCGCTGCTACCAATGATGCGGCCGTCCTTACATCATGTCGGTCCGCCGTCGTGGCATGGGCAGGTCTAATGAAAGAGCTCGTCAACGCGGATTCTCGTTATGACACCCAGATCGAGACTCTGGCGCGGCAGCACCCGGATTATGCCCTTGTGAAATCGTTTCCGGGGGCCGGAGATGTATTGGCACCGCGGCTCATTGCCGCGATTGGCAGCCAGAGAGATCGATATATGACAGCTCACCAACTCCAGTGCTATAGCGGAATCCTCCAGTGGTGGTTAGCAGCGGAAGACAGCATTGGGTTCACTGGCGGTGGTCTTGTCCAAAGTTCTTACGCCAAACATTTCAGGAATGGGCTCTGCGGTCGATCGCGTACTCGACTTGGGCGCGAGCATACTACGACGGGCAGCGCGCAAAAGGAAAAGCGTGCAACACAGCCGTCCGGGCGCTGGCCTTCAAGTGGATTCGAATTCTGTTTCGTTGTTGGAAAGATCACAAGCGATATGACGAGGCGTTGTATGAGTCTAAGCTTTCAACTCACTGCGTCGATAAGCAAACACCAGAGCGCGTTGTGGATCTGCAGTGGAAAACAATCGCTGGCTTCCGCAAATTAGTAGCCGCAAGCTCTTGACTGACCGCCTCAGATGTCTGTGCGGGGGGCGATCAGCAATGACCGTCCCTACCGCGTCAACTTGACCGCAGAGGAGCGGACTGGCGGACTGACCTAAGACTTCTCGGTACTAATCCACTGCCAAACGCGCAGGAAGCCTGTTGACCTCGAAACCTGACGGCCTGCTCCTCTTGCATCGACTGCTCGAAGGGATCTTCGGTTTTCATTTTGAACTACATCGTGGGATGAAACCCGGGATGCCCGTCTTCACGACTTCGTTGAGCCTCTGTCTCGTCTGAATGCGATTGATTTCATC
This sequence comes from Bryobacteraceae bacterium, assembly GCA_036272575.1. Classification (GTDB taxonomy): domain Bacteria; phylum Acidobacteriota; class Terriglobia; order Bryobacterales; family Bryobacteraceae; genus Bog-105. Next base: position 3,589 of record DATAYL010000086.1, on the reverse strand, counting down.
TAATGCGTCTTCTGGAAGGGGGGAGATGTTGAAATTTTCTCTCGCGCGAGCTGCAGATTTGGGCGTGGTAAGCAAAGCAGTGCCTCGCTGCACCGCCCACGCCAGTAGCACCTGTGCCTGCGTCTTTCCAACTCGTGCGGCGATTGCTGTAATGACTGGATCTTCAAGTGGGCCCGGCCTGGTTCCGTGGCCCAATGGCGCGAAAGCCAAAAACACAATGCCCTTCTGCTTGCAGAATTCCAGAAGCTCCGTCTCCGGCAGATACGGATGTGACTCGACCTGGACCACGGCTGGCTTGATTGGCGCCGATTCGTAGATGGGCACCAGCTCGTCCAAAGTGATGTCTGACAGCCCGATAGCCCGGCATTTGCCATGGTCCACGAGAGCTCCCATCGCCTTCCAAGTGTCGAGCAAAGTCACCCCGTGGTCGTAAAGGATGTTGCCGTCTTGATCGCGCGGGTCCTGCTCGTCTCCGGCTTGAAACGCAAACGGAGTGTGGATGAGGTAGAGATCCAGATAGTTGAGCCTGAGTCGGTCGAGACTCGCCTCGAATGCCGGTTCGACGCGCTCGGGCCGATGATTGGAGTTCCACAATTTCGTGGTGACAAAAATGTCTTCGCGCGCGATCCCCCCAGCGGCAAGTCCTGCCTGCAACGCCTCGCCTACCTGCGCTCGTTCCGGTATCGCTCAGCACAATCGAAGTGTCGAAATCCGGCTTCTAGCGCGTCTCTGGTCGCAGTCATCGTCACAGCGGCGTCGGGAATTAGGGTGCCGAAGCCGACTGCGGGTATATGGCCGCTTTCATTGTTGAGTGGCATTCTCTTCATCCGAAGCTCAGAAGATTCAGTCATAGGAATACCTCGACAGTAGCTTGCTTCCTGGATCGGCGCCCGGGTAGAAAATTTGATGCCCCACCCAGAAAAAGGAGGCAACAAAGTGGGCCTAACAGGCGAAGATTAGTTTAGAGGATTGCATACGGCGCGTGATCTTGCATCTGATATCCGGCGACTCTCACGAACCAACTTGCCAGTGGGTACGGCTGGGCTGGCCAGGTATCTTATTGGGAAAACCATCGTCCGCAATATGGGGCGAAACAGAATGAGTGGCCGCATTGTCGAAACGGAGGCTTACCCGCCAGGCGATTCGAGCGGGCATGCTTACCGTGGACAAACGACACGCAACCATTCCCTATTCTTGGGCGCGGGGTTTGCTTACGTGTACTTCATTTATGGAACGTCCTTCATGCTCAACGTGACCGCGGAACAGCCCGGGGTTGGCGCCGGCGTACTGCTGCGTGCGCTGGAACCGCTCGATGGAATCGAACTGATGCAGCGGCACCGCAAGACCGACAGACTGATTGACTTGGCGAGAGGACCCGGGCGGCTTGCGGCTGCATTGCAGGTTGACGAGCGTCTCGATGGACTTGACCTGTGTACCGATGGGCCGCTTTGGCTCGGCACTCCTGTTCAGAAGAGTGAGCCCATCGGCAAAAGTGTGCGCATCGGCATCACCCGCGAGGTCGGCCGGTTGCTGCGTTTTTTTGAGGTCGGTAGTCCCTTCGTTTCTGGCCCGAAGGCATGAGTTCACCCAGTGTCACGCTCGAACTGTTGGACACAGTTAAGGAGCATCGTGGCCGTACAAGTCTCCCCCATCTCGGTATTGAACATCGCATGATATAGCTGGGGTTCCGGCCATTTCAGCCCAAGGTACTGACGAACGAACGCAGCTCGCGCTTTGTCCGTTGTGTCGATCTGTTCGATTGCCTTGTCCTGAGTTGCGCCCCGAGCGATCATTCTGCGGATCTTATGATCTCTAGATGCATAGAGAAACACATGAAAGACGTCCTTGCGATTGCGCAGAAAGTATTGCGAACCTCGACCGACGATTACCGAGCGGCCGCCGGAAACGGCGGTTTTGACCGCTACTTCCGAAACAGCGGCAATCCGGCGCGCATCGAGCAAGTGCAGCCGGTTGGTGGGCGGCAAGCCTCCCTCAAACGCGCCCCGCAGAAAGTCTTTAAAAACCCTATACACGGCGGGATCGGTTCGCCATTCTCTCCGCTCGACCGCTTGTGGCGTACTTTCGGTCAGTCGCGCGATTTCCTGTGTCAGCTGTTCGTCCCATAGACTCCATCCAAGGCGGCTGGCGACCAAACTGGCAATTTCGGATGCTCCGCAGCCGAACTCCCGCTCAATTGTGACGGCGTGAACCATAGGGTCTATCCCTAGCCCGCCGCGACTTGTCCGCCCGCTCCTGGATCATTCTTCTTCAAGAAAAACGCCAGAACGAACATGATGGAGCAGAGCGCGCCCAAGACCCAAAAGATGTCCATAAAGGACAGTGCGCCGCCTTGTCGATGCACCAATTCGTAGAACCTCGCAATTGCCTGGTCGCGGGCGTCCCCGGCCCGAAGCCCAGAGTGCGCGATTTTTGAGCCCAGTGCACGAAGTGCCGAACGATATGCGGGGGAATCGGGGGTGATGTGGCCGACGAGGATTTGCTGGTGGTACTGAGCCCGTCGGACAATCATCGTGGTTACGACGGACGTTCCGATACTGCCGCCGATATTGCGCATGAAATTGATCATGCCGGAGACGCTGTTGCCTTTCTCTGGAGGAACTCCGATGTACCCCGCGGCCGTGATGGGAACAAATAGAAATCCGATTCCTATCACCTGGGCCACGCGCAGCCACATCGCAGAGCGGAAGCTGACAAACAAATCAATGTTGTGACCGCAATAGAATAACCCAATTGCAAGACACAGCCATCCCATCGCGATCAGCCATCTGGCTTGGATCTTTGATGAAAGCCGGCCAACAATGGGCATCATCACTAGCAAGACAACTCCGCCGCCGGATAGGACGAGACCTGCAAGCTCGGCTGTGTAACCCATTAGCGTTTGCAGAAATTCTGGAATCAACACCAGGGTGCTGAAGAGCATGAAGCCCATCATGAACATCATCAGGTTCGCTGCCGCGAAGTTGAAGCTTTTGAACATGCGGACATCGATGACCGGCTCTTTGCGGAACCATTCCCAGATGACAAGTGAGATCAGGGAAACCGTTGCGGTGATTGCCAGGGTGGTAATGAAACGCGAGCCGAACCAATCGTCTTCCTGACCCTTGTCCAAAAGTATCTGCAGTGAGCCCACGCCCAGCGCCAACATGGATATTCCGATGTAGTCTACCCGGATTTTCCCGTGCTTAAAGCGACTGAGGAACGGCGGATCTTCGACCAGCGTGTAAGTCAAATAAAGAGCAAGCGAGACCACGGGCAGCGTGATGAAAAATATCCAGCGCCAAGAATAGCTGTCAGTAATCCAGCCTCCCAGCATCGGCCCGACTGTAGGGGCGAGAACTGCGGTGATGCCGTAGAGAGCAAACGCCTGGCCGCGCTGTTCTGGGGGGAACGTATCATTGAGAATCGCTTGTGCGATGGGCTGCAGTCCACCGCCGCCGACGCCTTGCACAGCTCGGAACAACAGCAAGAGCGGCAGGCTGGGCGCTAAACCGCAAAGCAGTGAACTCAGCGTGAAAATAGCAAGCGACATCATGAAATACCGCTTGCGGCCGATGATCTCCGCGAGCCA